>CAYSDG010000184.1:0-2549 GCA_964429705.1 uncultured Oscillospiraceae bacterium | reverse complement strand
GGTCTGGGCCTCGTCGTAGAGGGCGACCACAGTGACCGTTGCGTTGGGGCGGGCGCAGCGCCAGGCCAGCGTAAAGGTATCCTCTGCCCCTGCGACCTCCAGCACCACGTCCGCCCCGCCGTGGGCGGAGTGGGCGCGGGCGAAGCGCTCGCACACCTCCGGCGCGCAGACCAGTACCTCCGGGTAGTGGGCACGGACGAAGGCTGCCCGCTGGGGGTCCTTCTCGCAGACGATGATGGTCTTGGGCTTCTTCAGCATGACGCACAGCAGCGTGCAGATCCCGGTGGGTCCCGCACCGAGGATAAGGACGGTGTCCTCCGGTGTGATGTCAGAGATGCGGGTTGCCCAGAAGCCTGTAGCGAGGACATCCCCCACGAAGAGGGCCTGCTCATCGGTCACGCTGTCGGGGATCCGGGTCAGCCCCTGGTCGGCATAGGGGACCCGGACGAAGGGGGCCTGTCCGCCGTCGATGCGGCAGCCCAGCGCCCAGCCGCCGTCCCTGTCGGTGCAGTTGTTCACGTAGCCGTGCTGGCAGAAGAAGCACTCCCCGCAGAAGGTCTCCACGTTGACCGCTACCCGGTCTCCGGGCCGGAGCGTTCCCACCTGAGCGCCGACCTCCTCCACAACGCCCACCATTTCGTGTCCGACTGTGATGCCGGGCACAGCGCGGGGCACGGATCCGTGCTTGATGTGCAGGTCGCTGGTACAGATGCTGCCCAGGGTGACGCGGACGATGGCGTCCCGGGGATGGAGCAGCTGGGGCTTTGGCTTGTCGGTCAGGGCAAACCTGCCGCGCTCGATATAGGTCAGTGCTTTCATGTGGCGTATCCTCCCTCTGCCTGTGCCGCAAGGCTGGCTTTGTCTGCAATTGTAACACGAAATAGCGGGGAAATACATCATTTTTCGGGGTGGAACGCTTAAATTTTACACTTTGTTTGAAATGCGGCGGAGAAAAGCTGGTATCATATATCATAGGCCGCGAGCCTAAATACACCTGTCAGGAGAGAAAGCCGTTATGTCCCAGGTAACAAAGCGCGCGCTGGAGCGCTCCCTTAAAAATCTGCTTTTGAAGAAGCCTTTGACGAAAATCACCATCAGCGATATTGCGGAGGACTGCGGCATCAACCGGATGACGTTTTACTACCACTTCAAGGACATCTATGACCTGGTGGAGTGGTCGTGCATCGAGGATGCCCGGAAAGCGCTGGAGGATAAGAAGACCCACGCCACTTGGCAGCAGGGCTTTCTGCAGATCTTTGAGGCCGTGCGGGAGAATAAGCCTTTCGTCATGAACGTATACCGCTGTACCCACAAGGAGCAGGTGGAGAAGTACCTGGATCCGCTGGTAGACGACTTGATCATGGGTGTCGTGGAGGAGGAGTGCGCGGGTATGACCGTACGGGACGAGGACAAGAGCTTCATCTCCCGGGTGTTCTCCTACATATTTATCGGCATCATGATGGATTGGATCAAGGATGACATGCGGGAGGACCCGCAGGAGATCGTGGAGCGGCTGTCCAGGCTCATCCAGGGTTCCATCGCCGAGGCCCTTCAGCGCTTTGCGCGCTAAATTTTATCATTTTTCGATTTTGATCAAAATTTTGACAGTTTCTGCGCCGTGATAAATGTTTTATCACGGCGCGTTTTCTGTTTATGGTAAACTTCGCGGGATCCGATATAATCAAACCATCGAAAAAACAGGAGGTTTTAACCATGTATTATTCTGCGGGAACATACGAAGCATTTGCCCACCCCGAGAAACCGAAGGATGTGGATAAAAAATCGGCGTATATCATCGGCACCGGTCTTGTCGGTCTGGCGGCAGCCTTTTACCTGGTCCGCGACGGACAGATGAAGGGGGAGCACATCCACCTTCTGGAGAAGCTGGAGCTGGCGGGCGGCAGCTGCGACGGCTACCGGGACGTGACCAAGGGCTTCTTCATGCGGGGCGGCCGGGAGATGGACAACCACTTTGAGATCATGTGGGACACCTTCCGGGATGTGCCTTCCCTTGAGACCCCTGGTGTGTCCGTGCTGGATGAGTACTACTGGCTCAACAAGCACGACCCCAACTACTCCCTGTGCCGGGCTTCCGTCAACTGCGGCGAGGATGCCCACACCGATAAAAAGTTCGCCCTGGACAAGGAATCGGCTCTGGCGCTCTCCCGACTGTTTCTCACCCCGGAGAAGGAACTGGAGGATAAGAAGATTTCCGACATCCTCCCCGACAGCTTCTGGAGCACCAACTTCTGGCTGTACTGGCAGACGATGTTCGCCTTCCAGCGCTGGTCCAGCGCCCTGGAGATGAAGCGGTACCTGTGCCGCTATGTCCACCATATTGACGGCTTGCCCGATTTCAGCGCCCTGCGCTTCACCAAGTACAACCAGTACGAGAGCATGATCCTGCCCCTGGTGAAGTATCTGGAGAGCCATGGCGTGCAGATCGAGTACGGCATGGATGTGAAGAACGTCATCATCCAGTCCGCAGGCGGGAAAAAGGTCGCCAAGCAGATCGTCTATGTGAAGGATGGCAGGGAGCAGACTATCGA
>CAYSDG010000183.1:0-2561 GCA_964429705.1 uncultured Oscillospiraceae bacterium | reverse complement strand
GCCCCCTCCATCAAGTCCGCCGACATCGGCGTGGGCATGGGCATCACCGGCACCGACGTCACCAAGAACGTGGCGGACATGGTGCTGGCCGACGATAACTTCGCCACCATCGTCTCCGCCGTGGGCGAGGGCCGCCGCATCTACGACAATATCCGCAAGGCCATCCAGTTCCTGCTGGCCTCCAACATGTCCGAGGTGCTGGGTGTCTTTACCGCCACCCTCATGGGCTTCACCCTGCTCAAGCCTGTCCATCTGCTGTTCATCAACCTGGTCACCGACTGCTTCCCCGCCCTGGCACTGGGCATGGAGGAGGCGGAGCCTGACACCATGCAGCGTCCTCCCCGCGACTCCAAGGAGGGCATCTTCGCCGGCGGCCTGTTCGTCGACATCGCCTACCAGGGTATCCTGGTCACCGCGCTGACCATCATCTCCTACCTCATCGGCAGCTACTTTGAGTTCGGCGCTGGCTTCTTCTCCCAGCTGCGGGAGCTGGGCGCTTCCGATCACGGCATGACCATGGCCTTCCTGACCATGTCCATGTGCGAGATCTTCCACTCCTTCAACATGCGCTCCCAGCGCAAGTCCATCTTCTCCCTGAAGGGCCACAACAAGGTCCTGTGGGCCGCCATGCTGGGCTCCCTGGCCCTGACCACCCTGCTGCTGGAGGTCCCCTTCCTGTCCAACGCCTTCGGCTTCACCCCCGCCGGTCTCACCGAGTATGGTGTTGCTCTGGTGCTGAGCTTCCTGGTCATCCCCATCGTCGAGCTGGTCAAGCTCGTCCAGCGCAGGCTCAGCAAGCGCTGATCTGTCTCTCACACGTGTCCTGTCCCCGGCTGCACGCCGGGGCGGGACGCGTATTTTTTTGCCTCAGATACCCCCGGCAGAGCCTGTCAAAGCGTTGTATGAATTGTCTATTATTGCTGTAAGCTGACCGTTTTTCGCATAAAAAAAGGGCGGTATTTGGTCCTTTCGGCGAATTTATATTTTTTGTTAAAATGTTATCAAATAGCAATTGACAACTCATTAACAAAGTGTTATATTCTACCACGCAAGGATAAATCACCGTTTCATTGTCCTTGATTCACGTACTATTATTATCATTATTATTTACTTCGTGGAGGATAATTCTCATGAGCAAGATCAGCATTATCGGTGCCGGCAGCGTGGGTGCCACCATTGCAAACGACCTGATGATTCAGGGTATCGCTTCCGAGATCGTTCTGGTGGATGTCAACAAGAAGAAGGCCGTTGGCGAGGCTTTGGATATTTATCAGGGCGCTCCCTTCTGCGCTCCCGCGATCGTCCGCGCCGGCGATTATCCCGATGTGGCTGACTCCAACATCATCGTCATCACCTGCGGCGTTGCCAGAAAGCCCGGCATGACCCGTCTGGATCTGGCTCAGACCAACGTCAACATCCTCAAGGACGTTGCCTCTCAGGTCGCTCAGTACGCTCCCAACGCTCTGTATCTGATCGTCGCCAACCCCGTCGACGTCATGACCTATGTCTTCCACAAGATCTCCGGTATCCCCGAGGAGCATATCATCGGCTCCGGCACCATCCTGGATACCAGCCGCCTGCAGTCTGCTCTGGCCAAGCGCTTCCACATCAGCCCCCGCAACATCCACGCTCATGTCTACGGTGAGCACGGCGACAGCTCCTTCGTGCCCTGGTCCCTGGCTGCCATTGCCAACAACCACATCGACGATTATCCCAAGTTCGCTCCCGACAAGACCATCGAGTGGAACAAGGACTACGCCGAGGTCGAGGAGTATGTGAGAAAGTCCGGCGCTAAGGTCATCGAGAACAAGGGCGCTACCTTCTACGCTGTTGCTATGTCCGTCTGCCACCTGTGCAAGCTGCTGCAGAACGACGCCGGCGCTGCCGCTACCGTCTCCACCATGATGCACGGCGAGTACGGCGTGGACGATGTCTGCCTGTCCACCCTGACCATCATCAACAACCAGGGTGTCCGCGGCAAGATCCTGAACCCCCTGACCGAGGAGGAGACCGCCAAGCTCCAGAACAGCGCTGAGAAGCTGAAGTCCGTGATCCGCGAGATCCAGTTCTGATTTGGATCTTCTGAAAAGGCTTCTTGAATCATCCCCCGCTTTGTGCTATAATTTTTAATTGCAATTCGTTTAACATAAGAGGAGAAACCAATATGGATTACGCAAAGGAATCCCTGCGCCTCCACGGTGAGTGGAAGGGCAAGATTGAAGTTGTCGCCACCGTTCCCGTCGCCACCAAGGACGACCTGAGCCTGGCTTACACCCCCGGCGTCGCTGAGCCCTGCGTGGAGATCAGCAAGGACGTCAGCAAGTCCTATGACCTGACCCGCCGCCACAACCTGTGCGCCGTTGTCACCGACGGCAGCGCCGTGCTGGGTCTGGGCGACATCGGCCCCGAGGCCGGTATGCCCGTCATGGAGGGCAAGTGCGTGCTGTTCAAGGCCTTCGGTGATGTGGACGCCTTCCCTCTGTGCGTCAAGTCCAAGGATGTTGACGAGATCGTCAACACCGTGTACATGATCTCCGGCTCCTTCGGCGGTGTGAACCTGG
>CAYSDG010000182.1:0-2565 GCA_964429705.1 uncultured Oscillospiraceae bacterium | reverse complement strand
TGATGCAGGGTCTGACCTCCGCTATCGTCAACCCCAACGACCTGCGCCTGATGGAGACCATCAAGAGCTGCGACGTGTTCAAGAACAACACTCTGTACGCCGACTCCTACCTGGAGATCTGATCGTACTGATTGCTTTCAAAAAGAGAGGCCTTCGGGCCTCTCTTTTTTGTCTCCAGCGGAGGAGACTTTGCAATGCACACAAAATTAGCTCCAACTGTTCGCCAACGCAAGAAAATTCGCAAAATTTTTGTAAACAATGGGAAAAAGTCTATACAAATGCAGACGGATTTGATATATTTACACTGTATGAGGTTTTCCCCAGCATTAAATTTGTATGGAGGCTGTATTATCATGAGTGCATTAACTGATCTGATCTATGCCGGTTCCAATGCTGTTGCGGGCCTGACTGAGAGCGCTGTGAATGAGGCAATTGCCAAGCACGGCGCAGACACCCCCGTTGCATTCCCCGACACTGCGTACTTCTTCCCCACCATCTACGCCGCCACCGGTGTGAAGGTGAAGACTCTGGGCGACCTGCCTGCCTGCGTGGGCGTACTCAAGAGCCTGATCTCCGGCCAGGATGACCTGGGCCAGGCGCTGAATGCCGGTCTGGCCACCGCTGTGGGCGCTGAGATCATCGAGGGCCTGAAGTATGTGGGCGGCGCTGATCCCTATGCCGCTGACTCCGGCATCGGCTTCGTGCCCGACCCCATCATCCGCTCCCTGGGCGTGCCTCTGGTCACCGGCGACATCCCCGGCGTAGCTGTCGTTCTGGGCAAGGCTGACAACGCCGCTGATGTGGCCAAGGTGGTGAAGGACTACCAGTCCAAGGGTATCATGACCTTTATGATTGGCGACTGCATCGAGCAGGCCCAGGCAGAGGGCGTGAAGATGGGTCTGGAGCTGCGCGTGGTGCCTCTGGGCCACGATGTCACCAGCGTCATCCACGTTGTCACCGTGGCCATCCGTGCCGCGCTGATCTTCGGCAACGTCCAGCCCGGTGACCTGGCTGGTCTGCTGGCCTATACCAAGGACCGTGTTCCCGCCTTCGTCAACACCTTCGGTGCCCTCAACGAGGTGGTGGTCTCCGCTGGTGCGGGTGCCATCGCGCTGGGCTTCCCTGTGGTGGTGGACCAGGAACTGGGCGATGTGCAGGTCCCCGGTGCGCTGGAGAGCGTCACCAACTACGATGAGACCGTTAAGCACTCTCTGGCCCTGCGCAACATCAAGATCAAGGTCAAGGAGCTGCCCATCCCTGTGGCATTTGCCGCCGCTTTCGAGGGCGAGATCATCCGCAAGGCCGATATGCAGGTGGAATTCTGGTCCAGCAAGAACACCACCTGTGAGCTGGTCGTCACCCGCGACGCCAAGGACGTCGAGGACCACAAGATCACCGTGGTTGGCCCCGATATTGACTGCGGCCAGACCGAATTCCCCCTGGCCACCTACATCGAGGTGTCCGGTGCGAAGATGCAGAAGGACTTTGAGTCCGTTATCGAGCGCAAGATCCACGCTTGGTTCAACTACATGGAGGGCGTGATGCACACCGGTCAGCGCAACCAGTTCCGCATCCGCATCAGCAAGGATGCTTACGAGAAGGGCCTGCGCATGAGCCACTTCGGCGAGGTGCTGTACAACATGATCATGGACGAGTTCGACGTGGTCGTTGACAAGTGCCAGGTCACCCTGGTCACTGACCCTGCTGAGGCCAAGCGCATTCTGGACGAAGAGGCTATGCCCACCTATAACGCCCGCGACGAGCGCCTGAGCAGCCTCACCGACGAGAGTGTGGACCAGTTCTACACCTGCATCCTGTGCCAGTCCTTCGCTCCCAGCCACTGCTGCGTGGTCACTCCCGAGCGTCTGGGCCTGTGCGGTGCTGTCAGCTGGCTGGATGCCAAGGCCACCAAGGAGCTCAACGACGCCGGTCCCTGCCAGCCCATCAGCAAGGAGGGCTGCACCGACGAGAAGAAGGGCTATTATCCCGACGTTGACCGTATGGTCCACGCTGCCACCCAGGGCGCTGTGGAGCATGTCAGCCTGTACTCCATCATGGAGGATCCCATGACCAGCTGCGGCTGCTTCGAGTGCATCTGCGGCATCGAGCCCGTCAGCAACGGCCTGGTCATCTGCAACCGTGAGTTCAAGGGCATGACCCCCACCGGCATGACCTTCGGCGAGCTGGCCTCCATGACCGGCGGCGGCGTGCAGACCCCCGGCTTCATGGGTCACGGACGGCACTTTATTTCCTCCAAGAAATTTGCCAAGGCGGAGGGCGGCGTGGAGCGCATCGTTTGGATGCCCAAGGAGCTGAAGGACGACGTTGCGGAGCGCCTGAACAAAACGGTGAAGGAGATTTGCGGCATAGACAATTTCTGCGACATGATCGCAGACGAAACCGTGACCTGCGATATGGAGGAGCTGTATGCCTTCCTCACTGAAAAGGGACATCCCGTTCTGGGCATGGAGCCGCTGATGTAAGAAATGTATTTGATTCGGTTCTGTTTTGAGGACGATGATCCCATACTGGTTATGGGTGAAAAGGGCGAAAATTTATTAAAGA
>CAYSDG010000181.1:0-2574 GCA_964429705.1 uncultured Oscillospiraceae bacterium | reverse complement strand
GTCAGCCCGGCGATGGCCTCCACATGCTTGCGGGAGGCGATCTCCGGCACCACGCCGCCATAGAGGGCGTGCATATCCGCCTGGGACAAAATGGCGTCAGAGAGGACCTCCCGCCCGTCCCGTACCACAGAGACCGCCGTCTCGTCACAGGATGATTCAAAAGCTAAAATGAGCATACCTTCGCCCTCCTTGGCGCATGTCAAAATTTTACAAGAATTGATAAAACAGTCCGTGCTGCGTACAGTACCACAACAGGGTTCCGCGGCCCCGCTCCTGGAGCCGCAGTTGCAAATCCCACTCGGGATACTGCCGGATCAGCTGTACCCGATCCCCTGCGGCAAAAGCTACAAAGGCGATGTGGTGCGCCTTGGTCATGGGGTGGCGGCTGGTGATGAACCACTCCCCCTCCAACTTCTCGACCTGGAGCCTGTCCTCCTCCGCCGCCTTTTGCGGTGTCAGCGCCGCCAGCTTTCTGCCGCAGCAGCTCAGCTCCCCAGCCCCGGTGGTCACGGTGATGCCGCCGCAGTTGGGGCACACAGAATAGGTCGCTTTTTTCATATTTCCTCCCGAAATGTCCTCCTCGGGGAGGTTCCCGGTCAGCAGTGCGGAGAGATCTGCTCCCAAAGCCCGGGACAACTCTTCCAACAGCGACACGTCGGGACATCCGACGCCGCGCTCCCAGCGGCTCACCGCCTTGTCCGTGATCTGCAGCCGCTCCGCCAGCTCCCGCTGGGTCATGCCCTGCTCCCGGCGCAGTCGCCGGATCATATCTCCTGTCCTTGCGTAATCCATAGCCGCCTCCCTCAGGGTTATTGTCAGGCTCCGGAACCTTCTCTAACATCATACCGCAGGGAGGGCGGCAGCGCAACCGATGCAGCCTTTAGTCTTGTCTGCGGGCTGAGGTGCTTTTTGTCGGCAGCTATGATCTTTTCGCTACTCTGCTTGCCTCCGGCGGGTGACTTTTTACCGCTAAAAAGTCACCCGCCAGGGAGCACCCCGGACCCCGCAGCGTTAAGAAAATGTGCCGGTGGCACATTTTTAGCGTAGGCCACAGCGGCTACGCCGCGAGGAGACCGTGGTAAGAAAAGTGAATCCATCTCCCGAAACTTCGGCTGTCGGGCTGTCGCCCCTCGACACCGAAACAAACAGACTTGCCGGTCTGTGCCGCTGTCTTACATTGCAGACAATGGTACGGTGAAAACTTGCAGCCTTTCGTCAACAGGGCTCTCAACAACCCACCGCACATATGCGCCCAACGCAGTCAGTGGCTTCGGCTAACAAGCTTAGGAATGTATCATTTCGAGAGCCAACAGGCGCACAACTGTAAGATGGCTCTTAGTGGGAGCAACGTCTATCGACAACATGTGCTGTTCTGACGCCATGCACGAGCCATCGTTCTCAAAAAACGGGGGCATTCGGGGGTGTCCCCCGAACACCTTTTTGGTGACTTTTTCGGCGTCGAAAAAGTCACCCGCTCGGAAGCGGAACAGCCCCGCCGGAGGCAAACAGCGTCACGCCCCCTGCTCAGTCACCCCTCCAGAAACGAAAACCACCTCTCACCGCCGCTCCAGCCCCAGCGTCCGAACATAAAACGCCAGCAGCCGGTCCTTGAAGTCCTTGGCCAGGACCTCCTCCACCGCCGTCATGGCGTTCTCCCGGTCCTCCACAAAGTAGCGGCCCGTTTTAGGACGGATGGACAGACTGTCCAGCGGCCAGCCGGGATGGCGCTCCGGATGGGGCTTGTCCACCAGCTGAAAGGCATAAATATCATTGACCGGGCCGGTATCCATGAAGCCCTCCACCTTGCCGTTGCTGCTGACAGCATAACCGTCCTGATACCAGGCCGTCACCCGCCCGCCCAGTTCATGGGCCAGACCTGCATAGTAGATCAGCATCTCCTCGTCGTTCATCTCCTGTCCGTCGGGGCGGCGCTTGATAAAGAGCCCCGGCTGCCGGGGATCATCCAGCGCCAGCTCCCGGATATACAGGGCGGAGTCCTGAGAGATGACACAGGGGTGGAACTGCCCATACCAGGCCGCCTTGGCCATGGCGTTTTCCACGGGATCTTTTCCGGCCTCATCCGCTGCCTTCTCAATGCCCAGGTCCCGCAGCGTCAGGATCTTCACATCGTAGTCCCGCAGCTGATGGGCCAGATAGGCCGCCTTGGAAGGATTGGTGGTCCCCAGTAAGATCTCTGTCACGTCTCCTCTTCCTCTCCAAAAAATCGGGTCATGATAATGGCGTCCTCCTTGGGGTGGTCGTAGTAATTCTTTCTGCGCCCCACCTCCTCATAGCCGTGCTTGGCGTAGAGGGCCCGGGCAGCGGCGTTGGCATCGCGCACCTCCAGGGTCAGAAACGCCATATGGTTGCCTTGGGCGAAGCGGGTGAACACATCCAGCAGCTGGGACGCGATGCCTTGGCGACGAAACTCCGGATGTACGGCAATATTGGTGATATAGCCCTCATCCAGCACCGTCAGCAGCCCCGCATAGCCTAGAACGGTACCGTCCTCCCCCTGGGCCACGATCGTGGCGGCGCACTCATTTTTCATATGCTCCACCAGCATCTGCCGGG
>CAYSDG010000180.1:0-2671 GCA_964429705.1 uncultured Oscillospiraceae bacterium | reverse complement strand
AATTGCCGCCCGCCATGCCCCTGTGGGGCGCGGCAAACGATTCTGACGAGGAGGACGAGGAGGATGAAGAAGATATGGCAGTGCGATACAACACCGTTTCTGAGTGCCCCAGCTGGGCGCAGGCGACGGTACAGAAACTGGTGAGCAAGGGCTATCTCAGCGGGGACGGCAAGGGACTGGATCTGAGCGCCGACATGGTGCGGCTGCTGGTGATCCTGGACCGGGCCGGTGCGCTGAAGGGATAAGGACAACCCGTGGAGCGGGTACCGTAAAATTGCTTTAGGGTAATTTTAAGGGTAATTATGAGTAAGATCAACTCATGCAGCGGGTATCGACAGGAAACAGGCAGAGAAGATCCCAGAAAAAACGCCGTTAACCGGGAATAGAGAGCAGGGAGGACGTGGAGACGGAGCTGGAGCGAGCAGGCAAAAAGCGGCCATCTGGGGCAGCCAAATGGAAGAAAAAAGATTTTTAGAAAAAAACGAGGTTGCGAAAATAAAAGAGGTATGGTAACCTTGGCTTGCAGCTGTGCAGCAGTCCCCTTACATGCAGTGTTCTGTATGTATCTGTATGTAACAGAAAGACCCGTCGGTGCTCCGGCGGGTCTTTTTGGTTGGCGTTGGCGTTTCCTGCCGCTAATATCGGCACTTGCTGTCAAAGCTGGGGTTCCTGTAGTAGAGGTTCTTCTCCCCCAGCCGGTCCTTCACGAATGCCAGGCTTTCTCCAAAACGCTGAAAGTGTACGATCTCCCGGGCCCGGAGGAACTTGATGACGTCGTTGACATCGGGATCGTCGCTCAGGCGCAGGATGTTGTCATAGGTGACCCGTGCCTTCTGTTCTGCTGCAATCGCGTAAGAACAACCTGTGTTATGCGGTGGTACTTAGATTTTTGCTCTTTTTATACAGTATATCACAGTTTTTTCGTTTTGCCAACGACCGCTACAACGGGAAATAATGGAAGAATACCTGAAAAGACGCGTTTCTTATGGATGCAGAAGTGAAATCTTGAGTGACCATGCAAAATGTGGTAAAAAGCATATATGAATATCTTGTCATCTTTCTTATTTGATGAACTGTTTTGCGGTGCAGGAAGTAAAATGAACTTTTATTTTAAGGGGAACCATGCTATACTAACCTAAAATGCAAAGTCTATATCAGAAAGTATTGCAAGGAAAGGACCGCAGAAGATGCTTCACATCTATTTTGGCGATATGCCGTCTGCAATCTATAATACAGAAATGTACTTCCGGAACACCTATGAAGACAGCTGGATGCTGGATGATTTCTCAAAGAAGGTCATCAAAAAAGTAGATGGTTCCGAAGTTGTCGATGCCGAAGCGATCAAAAGTCCGGTACTGGGCATCATTCCTCCTGCAGAGCTGTCCGGCGGCGTAAAAACGCTGATTCTGATCAAGCATTGCCCGGATCAGGTGTTTAATGCATCGACCTGCGGGGATAACTGCGCAAAGTTCATCCTGGAGCTGGGCAGGGAAGCGGATGTTACCATCAATCTGCGCCACATTATGGACTTTGGAAAACGCCGATTTGAAGCGCATATTCTCAATGATGACAGCATGGTTCATAGTATGCAGGAACTGCTGCCGGTGGCAGCACGTTATGTGTAAGCGGAGGCATCTATGAAAGGAAAACACAGTATCAAGGTGCGCAGCCGCAAGATCCAGTTTGCCTTAGAGATCGAGCGTAATATTACAGTAATCCGTGGAGACAGTGCGACCGGAAAGACGACTTTGATTGGAATGCTCCGCGACTACGAAGAGCAGGGAAGAATGAGCGGTGTTACCGTAGAATGTGACAGACCCTGCTGTGTGCTGAGCGGTGTTGGTTGGGAAGAGCGCTTACAGCACATTGAAAACAGTATCGTGTTTGCAGACGAAGGCAACGCATTTATCAACTCTGAAGCCTTTGCCCATGCCATTCGGGAAAGCAACAACTACTATGTTCTGATCACGCGGGAGAGTCTGTATCAGCTGCCGTACAGTGTAGATGCGGTTTTAGAGCTGCGGAAAACGACCAGCCGCTATAAACGCACCTATAATCGTGCATATCCTTATTATCAGACACTGGATCGCGCAGGGGAGAGGCTAAAAACCTCTGATTGCATTTTAACGGAGGACTCCAACAGCGGCTATCAGATGTTCTCCAAAATTGCAGAGCAGAACGGTACAGTCTGTGCCGCAGCGCAGGGTAAGTCAAATATTCTGACATATCTTCTGAACCATTTGAACGAACATACCCTCGTGGTTGCTGACGGCGCAGCCTTTGGTGCGGAAATGGAAAAAGTCTATAAGATACAGCAGTTGTACCCGGAACAGGTGACGCTCTATTTGCCGGAATCGTTCGAGTGGCTGTTGTTGAAATCCGGGATCATTCGCAGTATTCAATTACAGGCGATCCTTGATGATCCGGCAGACACGATCGACTCTGCACAGTTTTTCAGTTGGGAGCAGTTTTTTACTGCACTCTTGATCCAACTGACGCAGAATTCCGCGTATATGGCTTATAGCAAACAGCACCTGCCGTCCTTTTATTTGCAAGCAGATAATCTGAAAAAAGTCATGGAAACGATTGAAAGTAGATAAGAACGACTCACAGTTTTGAACTGAACCCCACATGTTAGACAGTATGATATACTATCTAACATGTGGGGTGT
>CAYSDG010000179.1:0-2713 GCA_964429705.1 uncultured Oscillospiraceae bacterium | reverse complement strand
GATAGCCGTTTTCCAGACTCATAATGAAGTCATGGCAGCCGCTGTTTTTCGCCGCATCAATGACTTCTTCGTCCGTAGTGCTTTGATTGCCCATGCGGATATTTTCCATGACGGTGGTGTCAAACAGGTAATCGTCCTGAGAAACATAGGCGATATAACGGTTGTAGTCTGCCTGTGTCATAGCGCGAATGTCCACACCGCCAATAGAAATATTGCCGCTTTTTACATCCCAAAGTCCCGCAATGAGCTTGGCAATGGTGGATTTTCCGCTGCCGGAGGGACCGACAAGAGCGTTGACCGTACCTTCCCGAATGGTCATGTTGATGCCATGAAGCGCTTCTTTTTCGTGGTAGCCAAAGGTTACATCATGCAATACGATGTCGTTATTGTTCGGCACAGCGGCGGACGCTTGCGGGCGAATCTGTTCCTCCTGCTCCAGAATACCGGTCACTTCTCCGATGATGGTACTCAGCTTTGCAAGATCGTCACCGTAGGACATGACGGTGATGAAGGAGGCCACCAGTCCCACGGAGAACAGGATGACCCGAATGAAGGTATCGGCGTCCAGTGTTCCCGCCCGGAACAGCAGACCGCCAATGGGAAGCACCGCCACCATGGTTGCCGGGAAGATGGACATGGCAAGGCAGAAATAGATGTTGCACCGCCGCATCCATTCCACATAGCAGCTTGCACCCTCTTTGGCCGCAACCACAAACTTTTCATAGGAGCTTTGGGCCTTGCCAAACGCCTTGATGACCTCAATGCCGTTTATGTATTCTACCGCTGTGTCGTTGAGGATCTTCGTTTTATCCACAGTGTTCTGATAACTTTCCGCATAGCCACGGGTCATACCTGCATAACAGCCAAATCCGATGGGTGCTGTTACCAACACCGCCAGAGCCATGCGCCAGTCCAGCACAAAGAGGTAAACCAGCAGGACGATGGGAACCAGCAGGTTGGACGTAAATTCGGGGATGATATGCGCCATAGTGGTTTCAATGCTGTCGATCCGCTCTACCAGCACATTTTTAAGCGTTCCGGAGGGCATATCCAGCACCGTACCCAATGGCACACGAGTCAGTTTTTCACACACCCGCTTGCGGATATTTCCCAGCACGGCGAAGGTCGCCTTGTGGGAAAGGGTGGTGGAAATGCTGTGAAAGCCACAGTGCCCCACCCACAGTGCTGCCATCAGCAGACAGTTTTTTAAGTAAATATCCATCTCACGGCATCCGCTAAGCAAGTCGGCAATGATATTTGCCATGACGAAATAGGGCAAAATCCCGCAGATCACGCCGCACACCGCACTGAGAACGCTGAGTACATAGCGGGAGCGATATTCTCCCGCAAAGTCCCAGATCCACGATGCAGCGGAGCGGTTCATTTTTGTGTTCATACTCTACCTCCTGTCATTTCTGTATTCCGCAGGGGTCATTCCGAAAATCTCCTTGAAGGCCGCTGCAAATTTACTTGGGTTGTCGTAGCCCACAGCGGATGCAATGTCGATGATCCGCTTTTTCCGGTCTGTCACCAGCATAGATGCCGCCATGTTCATCTTGTGGGTGCGAATGTAGGTGTAAATGGGGCTGCCGTAAACACCCTTAAACCCTGTTTTCAGAGCGGCAACACTGAGGTCAAACTGCTTTGCCAGCGCTTCCGTGGTGTAGTTTTCCGCCGGATTTTCCGTCACCAACTTGTGTACCGCTTTGATTTTTTCAATCTGACTGGAATAAAAGTAGGGGCGTTCATCCTTGTGTTCGGACAACTCCAAGGCTCGCAGAAATACCAGCAGTTCCATGACCTTGATTTTGAAATAGTCCATGCGTATCTTTGCCGGGACATTGTAAAGCTCTGAGAAGATATGCTCAATGGAAGGGTGTTTGCGTAGGATATAGATGCTGTCCTTACCGCAAAACTTTTCCGCCAATGCCGATAAGTCAACGGACACACCGGGCATTGCCTCCCGCACGGATCGTTCCGCATAGTCGAGGAAAAAGCCGATGGTGATGCCATGATAGTGGGATACAGGAAAATACATATCGCCGTTGTGGTGAACCCGACGATCCATTCGCAAATCGCCTTGCTCCATGTAATAGCGCATATCCTTGCCCGCCTGATGCTCGATGCGCCCTTCCCGGCAATGGTCAATGCAGAAGATTCGAGCGGAACTGTGAAAGCGGCTGTAACAATGGCTCATGTGGAAGTCGTTATACATGAGATAAACGCCGTCAAAGACCCGATAGATGGTCATAAGGCCATCGCCGCTGGTGTCTTTCATCCGCAGCACCTTGCAATCCTCGGTCTCTACTACTTCTTCCATATTGTCGCCCATGTCCGTGCTGTGAAACATTGCCCAAGAATTATATTCATGTCCCAAATGCACACCTCCTTCGAAGACGGTTATGTATAACTAACTTACACTGATTAATGAAAGCCACTTTTAACGGCTTTCATTAATCAGTATATCGATTTTCTAATTTGATTTCTAATCCGATTGGCTTTTTTACTCCATTTGGCGGGGAATATTTTTACCCGTTCACGGTTACGATTCCGGCAGCCAGCACCGCCACCACAGCAAACAGCGGGATACCCCTGAGGAAGGAACCGATGTGCTTGCCGGGTTCTTGATACTGCGAAGACAACGGACGACCGAGCATTGACCCGGTGGTCCTGTTCAAGCTGGTCATGATCCAGCATCTGTTCGGAATCCGGT
>CAYSDG010000178.1:0-2752 GCA_964429705.1 uncultured Oscillospiraceae bacterium | reverse complement strand
ACCCTGGCGCGGACACTGCATGTGCCCTTTGCCATTGCGGACGCTACCACGCTCACGGAAGCCGGCTACGTAGGCGACGATGTGGAGAATATCCTCCTCCGTTTACTTCAGGCCGCCGACTACGATGTTGAGCTGGCTGAGCACGGCATCATCTACGTCGATGAGATCGACAAGATCGCCCGCAAGAGCGAGAACACATCCATCACCCGCGATGTTTCCGGCGAGGGCGTACAGCAGGCGCTGCTGAAGATCCTGGAGGGCACCGTGGCCAACGTCCCGCCCCAGGGCGGCCGCAAGCATCCCCATCAGGAGTTTATCCAGATCAATACCCGCAATATCCTGTTCATCTGCGGCGGCGCTTTCGATGGACTGGACAAGATCATTGAGCGCCGCACGGAGAAGCGGGGCATCGGCTTCGATTCCAAGCTCCAGAGCAAGAAGGAGCGGGATCTGGGCGCTATCCTCAAAGAGGTGCAGCCCAGCGACCTGCTGAAGTTCGGCATCATTCCCGAGCTGGTGGGCCGTCTGCCGGTGATCGCGCCGCTGGATTCCCTGAAGCGGGAGGATCTGGTGCGCATCCTCACGGAGCCGAAGAACGCGCTGGTCAAGCAGTATCAGAAGCTGCTGGAATACGACCATGTGGAGTTGGAGTTTGCCCCCGGGGCGCTGGAGGCCGTGGCCGACAAGGCCATCGAGCGCAATATCGGCGCCCGTGGCCTGCGCGCTGTGCTGGAGGGCATCCTGACACAGGTGATGTTCGACATCCCCTCCGACCCCACCGTGCAGAAGGTGGTCATCACCCCGGCGTGTGTCCGGGGGGAGCAGGGGCCCGATATTCTGCGCGGCCATGGAGAGACGCAGACAGCTGCCCTGACCGAGGGCGAGGTCTGCTGACCCGAAAGACATCATATCATCAAAGGGGGGCGGCTTCCGCCCCTCTTTGTCCTATATCCCGATACCTGTATCCGGGAAAGGAGAACGAACTATGGAAAACACAACTTTGAATATGCCGGTCCTGGCACTCCGGGGCCTTACCATATTTCCCAGCTGCTATCTCACCTTTGATGTGGAGCGGGAGATCTCCATCCGTGCCCTGGAGCGGGCGATGGAGTCCGACCAGAAGATCTTTCTGGTAGCCCAGCGGGAGATCAGCGTCAACGAGCCCACGGAAAAGGATCTCTACCAGGTGGGGACCATTGCCTCCGTGCGGCAGATCCTGCGCATCAATGAGACCGCCGTGCGGGTGATGACCGAGGGCCTCAGCCGCGCCAGACTGCGCCGCCTGTGGCAGACGGAGCCCTATCTCCAGGGCAATGTGGAGCCCATGCGGGAGATGGCGGCCCGCATCAGCGACTTCCAGCTGGAGGCCCTGCTGCGGCAGACCTACGCCAACTTCACCCAGTATATGGAGCATGCGCCCCGCATCAGCGATGAGCTGGCCGCCGCCGTGATGGACGACCGGGACCCCGGTCATCTGGCGGATTTTATTACCCAGAACATCGTGCTGCGCCATCAGGACAAGCAACTGGTGCTGGAGGAGGAGCGGCCTGTGCTGCGCCTGCGGAAGGTCAACGAGCTGCTGGCCCACGAGGCGGAGGTCCTCTCCTGCGAGCAGGAGCTGGAGGGCAAGATCCGCCAGGAGATGGGGGAGATCCAGCGGGACCATATCATCCGCGAGCAGATCCGCCTGTTGCAGAAGGAGCTGGGGGACGACGAGGACAGCGAGCTGGACGAGTACCGCAAGAAGATCACCGACCGGGCGCTGGCCCCTGAGATTGAGGAGAAGCTCCTCAAAGAGGTGGACCGTCTGGCCAAGCAGCCCTTCTCCAGCGCGGAGGCCTCGGTCATCCGCAACTATCTGGACATCTGTCTGGAGATGCCCTGGGGCACGGAGACCAAGGAGCGGGCCAGCGTCAGCGCCGCCCGCAAGATCCTGGACCGGGACCATTTTGGCCTGGAGAAGGTGAAGGAGCGCATCCTGGAGTTTATCGCCGTGCGGCAGATCAATCCCGACGCAAAGGGCCAGATCATCTGCCTGGTTGGCCCTCCCGGCGTGGGCAAGACCTCTATCGCGATCTCCGTGGCGGGCGCGCTGAACCGGAAGCTGGCCCGGCTGAGCCTGGGCGGCGTGCGGGATGAGGCGGATATCCGCGGCCACCGCAAGACCTATGTGGGCGCAATGCCCGGCCGCATTATGAACGCCCTGCGGCAGGCGGGCACCCAAAACCCCCTGCTTTTGCTGGACGAGATCGACAAGCTGGGCCACGATATGCGGGGCGACCCCGCCGCGGCCCTGCTGGAGGTGCTGGACAGCGAACAGAACAGCACCTTCCGGGATCACTTTGTGGAACTGCCCTTTGACCTGTCGGACGTGCTGTTCATCACCACGGCCAACACCACCTCCACCATCCCCAAGCCTCTGCTGGACCGCATGGAGGTCATTGAACTGGCCAGCTACACGGATGAGGAAAAGCTGCAGATCGCCAAAAATCATCTCATCCCCAAACAGCGCAAGCGCCACGGGCTGAAAAAGCCCCAGTTAAAACTCACCGACGACGCTATCCGGGAGATCATCGTCTCCTACACCCGGGAGTCCGGTGTCCGTGTGCTGGAGCGGGAGCTGGGGGCTTTGTGCCGCAAGGCCGCCATGGCCATCGTCTCCGAGGGAGCCAGGAGCGTCAGCGTCAACGGGGACAACGTGGAGACCTGGCTGGGGCCCCGGAAGTACCACCCCGAGAAGAACGGCATGGAG
>CAYSDG010000177.1:0-2775 GCA_964429705.1 uncultured Oscillospiraceae bacterium | reverse complement strand
GTCCAACTCGCCCTCCTCGTTGTCGATGACGATGACGCCCTTCTTGTCGAAGCTCCAGCTGACGCAGCCGGTGGCTCCCATGTTTCCGCCGTACTTGTCGAAGAGGTGGCGCATCTCAGGGGCGGTGCGGTTGCGGTTGTTGGTCAGAGCCTCCACGATCACAGCCACGCCGCAGGGACCATAGCCCTCGTACACCACGCTCTCGTAGTTGTCGGCGCTGCCGGCGCCCATGGCCTTGTCGATGGTGCGCTTGATGTTGTCGTTGGGCATGTTGGCTGCCTTGGCCTTGGCAATAACGGTGGCCAGGCGGGAGTTGTTGTTGGGGTCGCCGCTGCCGCCCTCCTTCACCGCCACGATGATCTCCTTGGCGATCTTGGTGAATGCGGCGGAGCGCTTGGCGTCCTGTGCGCCCTTGGTCTTCTGGATATTATGCCATTTGGAATGTCCGGACATACTCTCTTCTCTCCTTGTGTGTTGATACTGATCGATGCGGCAGGCGCATCACATGAAATATTGAATGATCTCCCGATGGGCCTCGCTCTTGCGGACGGTCACCTCGGGGAAGGCCGCCTCCAGCCGCGCGATAATGGCGGAACAGACGGGATCCTCCGTGGGGAAATGACCGGCGTCGATGATGGTCATACCCAGATCGGTTGCATTGATGAACTGGTTATACTTCACATCGGCGGTAACGAAGGTGTCGCAGCCCTTGGCGGCGGCCAGGGGATACAGGTTCCCGCAGCTGCCCCCGCCCACGGCCACCCGCCGCACGGTCTTGTTGGTGCCGCTGACGGCATAGCGCATCCCGTTGGGGCGCAGGCGCTTGCGCATCATGGCCAGGAAGGCGCTCAGGGCCATGGTCTCCGCCAGGTCGCCTACCCGGCCCACGCCCTCGCTGTCCCCCAGCTTCTCTACATTGGTCAGATTCAGCCGCTCGCACAGCACGTCGTTCACGCCGCCGTCGGCCACATCCAGATTGGTGTGCATACAGATGGCGGGGATGTCCTTATGGATCAGCTCCATCATCATGCGGCCCCGGATGTCGTCATTGCGGATGGTGCGGATCGGCTCCGCCGTCGGAAGGATCAGAGGGTGATGGCTGACGATCAGGTCGTAGCCCTCGCTCACAGCCTCGGTGACCACCTCGGCGGTGATGTCCAGAGCCACCAGGATGCGCTCCACCGTCTTCTCTCTTCTGCCCACCAGCTGGCCCACGTTATCCCAGTCGCTTGCCAGAGACTGGGGGGCCCATTGGAATAGGAAAGACTCTATATCTCTCGCTTTTGGCATCGCTGCCACTCTCCTTTCATCGCCTCCAGCTCTCCCATCAGCGCCAGAAGGCCAGCCCGCTTCGCCCTTGCTCCCTCGTCTCTGGCCCGCTCCAGCCCCGCTGCGGCCCGGTGAAGGCGCAGCAGCCGGTCGTCCAGATAGAGGCCGAGGAGCGGATCGCTCCCCAGCAGAAAGCCGCCCCAGGCCTGGGCGTCTGTCGCGGGGGGCATGTGGCCGCCCCGCACGGTCAATATGGGGTAGATGACCCCTTTATCCGCCGCCAGCTGTTCCGCGGCGACACAATACCCGTTCTCACTGAGCCAGCGGCGCAGCACCTCCGCCTTGCTCATGGGCTGCAGCAGCAGCGTGCAGCCGTTTTTTGTCCAGGGCGCGGCCTCCAGAATGGCGGAGATGCTGTCCCCGCCCATCCCGGCGATGACCACGCAGTCTGCCTCCTCCGGCGAGATGCCCCGCAGCCCGTCGCACAGGCGCAGCTCCATGCGCTCCGTCAGTCCATACTGCCGGGCGGTACGCCGGGCGTGCTCCAGCGGCTCCGCGCCGATGTCCGAGGCAATGGCGCTGCGGACACGGCCCTCCAGCAGCAGCACAGCGGGGATATAGCCGTGATCCGTGCCCACATCCGCCAGGCGGCTGTCCCGGGGCACCAGGTCCGCAATGGCCCGCAGCCTGGGCTGCAGTGTCAGTTTCTGTTCCATGGTCGCTTGCTCCTCCCCTTCGGGCGGCGCCGCCCGTGTCGGCCCCGTCTTAGCTGAACAAGGGACTCATAGCGTCAGCATATGAGTCCCCCGCAGGTTCAGTTTACTGGTTAGCGACCGCGTTGACCACTTCCAGCAGCTTCTCGCACTCCACACCGTGGACGGCGCAGGCCTGCTCAACGGTCTCACCGCGGCTGCTGGGGCAGCCCAGGCAGTGCATACCGATGGACAGGAACACAGGAGCGCACTGAGGAGCGATGTCCAGGATATCGCCGATGATAGTATCTTTGGTAATGTTGATCATTTGGCACGTACCTCCACATAGAATTGCAACTTATAGTATAGACGATTGCCCGCTGGAATTCAATTGTTATTTTTCCCAAGGAGGTGGTTTTTTCCCGGCGGAATTGCCCCTAAAACGCACGAAAAGTGAGATTTTATGTCATGGCAGCGGGATATGCTCTGCCAGTCGGCAGCCCGCTGCCGTCCAGGGATGCCATGCAGCTTCCCTCCCCAAAAAGCAAAAAAACAGAGCGCCCGAAGGCACTCTGTTTTTCAGTCATGCAAGCTATCTATTAGCCGTTCTCGCGCATCTTGGCGAAGCAGTCGCTGCAGTAAACAGGACGATCGCTCTTGGGCTCGAAGGGCACACGGGCCTCGCCGCCGCAGGAAGCGCAGGTAGCGGTGAAGAACTCACGGGGGCCACGGGCGGCGTTCTTGCGAGCGTCGCGGCAGGCCTTGCAGCGCTGGGGCTCGTTCTGGAAGCCACGCTCAGCGTAGAACTCCTGCT
>CAYSDG010000176.1:0-2821 GCA_964429705.1 uncultured Oscillospiraceae bacterium | reverse complement strand
GCATCTGCCCCATCACCGCCTGCTCCAAGAGCCTGGTCAACGGCCAGTGCGGCGGCTCCAAGAACGGCAAGTGCGAAGTTGACCCCAACATGGAGTGTGGTTGGGAGCGTATCTACAGACGTCTGGAAATGATCGGCCGCCTGGATGCGCTGAAGTGCCCCGTCCAGGTGCGCAATTACGCCACCGACGATGAGGTCAAGTAAGAAACTGTCAAAATTTACATTGATTAGGAGCAATTATAATGAAGATTACTGAGTTATTTGAGCGCGGTGAATTTGTGGTTTCTGCAGAGGTCGGCCCTCCCAAGGGTTTCCATATCGAGCATCTGGTCGAGGAAGCCAAGACCTATCTCAGCGGCGTCACCGCTGTCAACGTGACTGACAACCAGTCCTCCGTCATGCGCCTGGGCTCCCTGGCCACCTGCAAGATCCTGAAGGACGCCGGTCTGCTGCCCATCTACCAGCTGACCTGCCGCGACAGAAACCGTATCGCTCTGCAGTCTGACCTGCTGAGCGCTGCTGCCTTGGGCATCGACAACATTCTGTGCCTGACCGGCGACCACACCAAGATGGGCGACCATCCCGGTGCAAAGCCCGTGTTCGATCTGGACTCCGTCTCCCTGCTGCACACTGTCAGCCAGCTGGAGAAGGGCGTTGACCTGAGCGGCAACGAGCTGGTGGGCGAGCCCCCCAAGTTCGCCAAGGGCGCTGTCGTCTCCCCCTGCAGCGATTCCATCGACGCCCAGCTGGCCAAGATGGAGCGCAAGGTCATGGCCGGTGCCGACTACTTCCAGACGCAGGGCGTCTATGAGCCTGAGAAGTTCATCAAGTTTATGGAGAAGGCCAAGCAGTTCGGCAAGCCCGTTCAGCTGGGTATCATCATCCCCAAGAGCGCTGGCATGGCCAAGTTCATGAACAACAACGTCGCTGGTGTTCACGTGCCTCAGCACATGATCGACGCTCTGGCCGCTGACAAGGAGCGCGCCAAGGCTGGTATCACCGGTGTTGAGATCGCCGCCCAGATCATCAAGGAGTGCAAGCCCTATTGCCAGGGTCTGCACATCATGGCTCTGGGTTGGGAGTCCAAGGTCCCCGCTCTGCTGGAGCAGGCTGGTCTCTGATTCCCTTGATCCAATAAAACGGCCGCCATACCCGGTTGGGTATGGCGGCCATTTTTCGTATATGCACGCAGCTGCTTCTCTGACGCTGCACAAAAGCCGATCAGTGTCAGAATTCCCCACAGAGGGCAAGCAAAAAACCAGGAATCTCTGAGATTCCTGGCTTTTTTGGAGCTGGTGGTGGAAATCGAACCCACAACCCCGTCATTACGAGTGACGTGCTCTGCCATTGAGCCACACCAGCTAACACATAATTTGCAATGGACTTATGATACCACAACTGTGCCTGTTCGTCAAGGAAAAGCTTTCATCTTTCCGGCAAAAAATTACAGCGGCACTCCATCTGATAACTTACCGTATTTTTGCAGTTTTTAATGCAAAATTTTCCTCTTGACAGGATTTTTATCCCCTGCTTGTCAAGGGCTTTCCCTTGCCTCCTCCGCACATCCGATTCGACAAAATTTTCCATATTTCGCAAAATCGCCTTTCCTCTTCTATCTTTTTTTAGAAATTCCGCCACTTGCCACGTTTTCTTTGTAATTGACATAATTTTTTATCCTCTGCAATTCTACGAAAAGTTTTACACAATATCCACAAAGTTTTACACACGCAAAAACGCTTTGATATACAACGTTTTTTTCGTTTTATCCACAGAAAGTGGAAAACGGGCAATCGCAGTTTTACCCTATTGAAAACCGCCCATCAAAATTAACATAACGCCTATTTGTGCAGCCAGCATTCCAGCTTCCTTCGCGTTCCGATAAAACAGATCCACACAGCGCAGAAAAAGCGCAGCGCGGCTGTTGCCGCGCTGCGCTTTTGATCAGATTTCAAGGTTTGCGAAGGCGTTCAGGCTCATGTCCGCCCGTGCGCCCGCCAGATACTCGTAGTACGCCTGGCTGCCGATCATGGCTCCATTATCGCCGCACAGGCTCAGGGGCGGCAGATACAGCCGCAGACCGTTCTCCCGGCAGGCCCGCTCCAGATCCGCGCGGATCCGCTTATTGGCGGCCACGCCTCCCGCAGCCACCAGGGTGTGATGTCCACAGCGCCGGGCGGCCTCCATAGCCCGGGGCACCAGCTCCTCGCTGATGGCTGCCGCCACCGATGCCGCCAGGCTGGAGCGATCCAGCTCCTCCCCCTTCTGCTGGGCGTTATGGACCAGATTCACAGCCGCCGTCTTCAGCCCCGAGAAGGACATATCCAGGTCGTTGCCCGCCACCTTGGCTCGGGGCAGCGGATACTTTTTATCGTCACCGCCCTCAGCCAACTCCTGCATGGGCCGGCCGCCGGGATAGGGCAGCCCCAGCACCCGGGCGATCTTGTCAAAGCACTCGCCCGCAGCGTCATCCCGGGTTGCGCCCACGATGGACATATCGGTATATCCCCGCACATCCACCAGCATGGAATTGCCGCCGGAGATACACAGCGCCAGGAAGGGGGGCTGCAGCTCCGGGAAGGCGATGTAGTTGGCGGCGATATGCCCACGGAGATGGTGCACAGGGATCAGCGGCTTATGCAGAGCATAGGCCACGCTTTTGGCGAAGTTGACACCCACCAGCAGCGCACCGATGAGGCCCGGGCCGTAGGTAACGGCCACAGCGTCCACGTCCTGGCGGCTAATCCCAGCGTCTGCAAGGGCCTTGTCTGTCAGCCCGGCGATGGCCTCCACATGCTTGCGGGAGGCGATCTCCGGCACCACGC
>CAYSDG010000175.1:0-2840 GCA_964429705.1 uncultured Oscillospiraceae bacterium | reverse complement strand
ATTCTGGAGCGGGGCGACAAGCTCTATACCCAGATCAAGATCGACGAGATCACCAATCTGGGCGCAGTAAAGATCCGCCTGCGCAGCCTCATCGGCGCGCTGGAAGAGAAGGGAGTGTGAGGCGGTATGATCGATCAGGAAAAGGGCTATGTAGTCTTCACCAAGGAGATGAAGAAGACCCATACGATTTTGGTACCCAACATGCTGCCGATGCACTTTGAGGTCATCGGCAAGGTCCTCCAGCGGGAGGGCTACACCGTGGATATTCTCACCACCAGCGGTCCGAAGATCGCGGAGACGGGGCTGAAGTATGTCCATAACGACACCTGCTATCCCGCCATTCTGGTCATTGGCCAGTTTCTGGACGCGCTGCAGAGCGGGAAGTATGACCCGGACCACGTGGCGCTGATCCTGTTCCAGACCGGCGGCGGCTGCCGCGCCAGCAACTATATCCATCTGCTGCGCAAGGCGCTGAAGAAGGCGGGCTACGGCCATGTGCCGGTCATCAGCCTGAGCATGACGGGTCTGGAGAAGCACCCCGGCTTCCAGCCGGACCTGCCCCTGCTGAAGAAGCTGATCTACGGTGTACTCTATGGCGACCTGCTGATGACGCTGGTGAACCAGACCAAGCCCTACGAGGCGGAGCGGGGCAGCGCCCAGGCGCTGGCCGACCGCTGGACCGGCCGCCTGGCGGAGGAGATGACCGCCAAGCGCCATACCTACAGCATGGTGAAGGCCAACTACCGCCGGATCCTGGAGGATTTTGCTGCTCTGCCCATGGTGGAGCGGGAGACGGTGAAGGTGGGCATCGTGGGGGAGATCTATGTGAAGTACTCCCCCCTGGGCAACAACGATCTGGAGCAGTTCCTGGTGGACGAGGGGGCCGAGGTGGTCATCCCCGGCCTGCTGGATTTCGCGCTGTACTGTGTCTATAATTTCCTGCTGGACCACAAGCTCTATGGAATGCAGAAGAATGTCCAGCTGGCCTTCCGGCTGGTCTACCGGTACCTGCTGGGGAAGGAGAAGGACCTCATCGACATCATGAAGGCCCACGGCCGGTTTGATCCGCCCACCCTCTTTACCCACACCATCGACCTGGTCCAGGGGACCATCAGCATGGGCGTGAAGATGGGCGAGGGCTGGCTTTTGACGGCGGAGATGCTGGAGCTGGCGGACAAGGGCGTGCGCAATATCGTCTGCACTCAGCCCTTCGGCTGCCTGCCCAACCACATCTGCGGCAAGGGCATGATGAAGCCCATCAAGGCCAAGGACCCCAATATCAATATCGTGGCCATCGACTACGACGCCGGTGCCACCCGCGTCAATCAGGAGAACCGGCTGAAGCTGATGCTGGCCAACGCCAGAAAAAATCAGCGCAGCGGGGCTGCCGCGGCGAAGCAGACGGCAGAGAGCGCGGTATAAGAACCAAACGCCGTCCGGAGACGGATATGCGGATATACAGAAAGCTCCCGGAGGATCACTGAATCCTCCGGGAGCTTTTCAGCTTATGTGAGTTGGGACGGGCGGGCGGCGCTCAGGGGCGCAGAGTGTCGACCCACTGGCCGTATTGTTTCAGATTGTCGTCCCGCTGGGTGCTGCTGTCGCCCTTGGTCAGGATATAGACCTTGATCTTCGGCTCGGTGCCGGAGGGGCGGACGATGATGGAGGTACCGTCAGCCAGCTCGAAGCGCAGAACGTTGGAGCCGCGCAGCTCCATTGCGGAGCGGCTGCCATCGGTCAGATCGATAACGCTGCCGTCGGCGTAGTCCTTGAACTGCCGGACGGCCACGCCGCTGATCTCCCGGGGCGGCGTATCCCGCAGGCGCTGCATCAGCGCCGCCATATCCTTCAGACCGTCCAGCCCCGGCATGACCAGGTTGAAGGTCTGCTCGCCGTAGAAGCCGTATTTGGCGTACAGGGCATCCAGCGCGTCCAGAAGGGTCATGCCCTGGGCGGCATAGAAGGCGGCCATCTCTGTCAGCAGAAGGGAGGCGCCCACAGCGTCCTTGTCCCGGCAGTAGCTGCCCAGCATGTAGCCGTAGCTCTCCTCGTAGGACATGATCACGCTGCCCTGGCCGCTGCTCTCCAGTTGATCTTTCTTCTCGGCCAGGAATTTAAAGCCGGTGAAGGTGTCGAAGCACCGCAGGCCATTGCGCTCCGCCACGGCCCGGGCCATCTCGGTGGTGACGATGGTCTTGAGAGCCACAGGGTCCTGGGGCAGCTTGCCGGAGCGCTTCATGGCGCCGATAAGGTAGTCCAGCAGCAGCACGCCGGTTTGGTTGCCGGTGAGGGGCTGATAGCTGCCGTCCCTGGCGCGGACCATGATGCCGACGCGGTCCGCGTCGGGGTCGGTGCCAAGGATGAAGTCCACGTCGTTGGCCCGGGCCAGGTCGATGGACAGGGCGAAGCCCTCGGGATTTTCAGGGTTGGGGGATTTCACGGTGGGGAAGCTGCCGTCCACGGTCATCTGCTGCGGCTCGCACAGCAGATGTTTGACCCCGGCCCGGCGCAGCGCCTCGGGGACCAGCTGGTAGCCCGCACCGTGGAAGGGGGTATATACCATCTTGAAGGTGTCCGACACGGAGGGGATGAGGCTGGGATCGGTCAGCTGCCCCATGACCTGGGAGAGGAAGGCCTCGTCGGTCTCAGCGCCCATAAGGGTGATGAGACCGGCAGAAACCGCGTCCTCATAGGGCATACGCCGGATGCCGGTGAAGATGTCGATCTTCTCCAGCTCGGCGGCGATGGCGGCGGCGTGTCTGGGGGGCAGCTGTGCGCCGTCGGCCCAGTAGACCTTGTAGCCGTTGTACTCCTTGGGGTTGTGGCTGGCGGTGACGTTG
>CAYSDG010000174.1:0-2880 GCA_964429705.1 uncultured Oscillospiraceae bacterium | reverse complement strand
GCTTCATGGGCTCCCGCTCGCTCTTCTCCTCCTCGCCGCCGATGTAGGGGATGACATTGTCCACCATCTCAGGCCAGGTCCCGAAGGTCTTGCCCGCGCCGGAGATGGCCTGATAGGTACACACCAGCGCCCGGTCCATGCCGTATTTCAGCAGGGGATGGAGGGCGGGGACATAGGACTGGAGGGAGCAGTTGCTCTTCACGGCGATGAAGCCCCGTCTGGTGCCCAGGCGGCGGCGCTGGGTGTCGATGAGGCGGATATGGTCGGCGTTGATCTCCGGCACCACCATGGGCACGTCCTCGGTCCAGCGGTGGGCGCTGTTGTTGCTGACCACGGGGCACTCCAGCCGGGCGTAGCGCTCCTCCAGTGCCTGCAGCTCCGCCTTGGGCATATCCACGGCGCAGAAAACGAAGTCCACGGCCCGGGCCAGCTGTTCCGCGTCGGCCTGGGCATCCATCACCACGATGCCGCGGGCCTCCTGGGGGATGGGGGTGGGCATGGCCCAGCGGGCGGATACCGCGGCCTCATAGGTCTTGCCCGCGCTGCCCGCGCTGGCGGCAATGGCAGTGAGCCGGAACCAGGGGTGACCCTCCATCAGCGTGACAAAGCGCTGGCCGACCATGCCGGTGCCGCCGATGATCCCTACGCGATATTGCTTCATGTCTGTTACCTCCTCAGAAAATGTCAGCGGGAGGGGAAAAGAGCGGCCGCGTGGGGTTGAAAATTCCCTGTCCCGCGTGTATAATAAGCTAATTGCAGCGCACGGCGGGCGCTTTAGCGCTTTGCTGTGCCTCTATCGCTGCGTGGTGATAGTCATACCATATTTTTCGCGGTCTGTCAACCGCTGAGGACTCCACGGGGGGACACATGAAAAAGTTTTTGCGCACGCTGGTGCTGTGTACATTTCTCATGGCCGCTTTGGCCGCCTCCGCTCACGCCGCGGAGAACACCCTGAAGGTGGGGCTGTACTACGGCGACAGCGCCCTTTTCTCCGCCAATCTGCAAAATTACCGCGGCTCCGGCTACGAGGTGGGCTGGTTCGACGAGGGGACGCGGCGCTTTGTGCCGGTGGCCCGGCTGGCGGAGGAGAAGATCTCCATGACGGCCGACGGGAACATCTACATCAGCGGCGGCTCCTACTACCAGAGCCGCCCCGCCGGCTGCACCGCCAGCGTGGGGGGCTACCACGTGGAGCTGCGGGAGCGCTTTGCCAGCTATGAGGAGGCCCGGTATGTGGCCGGGCAGTTCCGCACAGGCTTCGCGGCCTACATCGGCGGGGAGTACCGGGTGCGGGTGAACAGCTTTCTGACCCGGGAGGAGGCGGAGGTCGCCGCCGCCACCTATACCACCTACACCTGGACCGACCTCTACGGCGGCATCCACAGCTTCGTGGGCAGCGCCGTGTCCCCCAGCGCCACCGCTGTCACCATCACCGTCACCACCACCGACCAGATCCTGTTCGAGTTCGACTGCTCCGGCGCGCGGAGCCTGGGCATCCTGCCCAGCTGCCAGGGGGGCGACGCCTTGACCTGGTTCAAGGGCTACAAGTGGTACGGCGGGTTTGAATACCGCCGGGGCACCGGCGGCGCCCTCAGCGTCATCAACGTGGTGGATGCGGACGACTACGTCAAGGGCGTGCTGCCCTATGAGATGAGCCCCACCTGGCCCCTGGAGGCCCTGAAGGCCCAGGCGGTGTGCGCCCGGACCTATGCCCTGTGGCAGACCAAGCACGACAAGTACGGCTTCGACGTATGCCGCAGCACCGACTGCCAGGTATACAACGGGGCCAACCAGGCCAGCGCCCTGACGGACCAGGCCGCGGAGGAGACCGCGGGGGTGGTCATCACCTGCCGGGGGGAGCTGGCGGAGACCTATTACTGCTCCAGCAACGGCGGCGCGTCGGAGGACTCGGAAAATGTCTGGAGCGCGGCGCTGCCCTATCTCCGGGGCAAGCAGGACCCCTTCGAGGGGACCATCACCATCCCCGGCTACAGCTACAGCGAGACCTACACCATGGACCAGCTGACGAGCATCCTGCGCAATAAGGGCTATGATGTGGGCCAGGTCCGCAGCGTCTATGTCTCCGCCCGCACGGCCCAGGGCAACGTGAAGAGCGTCACCTTCGTGGGCAGCCGGGACACCCTGACGGTGACGGGGGAGAAGTGCAAGACCATCTTCTACACCACCCTCTTCGGCGGGACCAAGAGCCTGAAGAGCCTGCGCTTCACCATCTCCGGCGGCGCGGGGCAGCAGCTCTTTGTCAACGGGGGAGAGACGCTGCCCGCCCTGGGCGGCGTGTATACCATCTCCGGCGGCGGGCAGGTGACCCGGTACGGCGGAGAGGGGACGAGCTATGTCATCACCGCCTCCGGCGTGAAGGCCCTGGAAGGGACCGACACCGCCGCCGCGGCGGATGCTGTCACCATCACCGGCACCGGCAGCGGCCACAACGTGGGCCTCAGCCAGTACGGGGCCAGGGCCATGGCGGAGCTGGGCTACCGCTGGGAGGACATCCTGCGGTTTTATTTTACAGATATTGACTTGGAAAGAGTAGGATAAGAGCATTGAAGACACATGATTTTTATTTTGACCTGCCGGAGGAGCTGATCGCGCAGACGCCCCTCCAGCGGCGGGACGCGTCCCGGCTGCTGACCCTGGACAAGACCAGCGGGGCCTGGGCGCACCGGCATTTTTACGAGCTGCCGGAGATGCTGCGCCCCGGCGACTGCCTCATCATGAACGACTCCCGTGTGCTGCCCGCCCGTCTGCTGGGCAGCCGCCTCCATGCTGACGGCACGGAGGGCGGCGCCTGCGAGGTGCTGCTGCTCATCGACCGGGGGGACAACACCTGGGAGTGCCTGGTGCGGCCGGGCAAAAAGC
>CAYSDG010000173.1:0-2985 GCA_964429705.1 uncultured Oscillospiraceae bacterium | reverse complement strand
CCTCGTAGCCCTGCATTCTCTTATAGCGGATCAGGATGTCCTGCAGCGTGGCGTCCATGGCGTGGCCCATGTGGAGCTGGCCGGTGACGTTGGGGGGAGGCATGACGATGGTGAAGGGCTTCTTCTTGGGGTCAGGCTCCGCGTGGAAGCAGTTGGCGTCCATCCACGCCTGATAGATCTTGCCTTCCACTTCCTGGGGCTCATAGGTCTTGGGCAGTTCTTTTCTCATATGCTACACTCCTCAAAATTTTCGGGGCAGAAAATAAAAAATCGCCCCGAGCAGATTTGCTCAGGGCGAATCTGATAGATCGATCCGCGGTACCACCTGAATTTCCCGGCCAGGCCGGGACACTCCTGCTCCCTGTAACGGGGGAGAAACCGCTGACGTCTACTGGGGCGCACGCGCCGGTTCGGGCCAGGGCTCCAGGGCGACTTCCGCTGCCGCTTCACAGGACCTTGCACCACCCGGCCCCTCTCTGCGCATCCACGGCGAACCTACTGCTCCCTGTCACAGCCAATTTGGGTGTATTATACCCAACTCCGCCCCGTTTGTCAAGTGGCGTTCGTCCGCCGCCCGGCACCGCTCAGCTCATTTTCAGGATCTCCTTCTTCAGCCGGGCCATGATCCGCTTCTCCAGCCGGGAGATATAGGACTGGGAGATGCCCAGCTGGTCGGCCACCTCCTTCTGAGTCCGCTCCCGGTTCCCCCGCAGGCCAAAGCGCTGCACCACGATCTGCCGCTCCCGCTCCGTCAGCTTCTCCAGCGCCGCGTCCAGCAGCTGCCGGTCCACATCCTCCTCGATGGGACGCATGACCACGTCCGCGTCGGTGCCCAGCACATCGCTGAGCAGCAGCTCGTTGCCGTCCCAGTCGGTGTTCAGCGGCTCATCCAGACTGACCTCCCCCCGCTGGCCGCTGTTTTTGCGCAGGTACATGAGGATCTCGTTTTCGATGCAGCGGCTGGCGTAGGTGGCCAACTTGATGTTCTTGTCCGTTTTATAGGTGCCGATGGCCTTGATAAGACCGATGGTACCGATGGAGATCAGGTCCTCGATATGGATGCCTGTGTTTTCAAACCGCCGGGCGATATACACCACCAGACGCAGGTTCCGCTCGATGAGCACCTGGCGCAGCCCCTCCTCCCCGGCGCTCAGCCGGGCCAGCAGCGCCGTCTCCTCCTCCCGGCTCAGGGGCGGCGGCAGGGTGTCGCTGCCGCCGATATACATCACCTTGCCCGGCCGCAGCAGTCCCAGCCGCTCCAACCATCCTCTGATCCATTTCCTTCCCTTACGCAGCATGGCGCGCCTCCCTTGTTTTCTGTTCTCCGCCCCACAGGGCGGTATAGCCTCCGCCGTCGGATACCGGCGTGGGACTGATGGCCACCGTCACCGGCCCCTGATCCTTACCGTCCAGCACCAGCCGCTCCGCCCGGCAGCACAGCAGCATCCCCGTGCTGACTCCCACTGCCCGGTAGGGCAGCAGCCGGAAGGCCCCGGGGGACACCGCCGCGAGCTTTTCCAGGCAGACCGCGCTGCCCTGCCGCTCCAGTTCCTGCAGGGCGGCCCACTCCTCACCGCTCCAGATGGCCCGCAGCGCCCCCAGCTCTCCGATGAGCACAGGCCGCCCATTGTCCGTCAGGGTGTGTCCTGTATCCAGGAGGGCCGTCAGCTCCGCCCGGCGGCCCTGTCGCTCCACAGCGCCCCGGCACAGCTGCCCTGCGGCGGCGTGCCGCGCGCCGCCCCGAAACAGCAGGGACAGCACACCATAGCATGCGCCGCCCGCCAGGAAAAAGGCGCCCCAGCCTCGCCCATTCCGCAAAAGCGGCCCAGCCGCCACCAGTGCCCCGCCCATGGTGCAGGCAGCGACATAAAACAGCAGGAACCGCCGCAGAAAGTGCTCCCCCCCGCCGAAGGTCATCCCCACCAGCGCCGCAGCCGCGGCCAGACGGGGCAAAAAGCCGCCCAGGACAGCCAGCGGCGGCAGGAGACACGCCGCGCCATACAGCCCGCCCAGCCCCGCTGCCCCCAGCAGCCGCCTGTGCCGGATGGGCAGTCCTGCCGCCTGGGCCGTTATGTACAGAGCCAGGCCGTCCGCCAACGCGTTCAGCGCAAAGGCCTGGTCCAGATAGATCACCATATGCTCGCCCCCTTGCGGGGACTATTATAGGCCCTCCGGGGTGAAAAAGCCGTCGCAACCCCGCAGTGGGCGAATTGGTTTTCTCTTTGCTGCGGGTCCCGGATACGAAGCTACAGGGCCGCACCGCACCATGGACTGCCATGTGAGACGGTGGTAAAAAGCACCGCCGACGATCCACACAGACCGCCGGCGGCGCACATTTTACCTATAAATTCTATATATCCCGTTATGTATCAAAACAGCGTGATCTGACTGGTATCCGCCATTCCGGCAAAGGCCCCCAGATTTTTCAGCTGCTCGATATGGGTCTTGGACAGCTTATTGCAGCAGGTGGCGAACTCCTCCACCGAGATGAACTCCTTGCCCTTTCGCTTCTCCACGGTGTCGATGGCCGCCGTCTCGCCCAGGCCGCGGACCGCGGTGAAGGGCGGGATGAGGGCGTTGTCCCCCTTGATAACAAAGCGGGTGGCCTCCGACTCATAGATATTGATGGGCTCGAAGCGGAAGCCCCGGAGGTAGAACTCATAGCACACCTCCAGCGTCACCGCCAGATCCTGCTCCACCGCGGCGGCATCCTTATTGTTCCAGATGCTCAGCAGCTTCCGCTTCACCGCGTCGAAGCCCGCGCAGCAGAACTCCGCGTCGAAGGCCTTGGCACGGATGGAGAAGAAGGTCGCGTAGAACGCCAGAGGGCGGTGGACCTTGAACCAGGCGATGCGGAAGGCCATCATAACATAGGCCACGGCGTGGGCCTTGGGGAAGAGATAGCCGATCTTGGCCAGGGACTCGATGTACCAGTCGGGGACGTTGTTCAGGCCCATGGCCTCCTCCCAGCCGTCGTTGAAGCCG
>CAYSDG010000172.1:0-3001 GCA_964429705.1 uncultured Oscillospiraceae bacterium | reverse complement strand
CTGATTGAGCAGTCCAAGATTCACTGTGCAAGAGAGCATTTCAAGGCTATCAGCAGTGACAATGTGGTTTATGATGTTGTGGACAGCTACAAGAGCCTTATGGAAAAAGTAATGAGATAAACAATATCAAGGGAGGTTAACAACCGTGAGACAATACACTTGGGATGAATATTACGAAAAATTCTATGATTGGGCAGAAAGCACCCAGGTGCGTAATCTGTCGGGGTTGACCTCCCTTGGTTCGGCAGATGAGGTCGGCGAGATTATCATCGAACTGCAGGTCAATGTACCTGCCGCCAACCGTTTGCTCAGAAAGGCTGTGGAAGCAAAACTTGCATTCTCAGGCTCCGATTTAGTCGAGTTCGCCTGCATCAACGATAAGGAACTGGCGACTGCTGCTGTGCGTAATTCCGCAGAACGGTTAACTGCCGAGGATATGGAATATCTGTATGGTGAGATTGACGATGAGGTAATCATCGAAATCTGCAAGCAGCGGAACATTCTGCTGCCGGAAGATTTGCGTGAAGAGGAAGAATACGAGGATGATGAAGAAGAAATCGAAGAAGAACCGCTTGAAGAAGTGGATATCTATGTCGATGACTTTGTCCAGGAACCGCCTGCACCGAAGTTAGGGTTCTTTGGCACTCTCGCTGCTATTTTGGCAGGTGCAAGTGCAGGAGCATCTTCTGCTCAAGGCAGAAGACACAATGGACGATGCAACGGTGACTGCGCCAACTGTCCTCCGCACTATGGCTACCGATACGGCAGATGGTATTACGGACATGACCATGTACACGGCTGCGAATTCGGTGGTAATAAAGGCAGCGGCAGTATGGACTAAGGAGATACGCTATGTTTGGACGAAAGAAAAAGGCTCCGGAGCCTATATATGATGTGACACAGAAAATAAAAAAGACCTGGTGGGGCGGCACGAAATTAGTCCCTACCACCAAGGCAGAACAACGAAAAATGAAAGCGGAAATTCTGAAACGAAATCCCAAGGCCACCGTTCTTGATAGCAAAGCCAAGAAACAAAAGGAACTGGAATGGATTGACCGAATTGAAGAATTTGACGCTTTCATGAATGCTGATGGAGGTGCTGGTATGACAAACGAAGAAAAAATAAAAGCAATCCAACATACCATTGACCATCCAAATACAGAGGATGCCTATTACAGACTTCTTGAGAACATTGGTGGCTTGAAACGGAATTATTGGGATTATATGATAACTGAGCCTATCGACTGCGATAAGGAACTGGAACGACTCCCCGATGCTGACTACGAATTGTGTACTGCATTGCTTACGATGATTCTGCGAGAAGACCATTTCTCAAACGGCTATCTGCGTGTACGGTACGAAGCCGGCCAGGTGGATGCGATTCTTAATCGAATGATTGATACGCTCAAATCTTGAACTAAAACTTTTACGGAGGGAGTGACCAGAAGTGCGTGATTTTCCAAACTTGGCCTTAAAGTGCATCAAAGGGCAGCCCATAAACGATGTGGTCTGCAGGACACTTGCAGAGATTGGCTTTCCTGCAGATGTACCACCTCAACCGCGAGAAAACACATTTGTATACCACCATTACTGGGAGAAACTCTCCGAAACAGAATATTCCGTCTGCGGACGAGTAGAAACTGAATATATCGAACTGCTCCTTCAAACAAGAAGCCGTGAAGAAAGTTTTGCGATTATGCTCGAAAGACTTTCCCAGTATGATATTACGCAACACGACCTCACACTTGATTTGGTAATGGGCTGTGTATTCGACCTTACTGCTGAAGAAGCAGAAACTGTGTTAGATGAATTCATTTATATAATCCAAGTTCTGCTCCCGCGCCAGTTATCGGATATCTACTATTCCTTTGATATCGCCCCTAACCCGGCATACGCTGTTTTTTACGATATTGCCGTTGACCGCCTTAAGCTGGCAAGGTACACGAACCATTCCCAGAACAACTACGGTCAGTTTATTACTCATGTGCAGGATGGTGTTAGGGAACGAATCCTCCGTGGAGAAACGCTCTACTCCATATATCATAACACCTGTGCCACAAAAGAAATAATAAAAAAGGCATATTCGGAAGTTGCCCACACTGCTGACCGCACATGGCGAGAAATAGACCTTGGTCGCATAGAGGCTGCTCTGTTTGGATTGTCAAAGAAGTACAGTTACGCACTAAACAAGGCGTTGCCAGGATGTGCAGAAACCTTTGACTTCATCGTTTATGAAGAAGGTATTCCGGTAATAGCCATAGACTATTGGGGTGTGGAATATTTCACCCTTGAGGGCAACCCATACATTAACGGCAGAACCTATGATGATGTAGTCGAGCAGGAACGGGATAAGGATAGAATCTGCTACGACAGCAATGTTACTCATGTCCAGATTGACCTGCGTGAACTTGATGAAGGAATATATGTTGGAAGTCTCATCCGTGATGTTTTGAAGAATCCATCTGTTGCAAAACTGCATCGCATGGAACGAAGCGAACACTTTACCTTTGCCAGAGCCGTGTCAGACAGCGATTACAATCGGGATGCGTTCGATACTGCTACGATTTGTGGTTGCTTTGAATGTTGCCATTTAATCGACCCGAAGGATATAACAGAATGGGATGGCGGCGAAACTGCTGTATGTCCTATCTGCGGAACCGATTCTATTATTATGGACAGCCAGGGATATAATCTGACCGAAGAATTCCTGCAAAGGCTTAATGAGTATTTGAACGAGTAAACCTTTTGAGCATTTAATTTGCTTGGGTGCAAATGCACCCACCCCTTATTAGCTGGGTGCAACAATGACCCCAGTATCAAGCTTACACACATTCAAAAAATAAAAATAACGGCTTTCGACAGGCGTTTTTACCCTCGAAAGCCGTTATTTTTATCGTTTGAACCGCCATTTTTGTATCAAATAGTATCAATCTTTGGTTATACACATCGGCATAAACCCGGTACAGTTCCCAGTCTGGCTGGCGGTCGATATATTCCTTGA
>CAYSDG010000171.1:0-3008 GCA_964429705.1 uncultured Oscillospiraceae bacterium | reverse complement strand
TCTGGAAGCCACGCTCAGCGTAGAACTCCTGCTCACCGGCGGTGAAAACGAACTCGTTACCGCACTCCTTGCAAACTAAGGTCTTGTCTTCGTACATGATCTTACCCTCTCTTTGATATAGAAAAAATGATATATGCGCTCAGTCGTTGCTGAGTTCGCCGGAAGTAAGGTGCCGCGCGATCTTGCGCCTTACGCGCTGCACGGCGTTGTCCACCGATTTAGGGGACTTGTTGACCGCTGTGGCCATCTCTCGTGTTGTCAGGCCGTCAAGATAGTACCCCAAGATCTTCGCTTCAAATTCGGACAACTGTTTGCGCACACCGCGCAGGATGTCCTGCGTGCCCTCCTGCCCGATGATCAGGTCCTCGGGGTTCGCGGCCTGAGACAGGGGCGGCGTGCCAAAAGAAGCAGTATGAGTGTCAAAGAAGGGTATTTCAAGAGGAACCGACTGATTCAGGGGGCTGTGCTTATCCCGCGCGGCAGAGCGCACGGCGGAAAACAGTCGGCTGCGGATACATATTTCAGCATAGGTGCGGAAGCTGGCGGCACGGCTCTCGTCGTAGCCCCGCATCCCGCGCAGCAGGCCGATCATTCCCTCCTGGATCAGATCGTCGCTGTCGCCCCCGGCCAGATAGAACGGACGGGACAGCTGGCGCACCAGACGCGTATAGCGGGAGACCAGCGTCTCCTCCGCGTCCCGGTCCCCCTCCCGGGCCAGCCCACAGAGCTGCTCGTCGGAAAGGGATGTGTATGCGTCGTAGGATGGATATTGGATCTGCATGATGCTATTATACCTATTTTCACCCGGGGTTGTCAAGTAAATATTAAAATTTTATGAACAAAATTCTGAAACTTTTAGTAAATCTGCCGTATCAGACCCATTTCTCCCCCGCCCGATGCAGGCAGGGGAAGAGAATATGGTCAAAAGCAGGTCCAGCTCCGTTACAGCTTCAGTTCCCGCACCAGCTGGGCCAGGCGCTGGGCGCACGCGTCGCACACATCGTGGGTCTTGGCCTCTACCATCACCCGGATGAGAGGCTCGGTGCCGCTGGCCCGGACCAGCACACGGCCCTCGCCGCCCAGCAGCTCCTCCTCCCGGCGGATGGCCTCCTTCAGCGTGTCGCTGGCCATCACAGCCTCCTTCAGCCCCGGCTGGTTGGCCAGCTTCACGTTCACCAGCGTCTGGGGATAGCTGGGGCAGATGGCGGCCAGCTCGCTGGCCTTCTTGCCGCTGCGGCTGAGAATCTGCAAAAACTGCAGCGCGGTGAGCTGTCCGTCGCCGGTGGTGGCGTAGTCGATGAAAATGGTGTGGCCGGACTGCTCGCCGCCGATGCGGTAGCCCTTCTCCAGCATCTTCTCCAGCACGTTGCGGTCGCCCACGCTGGTGCAGACCAGACGGAGATTGTTCTTGTTGCAGAACTCGTGGAGGCCCAGGTTGCTCATCACGGTGCCCACGATGGCCCGCCCGGTGAGGGTCCCCTCCCGCAGCATGTCCAGGCCGCACACGGCCATCACCTTGTCGCCGTCGATGACCTGACCCTTCTCATCCACCATCAGGCAGCGGTCTGCGTCGCCGTCGAAGGCGATGCCCAGGTCATACTTCCCTGCCGTGACCATGGCAGCCAGGCTGTCCAGATGGGTGGAGCCGCACTGGTCGTTGATGTTGACACCATTGGGCTTGCGGTGGATGAAGTCGGCCTCGATCTCAAACCCGGCGAAGAGGTCGGGAGCCGTGGCCGCCGCCGCGCCGTTGGCGCAGTCGATGAGCACCCGCAGGCCGCCCAGATCGTCGCTGATGGTACTCTGGAGGTACTTGATGTACTCATACTTCAGCGTCTTCATGCCGTGGATGCGCTTGCCGATGCCCGCCCCCTTCTGGATCGGCATGGCCTCGCCGGAGAGGATCTTCTCCTCCACCCGGTCCTCCAGCTCGTCGGACAGCTTGTAGCCCTTGCCGTTAAAGACCTTGATGCCGTTGTGCTCAAAGGGATTGTGGCTGGCGGAGATGACGATGCCCGCGTCCGCCTGCACCTGGATGGTGAGGTAGGCCACAGCGGGGGTGGGCACGGTACCCAGAGGCATGACGGAGCCGCCCACGCTGGTAATACCGGAGATCAGCGCCCCCTCCAGCATGTCGGAGGAAATGCGGGTGTCCATGCCGATGGTGATGAGGGGCATGGCGCCCTTCTCTTCAAAAAGGACCATGGTGACGGCCTGGCCCACCCGATAGGCCAGTTCTGCTGTCAGGTTCTCGCCCACAATGCCGCGGATGCCGTCGGTACCAAATAATTTACCCATTGTTGTTCTCCTTTATCAAAGTTGTTGGTTCTGTTGCTTTCCCATGCGCCGCAGGGGTGTTTTTGCCCCAGGGCGGTTTTTTGTCGTTTGCTGACAGCGATTCGATGCTCTGTTTGGGGGGCGGCCCCCGGGCCGAGGTACTTTGCCCTGTAACTTTTCGATACACTGTTTGCCCCCGGCGGGGACCTTTTGACCGGCCAAAAGGTCCGAAAAGCCGCCGGGGGACACCCCCGGACTCCCATTTTTGGTGGCGCTGGCTCAATTTTGCACCAGAAGGAGCAACAATTCCTGGCCGTTGCGATTCGGTGTCAGATGTATCTCGCACTACTTCGCCTGTCGGCCCACGAACGCCGAGACAAACAGACTTGTCAGATCATGCCGCTGTCTTACATTGCAGACTATGGTGCGGCGAAAACTTGCAAGCTTTCGTATCCGGGACTGCCAGCAAAGAAGCGCACAAATGCGCCCCACTTGGTCAGCGGCTTCGGCTGGCAGGTCTCGCGGCCTACCCTTTCGAGGGGCGACAGCCGAAGTATGGAGAGCAGTATCCAGATGGGAGCAGCAATTTTCGAGACCATTTTCTATTCTGACCCGCCGCATGACAGCCCAGCAAAGCCGGAGGACCGGAACCAAAGGGGTTCCGGCGATCTTTTGGGTACTTTTCAATCGCTTGAAAAGTACCTCGGCCCGGAGGCCGAAACCCCTTAAAA
>CAYSDG010000170.1:0-3011 GCA_964429705.1 uncultured Oscillospiraceae bacterium | reverse complement strand
ACGGGCATCATGGGCGCGTCCCTGTGCCAGGTGTACGCACTGGCAGGCTATGAGACCTGGGGCTATGACGCCTTCGAGGCGGGCCTTGAAAACGGCAAGCATCTCATCGCCCTGAATCAGGAGACCATGGTCAAGGAGGGCATCATCACCCAGGAGGAGTCTGATGCCGCCGTGGCCCGCATCCACTTCACACAGGATAAGGAAGTCTTTCGGGACTGCTGCCTTGTGGTGGAGAGCACCGTGGAACGCATGGACATCAAGCAGGGCTTCTTCCGGGAGATCTCCGAGATCGCCCCCAAGGAAGCGCTCCTGTGCACCAACACCTCCGGCCTCCACATCACCGAGATCGCCGAGGCCTGCAAGTATCCCGAGCGCTTCATGGGCCAGCACTGGCTCAATCCCCCTCATCTGCTGCCCCTGTGCGAGATCATCGCCGGTGCCAAGACCTCTGAGGAGAACATCAAGAAGATGCGCAAGCTGGTGGAGGGCCTTGGCAAGCAGCCCGTGGTGGTAGCCGACATCAACGGCTTCATCATCAACCGCATCCAGTTCGCCGTCCTCCGGGAGGCTCTCCACATCGTGGAGATGGGCGCTGCCACCTATGAGGATGTGGACACCGTCCTGAAGGCCGGTATGGGCATCCGCTATGCGGTCCTTGGCCCCTTCGGCGTGGCGGACCACGGTGGCATCCACACCTTCGACCACATCTCCAGCTACCTCAACGCGGATCTGGCCGACGACAAGGTGGAGAGCCCCGTTCTGAAGAAGATGGTGGAAGAGGGCAAGCTGGGCGTCAAGAGCGGTCAGGGCTTCTACGATTACTCCGGCGATAAGGCCGATCAGGCCATCCGGGACCGGGACCGTATGTATATCGAGCTGGCCAAGGTCCTGTATTTCAACAAGAAGAAGTGAGGTGCGGAAAATGCGCAGTGATCTGATGAAAAGCGGCGTGGACCGCATTCCCCATCGCGCCCTGTTCCGGGCTCTGGGCCTGACGCAGGAAGAGCTGGACCGCCCCATGATCGGCGTGGTCTGTGCAAAGAACGAGATCATCCCCGGCCATATGCATCTGGACAAGATCGCGGAGGCGGTAAAGGCCGGTATCCGCATGGCGGGCGGTACCCCTGTGGAGTTCCCCGCCATCGGCGTGTGCGACGGCATCGCCATGAACCACGAGGGTATGTTCTACTCTCTGCCCTCTCGGGAGCACATCGCGGACTCCGTGGAGATCATGGCCAACGCCCACCCCTTTGACGGCCTTGTGTTCATCCCCAACTGCGACAAGATCGTCCCGGGTATGCTGATGGCCGCTCTGCGGCTGAACCTGCCTGCCATCTTCTGCTCCGGCGGCCCCATGCTGCCGGGTACTGCCAACGGCAAAAAGGTGGCCCTGACCGACGCCTTCGAGGCACCCGGCGCGGTCCGCACCGGCAAGATGACGGAAGAGGAAGCGCAGGACATCGTGGAGCACGGCTGTCCCGGCTGCGGTTCCTGCGCCGGTATGTTCACCGCCAACTCCATGAACTGCATGACGGAGCTTCTGGGCATGGGTCTCCCCGGCAACGGCACCATCCCCGCGGTGGAGAGCCAGCGGATCATTCTGGCCAAGCACGCCGGTATGAAGGTGATGGATCTGGTGCGTGACAATGTCCGTCCCCGTGACATCATCACGGAGAAGGCCATCAAAAACGGCCTTGCCGCCGATATGGCGCTGGGCTGCTCCACCAACACCATGCTGCACCTCCCGGCCATCTGCCATGAGGCAGGCATCCCCTTCGACCTGCGGGGCGTCAACGCCATTTCTGACGCGGTGCCCCATCTGGTGAAGCTGAATCCGGCAGGTGTTCACTGTCTGGTGGACCTGAACAATGCCGGTGGCCTCAGTGCCGTCATGAAGCGGCTGGACGATCTGGGACTTATCGATACCAGCGCCCGGACGGTGGACGGCACCTGGGCAGACCGCATCGCTAGGGCGGTCATCCGGGATGAGGATGTCATCCGCACCAAGGAGAACGCCTATTCTCAGACCGGTGGCCTTGCCATTTTGTACGGCAATCTGGCTCCTGACGGTGCTGTGGTGAAGAAGGGCGCAGTGCTGCCTGAGATGATGGTCCACACCGGCCCCGCCAAGTGCTTCGACAGTGAGGAGGACTGCTGCGCCGGTCTGTATGCCGGTAAGGTCGTCTCCGGCGACGTGGTGGTGGTCCGGTACGAGGGCCCCAAGGGCGGCCCGGGTATGCGTGAGATGCTGACTCCCACCGGTGCCATTGCCGGTATGGGACTCGATTCCACCTGTGCCCTCATCACGGACGGTCGCTTCTCCGGTGTCAGCCGTGGCGCGTCCATTGGCCACATTTCTCCGGAAGCGGCGGCAGGCGGCCTGCTGGCCTACGTCCATGATGGCGACATGATCTCCATTGACATCCCCAACCACAAGATCGAGCTGCTGGTGGATGAGGAGGAGCTCGCCCACCGCAAGGCAGAGACCACTCCCCAGCCTCCCAAGCAGGTCTCCGGCTACCTCAAGCGCTACCGCGCCATGGTCTCCTCCGCCAACCTCGGCGCCATTCTGGATAGAGATTGAGGGTCCTTCAATGTCCAATGGCTACAGAAGCTCAGATGGCTATTTTAAAGCGTACATAAGCGCAATAGCTTGGAGCATATTAAGCACAAAGCAACCGTGAGAGAACAGTAACTAAGTCGGCAGAGCCGCCCCACTTGATGATGGGGTGGCACTGCCGGTAAAATTTATTTAATCAGCATAACGAACTTATCGCTCACATGAGCCATATTGAAACGGATAATACAAAGAGCCTTCCCGTAAGTTCCTCCTTGTGATTTGAGCTGCGGCTCATTTGCTGTGCTCATTATAAGAGAAATACCAAGGAGAAGAAAGATATGGGTTGATTTATGAGCCACTTATAAATTTTGGAGCAGGTATTGTGCGCAAAAGTGTTGATCAGGTGGATTGCAAAAGTAACTTCCAGTTTGCACGATTAACTTCCGGGGTT
>CAYSDG010000169.1:0-3071 GCA_964429705.1 uncultured Oscillospiraceae bacterium | reverse complement strand
CGTTCTCCCACACGCCCTTCAGGCGGCGGTACTGGCCATACAGGTAGCCGATCTCGCGGCCGCCCACGCCCATATCACCGGCGGGAACGTCGATGTCGGGCCCAATGTAGCGATACAGAGCGGTCATGAAGCTCTGGCAGAAACGCATGACCTCGGCGTCGGACTTGCCGGCGGGATCGAAGTCGGAGCCGCCCTTGGCGCCGCCGATGGGCAGGCCGGTCAGGCTGTTCTTGAAGGTCTGCTCGAAGCCCAGGAACTTGATGACGCTGGGGGTAACGTTAGCCTGGAAGCGCAGGCCGCCCTTGTAGGGGCCGATAGCGCCGTTGAACTGGCAGCGATAGCCGATGTTGGTGTGCCACTGGCCAGCGTCGTCACACCACACAACGCGGAAAGTGAACATACGCTCGGGCTCGACCATACGGGTCAGCAGGTCGACCTTCTCGTACTCGGGATGAGCATCGATAACGGCAGAAATGGAGCTGAAAACCTCTTCAACGGTCTGGCAGAACTCAGGCTCGTCGGAATGCTTCTTCTTGACGTACTCGATAACGCTTTCGACATACTTGTTCATTGGAATCATCCTCCTCATATTATAACAACAAAAGGTGGAGGAAGATGAATTTCTTCCCCTTGCCTCTTTCATGCTTATCTTAACACTAATTTTCCAAAAACTCAATATCCTTCTTAGCAAAAGAGTTTGCTCAAAATGTGGAAGTTTTCTCCCTTTTTTTGTGCATTATGATCATCGAGCCGAAAATGCACCTTGTTTCGCAGGCTCCTGCATTTTTATAAAATTCCCGTCTGTGCGGCAGCCCCCTGTCCGCGCTCCGGCCGCGCCGCCGTTTCTCTTGACTTTATTTCCCCATCGGCTATAATATTTTTGTCAATATTTCGCTGTATGGTAAGCATTTTGATGCAGCTAGTTTTTCAGGAGGACTGTACATATGACATATAAAATGCATGTTGCGGGGCTCGAGCGGGACCTGCCCCTGTGCAAGGTCAGCGACGAGCTGTACATCGGCGCTTTCATCATTTTCGGTGACGCGGAGCTGACGGTCGCCAGCGCCGCCGAGCTCCTCAAGCGCATCCCCGCCGACAGCTATGATTACATGCTGACCGCCGAGGCCAAGAGCATCCCCCTCATCCACGAGATGGCCCGCCAGTCCGGCGCGAACAAGTATTTTGTTGCCCGCAAGGGCTCCAAGGTCTACATGCCGGACCCCGTCCATGTGACTGTCCGCTCCATCACCACCCAGCGCCAGCAGGAACTGTATCTGGGCAGCGACGACTGCGCGCTGATCCGCGGCAAGCGCATCCTGATTGTGGACGACGTCATCTCCACCGGCGAGAGCCTGCACGCTATGGAGGAATTGGTCGCTATGGCGGGCGGCACCGTTACCGGCCGGGCCGCTATTCTGGCCGAGGGCGACGCGCTGGAGCGGGATGACCTGGTCTATCTGGCCCCCCTGCCGGTGTTCAACCCCGACGGCACCGTGAAGGAGTGACTGCTCCGTACACGCCCCTTTGCATCTGATCTGCATGGAAATAGAGCTGCCAGGTATCCCGACTGATCCGCCGGGACACCTGACAGCTCTTTGTGCGCCATCAGGTTCGTCATGTTCCACCGTTAGGGATCAGGGCCATCCCCGCAGCTCGTTCTCTGCCCGAAAGTCCTCTGCCACATCCCCATTTTCAAATCGCAGCAGCGCGCGCCGCTGCCGCCAGTCCGGCATTACCCGCTCCACCAGGCCGTAAAAGGCCGGGGAGTGGTCAGCTCGGAGCAGATGGCAGTACTCGTGGCAGATCACATATTCTATTGCAGCCACCGGCCGCTCCAGCAGCTGGCAGCTGAGGGTAATGGTCCGCTTCCCGGTATGGCAGGAGCCCCAGCGGCTGCGCATGGCCCGCACCCGCAGCGGCACCTGCTCCACCCCCATTGTCTGAAACGCGGGGTACAGCCTCTCCGCCAGCTGTCCAAACACCAGCAGGCACTGCTGGCTCCAGAATCGGTCAAAGGCCCGCTTCCGGGCGGTCTCATCTGCCCCCGGCGGTACCGTCAGGCGCAGGTGCTCTCCCTCTATTACGCCACCGGCGGGTCGCCCCGCCTGGACCTCCAGCTCCAGCGCCCGGCCCAGATACCACACCGTCTCCCCGGTCACATACCGCCGGGACGGCGGTGTTTCCTTTTGCATCCGGCTCTGGGCACGCCAGATCAGCGCCGCCCTGCTCCGGACAAAGTCATCCACTGCCGTCAGCGGCACCCGCGGCGGTGCAGACACCGCCACGCTGCCGTCAGAGCGAACGCGCAGATTCAGGTTCTTCACCTTTTTGCGCTGAAAGACAAAGGTGATCTCCCTTCCCTCTGCCCAGACGCTCCGCGCCTTCTCCGACTCTCCCATACTTCATCCTCCTTTTTGCGACGCGGCCTATTATATCCTTCTTTTCCAGAGAGAACAAGATTGCTTTTTTTCGCCCCTGTATGATATATTGTTGTCAAGACGTTAACGAACAGGAGGAGCACAATGGACGCCGTAACGTTAAAGGCGCGGCTTGACGCCGCCCACTATATCTATGATGACAGTCTGATCACCACCCTGCTGGTAGCCCTGCAGCTGGGCCGCCCTCTGCTGATCGAGGGCGCAGCCGGCGTAGGCAAGACGGAGATCGCCAAGGTCATGGCTGCCGCGCTGGACCGGGATCTGGTCCGCCTGCAGTGCTATGAAGGGCTGGACGAGAGCAAGGCCCTGTACGAGTGGAACTACCAGAAGCAGCTGCTCTCCATCCAGATCAACATGAACCGCCAATCCGCCGACGAGCTGACCGAGTCTCTCTTCAGCGACAGCTATCTGCTGGAGCGTCCCCTGCTGAAGTCCATCCGCTCGGAGAAGCCCACCGTTCTTCTCATCGACGAGATCGACAAGGCCGACGAGGAGTTCGAGGCATTCCTGCTGGAGCTGCTCAGCGAGATGCAGGTCACCGTCCCCGAGATCGGCACCATCCGGGCCAAGAGCATCCCCTTCGTGGTGCTCACCTCCAACCGGGCCCGCCCCCTCAGCGAGGCTCTGCGCCGC
>CAYSDG010000168.1:0-3122 GCA_964429705.1 uncultured Oscillospiraceae bacterium | reverse complement strand
TTTTCAAAGTTTTTCGCCGCCGTCCGCCTCAGCTCGACCGCTCGCGGAACAGCCTGCTTACTATACCAAACTCTTCCACCTTTGTCAACACCTTTTTTCGATAGTTTTCTGCCGAAGCCAAAAAATCAGCCGCACTCAGAAATCTGGACAGTCGATACACAAAGCAACACCCCGAATGACCAAACGTACCATCCGGGGTGCTGCATACTACTTCATCTGATTGATTTCCCTATATAAGCACTCAGTTCTCCTGCGCGCGCTCCAGCAGACTCTGTAAACTGTCCTTCATATGATCAAAATTGATCGGCAGCTGGGTCACCGTTACATTCAGCTTTCGCAGCTCGCCGCTGACATGGGCGGTGATCGTCTCCACCGCCGAGCGGAGACCACTATACTCCTCCACCGCGCTGGATACCTGCTGCGCCAGCTCCTGACGCAGCTGCGCCACATGCGCGTCTGTCTCCTCACGCAGGCGCTGCGCGCTCTCCTGCGCCGTGCGGACCGTCTCCTCTGCCGCGGCATCCGCTTGGCAGATGGTCTGCTCCGCCTGCTCCTGCGCAGACCTGAGCATCTCGCCCGCCCGCTCATCCGCTGCCTGAACCGCAGCTTCTGCCTGTCGCCGCGCATCTGCCAGGACCTCGTCGCAGCGATTGCGGGCCTCCAACTCCAGCTGCGCGATCTGCTCCTTCTCCCGGCGCACATTGCTGACCTCATTTTCCAGCTCCGCCAAACGCTGCGCCAGCCGCTGGTTTTCGCATGTCAGCTCCCGCAGCTGCTCATCCCGCTGGGCTACATCGCCGCGCAGGGACTCTGCTGCCCCGCTCTGCTCCTCCCAACCTGTCTTTGTCTCCTCCAGGCGAGCCGTCATATTCTCCAGCTGCTGCGACAGCTCGCTTTTCTCCTGGCTGCAGGCACTGAGAGCGCCGCGCAGCACATCCTCGCTCTTGCGCAGCTCCTCGCACTCCGCCTCCAGACGCTCCACCGTCGCCGCCGTCTCCTTCTGCGTCTTTTCGATATATTCCATGACGTCCTGACGATTGAAACCGCTAATGGCGCTGCGGAAAATATGATTATCCATGCTCACTCCACCTTTTCCCGGGCAATATCCCCGGACACTTTATCATTTTCTTTTAGTTTACCACAAAAAAACAGACCTGACAACCACTTTTCCGGTAACTCCTCCCTGCCCTTTCTATCATCCCTCGCAAAAATCTGGCGGTTGTCAAGAAGAATTTTGAAGAGACGAGAGAATTTCGATCATGCAAATTAAAATACAACATGACAGCGCAGCGTTCGGTTTTAGCCGTCCGCTGCGCTGTTATTGCTTGTGATATGGTATGCAGCGGCGTAATTGCAGCTGTATTCCTTTACTTTAGAATGCTTTCACAGAACCGTTGCAGGATGGTAGCCACCTGGGCGCGGGTCGCGCTTGCGGTGGGGGTCAGCTGGTTGTCGCTGCCCTGGATCAGCCCCACGCCCACAGCCCACTGCATGGCTTCCTGTGCCCACTCTGAGACGCTTCCTGCGTCTGCGAAGGCGCTCAGGCTGGCGCGGGCGCTCACATCATAGCCCTTCATCTGGGCGTAGCGATAGAGCATGGTTGCCAGCTGCTCACGGGTGATCTGGCCGTCCATGTTGGTGCCATCGGAAATTCCAAGCTTCATGGCCCACTGCTGTCCGGCCTCGTACCACATTGCACCCTTGGAGGTATCCACACCCTCCAGACGAGCCAGAATCGTGACGATCATGCCGCGGGTGGTGTTGGCGTTGGGGGAGAACAGGCCGGTGCCGGTGCTCTTCATCAGGCCGTTGGCCACGGCGTATTCAATGGCATCCTTGCTCTCCAGCGTGACCTCGCCGATGGCATCGATCAGTGCCTCCACCGCTTTTGCAGCGGCTTGGTCCTCTGCCGATGTGATACGGATCGTCAGCTCCGGCATGGCGCTGTACAGGTTCTGCCGGGTGTCCAGAGAGGTGTTGTTACCGCCACGGTAGCTGGGCTGGGTGCCGGTATAGCCGCCCTTGGTCATGCCGGTGTAGCTGCCCGCACCGAAGCTGGTGGTATGCAGGGCACCCTGAGACAGGGTGTAGGTATCCATCTGGTCAAAGCGCAGGGTCAGGGCGTTTTTCGTGCTGATATTATACTGAGATTTCTGTCCGGCAATGGTCTGCGCCTCAGTATTCCGGCCGGACAGGGTATACTGCACATAGGTCGATTCCTGCAACGACCATCCGGAGCCGGTCTGAATGGATTCCAGACCCGGGTTGATCAGGGCAGCCAGCTTGGGCAGGGGCATTTGCAGCCCCTGAAACTGGAAGCTCAGGTCATCATTGGTATTGGCTTCCAGAAGGAACTGACCCTTTTCCAGCTTTACCGTCAGGGTATCGCCGGTGGCGGTCATGTCCAGACCGATTGCCCGGATCACATGGTAGGAGGTCGTTCCATCCGCTGTCTTGAAGCGAAGGACGTTGCTGCCTTCTTTCAGGTGAGCGGTGAAGGAATTGTCCTCCTTTTCCAGTGCTGTCCAGGAATCCGTCCAGGCTCCGGTGCTGCCCACGGGGGCATGAAGCTCCACGGAAACCACGTTTGCGGACGGTGTGAAGGTGAGTTCAGCATACTGATCTTCTTCTGCCTTTACCGTATCGTTGATGGAACGGATGAAATACTGGATTTCGAATTCGCTGGCGCCGCAGCCGCTGTCGATGGTGCCAACGCCATTTCCACCCACGTTGACCACTAGAACGGTGGTATTTTCCTCATACAGCTTGCTGTAAATGTAGGATTTACCGGAAGTGTTGACGAAGTCCAGCGCATCGTAGGTAATGCGGATGATGCTGACGCCGTTGGAAACCGCGTTCAGTGTCGCACCGGCGTAGTAGTTGTCCGTCACGGTCACAGAATCGCCGGAAATCACCTCAATATGATAGGTGGGGTCCACATAGTAGTTGCCGGTGATGGAATTGCTTGCCTGCCAGTTGCGGTGCAGGTACAGCTCGAACTTCTCCAATGGCGGATGTCATAATGAATTTGGACAGGCGGAAAGCTATCCGTCTGTCTTATTTTATAACCGGATAGAACCGGAGAAAGGACGGAACAGTCCATGGAAGAAAAAGTCTTTGTA
>CAYSDG010000167.1:0-3162 GCA_964429705.1 uncultured Oscillospiraceae bacterium | reverse complement strand
CGGGAATAAAATCGTCCAGGAACTGGCTGCAGCACAGAGGACGGCCGCAGATACCCAGGCCGCCAAGCATCTTGGCCTCGTCCCGCACGCCGATCTGCCGCAGCTCGATGCGGGCCCGGAATACACCGGCCAGATCCTTGACCAGCTCGCGGAAGTCCACGCGGCCCTCGGCGGTGAAAAAGAAGATGATCTTGTTGCCCTCGAAGCTGCACTCCACGTTCACCAGCTTCATCTCCAGCTTATGAGCCGCGATCTTCTTCTCGCAGATGGCGAAGGCGTCCTTCTCCCGCTTGCGGTTGTACTCAGCGGTCTTGTGGTCAGCGTCGGTGGCGATGCGGACTACGCAGCGCAGGGGGTGGACCAGGCTCTGGTCGCTCACCTCATGGTTGCCCTCCACACACCGGACATATTCCATGCCCTGGGCAGTCTCCACTATCACGTACTGGTCAGGGGAGATGGTCAGACCTTTGGGGTCAAAGTAGTAGTTTTTTGTTCCGCCGCGAAAGCGGACACTGATGACTTCGGTCATATATTTTGAATTCCTTTCTTCAGCCGGAGATAGGTCCGGCGGGGGGTGGTCACTGGCTCAGCTCCACCGCCAGAGCGCCGGTCAGATGGCCGACACCCACGTTATAGCCGCACTGGCGGGTGAAGTTCTGCAGAATATCCGCGGCGGCGGACAGCCGCTGGCGGCTCATCTGCTGCGCCATGCGGTCGCACAGTGGGTCGCCGCTGGAAACGCCGCAGCTGGCAGCCAGGGCGCGGCAGACCAGATCTCTCGCGGCGCTGAGAAGCTGCTGCAGCTCCTCGCGGCCCAGCTTGCCGTTCTCCAGATCGGCGCAGAAGGCGGTGATGTCTGCTGTTTTTCCGCCGCACAGCAGCTCGCACAGGCGGCGGGCTTCTCCGTCGTCCCCGGCGGTCTCGTCAGGGGGGGACAGCTTCCACTCCACGGCCCGGGAGCGGATGGTCTGCAGCAGGGCAGCGCTGTTGACCGCACAGAAAATGAAGGCCGCGTGGGGCGGCCCCTCCTCCAGTACCTTCAGCATCACGTTCTGGGTCTTGGGATCCAGCTTTTCGCAGTCGGGAAAAACATAGATCTTTCGCCGCCCCTCGTTGGGGACGATATACGCATCGTTGCGTACCTGGCGCAGAATGTCCATGGAGATGTTCTTGTGCTCAGGGTCCTGCACGGTGATGACGTCCGGATGGATGTCCCGCAGGACCTTGCGGCAGGCGGCGCACTGACCGCAGGGCTTGTCGCCGCCCTCGCACTCCATGGCGGCGGCGGTAAAGCGGGCGGCCCGCTGCAGATCGCCCTGACCGCTGAGGATCACCGCGTGGCCCAGGGCATCCCGCTGGGCAGCCAGGCGGATCCGCTGGGCCAATCTGGTGTCCTCCGGTATCGTCCATTGTTCCGCCATGACAGGCCCTCCATCCGCCGCAGCCGGTCTGCCATGGGACGGCTGACCGGGTATCTGCATATTTCAGATTATTATAGCATAAGTGCGGCAAAAAAAGCAACAACCATAAATGCGGAATAATTTCGGAATAAAAGGGGTTGATTGACTAAAAATTAACATTAAAAATGTACAATTTACCCTTGAAAAAGGGGGGACAAGCGTCTATAATAAGATTCTCTGTTGAGACAGAAAATATAAAGTAAAAGATAACCGGAGGAAAACCATGAGCAAAAAATTCGTGTATTTGTTCTCTGAGGGCAATGGCTCCATGCGTGAGCTGTTGGGCGGTAAGGGAGCGAATCTGGCGGAGATGACCCTGCTGGGTATGCCCGTGCCCCAGGGCTTCACCATCACCACCGAGGCCTGCACCCAGTATTACCATGACGACTGCACTATCAATGCCGAGATCCAGGACGAGATCATGGAGTATATCGGCAAGCTGGAGGAGATCAGCGGTAAGCGCTTCGGCGACATGAACAACCCCCTGCTGGTGTCTGTTCGCTCCGGCGCCCGGGCCTCTATGCCCGGCATGATGGATACCATCCTGAACCTGGGCCTGAACGATCAGGTGGTGGAGGCCTTCGCAAAGAAGACCAAGAACCCCCGCTTTGCATACGACTCCTATCGCCGCTTCATCCAGATGTACTCTGACGTCGTCATGGAGGTCGGCAAGAAGTATTTCGAGGAGCTCATCGACGAGATGAAGGCCAAGCGCGGCGTGCAGCTGGACACCGAGCTGACCGCCAAGGATCTGAAGGAGCTGGCCGAGCAGTTCAAGGCTGAGTACCGCAACAAGATCGGCGAGGACTTCCCCCAGGATGCCCGCGAGCAGCTGATGGGCGCCGTCCGCGCCGTGTTCCGCAGCTGGAACAACCCCCGCGCCATCTACTATCGCCGCATGAACGACATCCCCTCCTCCTGGGGTACTGCCGTCAACGTGCAGATGATGGTCTTCGGCAACATGGGCGATACCTCCGGTACCGGCGTTGCCTTCACCCGTAACCCCGCCACCGGTGAGAAGAAGCTCTTCGGCGAGTTCCTGATGAACGCCCAGGGCGAGGACGTCGTGGCCGGCGTCCGCACTCCCCAGACCATCGACCAGCTGGCCGAGGTCATGCCCGAGGCATATGAGCAGTTCGTGGACATCAGCAGCAAGCTGGAGTACCACTACCGCGATATGCAGGACATGGAGTTCACCATCGAGGATAAGAAGCTCTATATGCTCCAGACCCGTAACGGTAAGCGCACCGCTGCCGCCGCTCTGAAGATCGCCTGCGATCTGGTGGATGAGGGCATGATCAGCGAGGAAGAGGCCGTCAGCATGATCGATCCCCGCAGCCTGGACAGCCTCCTGCACCCCACCTTCCCCAAGGAGGAGCTCGACCGCGTGGCTCCCGTGGGCCAGGGCCTGGCCGCCTCTCCCGGCGCTGCCGCAGGTCAGATCGTGTTCACCGCTGACGACGTCGTGGAGTGGGTGGACAAGGGCCACAAGGTCATTCTGGTCCGTCTGGAGACCAGCCCTGAGGACATCGAGGGTATGCACTTCGCACGTGGCATCCTCACCGTCCGCGGCGGCATGACCAGCCACGCTGCCGTGGTTGCCCGCGGTATGGGTACCTGCTGCGTCTCCGGCTGCGGCGACATCGTCATGGACGAGGCCAACAAGCAGTTCACTCTGGCCGGCAAGACCTACCACGAGGGC
>CAYSDG010000166.1:0-3207 GCA_964429705.1 uncultured Oscillospiraceae bacterium | reverse complement strand
AGTATTTAAGACGATTTGAGACTTTTTATTTAAAAGCGGAACTAATGCCGTGGCAAATAAATAGGATACGTTTCATATTTTCTTCTCCTGTGTCACTTTTTCTCGATTCCTCGATCATAGAAGCCCCGGCAGCCGGGATCGCTGTGTCCGCTCCTCTCTGTTCAATACGGCGGCTGAAGCACTCGCTCCCCATTCGGGCAGAAAATGCACCCGCAGCTATGAAGAAACCCCCGGAGCTATTGAGCCCCAGGGGTTTTTCTTGGTACGCCCGACTGGATTCGAACCAGCGGCCTTCAGAGTCGGAGTCTGACGCGCTATCCAACTGCGCCACGGGCGCGTACAAGTGAATTTTTAATTCTTATATAGTATAGCAAATAGTTTTCGATTTGTAAAGAAAAATTTTCAAAAAAGATTGTTAAAAAAATTGACAACCGCCATTCCATCATGTAATATAACACCAAACATTTCATTACACGAAAGGTGCGTCCTATATGAAAAAAGAAAATGTCTCTGATGCCGTTATCCGCCGCCTCCCCCGCTACTACCGCTATCTGGATGTACTGCACAGCAAGGGGGTCGTCCGTATCTCCTCCAGCTCCCTCGGCAGTAAAATGGGGATCACAGCCTCTCAGATCCGACAGGATCTCAGCTGCTTCGGCGAATTCGGGCAACAGGGCTACGGCTACAACGTCGACGAGCTGCGTGCGGAGATCGGCCACATCCTCGGTGTGGACAAGCAGCACCACATCATCGTCGTGGGCGTTGGCAATCTGGGACACGCTCTGATGCGCAACTTCCGCTTTAAAGACGCAGGCTTCATTCTGGAGGCCGCCTTCGACATCTCCCCCTCGCTGATCGGCACCACCGTGGCCGACGTCCCCGTTCTGGATATGGCCGGACTGGATGATTATGTCCGGGAACACAAGCCGGATGTGGCTGTCCTGACCGTCCCCCAGTCCGCAGCCCAGAACACTGCGGACCGGCTCATTGAGCTGGGCGTGCGCGGCTTCTGGAATTTTACCAACGTGGAGCTGACCACCTCTGTGGACAATGTCCGATTCGAGGATGTCCACTTCGCTGACAGCCTTCTGACCCTCAGCTACCGTATCACCGAGCGCTGATGCCCGGAAAGGAGCCGCTATGAAAAGAGCTCTCTCCCTCGCTGCCGCGTGTCTGGCCCTGGCCATTTGTCTGACCGCGGCGCTGGCCAGCGGCGGCACCGCAGCCGATCCGCTGGTCTCCCTCTCCCATCTGAAGGGTGCGTTTCTGCAGTCCATCGGTCTGTCTGTCGACAGCAAGCTGGACAGCGCAGACAGCGCGGCGCGAAGCGATCTGCAGCGCCAGCTGGATGCCATGTCCGCCTCCGTCCGCGCGGCAGCCGGGCAGAGCTTCGCCGCAGAGGCTGTGGAGCGCACCTGCAAGCAGGGCGATATTCTCATTGGTTCCACAGGGCTGGCAGTCATCCCCCTCAGCGGCGAGATCCGCCTGGAGGTGACTGACGGCGCCGTTGTGGATGTCACCGACGGCCGCGAGGTCCCCTCCGGCAGCACGCTCTCCCCGCGGCACCGCTATATTGCGGCGGAACAGACCGTGGCCCGGTTCATCACCGACTCCCCCGCCGCTGTGCTGACCTATCAGGGGAACTACGCCTTTTCCCTGTCTGATGACACCCCCGACTACTTCGCCATCGCCTGCGCCCTGCGGGAGCTGGGACTTTTCCGGGGCACAGGCACCAGCTTCGGCGAGGGCTTTGACCTGCATCTGGCCCCCACCCGCGCGGAAGCGCTGGTGATGTTCATCCGGCTGCTGGGCGAGGAGAATGCCGCGCTCTCCTGCTCCTTCGACCATCCCTTCACCGATGTCCCCGCCTGGGCGGACCGCTATGTAGCCTGGGCCTATCACCAGGGCTACAGCAACGGCGTAGGCGGCGGAAAATTCGGCACGCAGCAGCCCGTCTCCGCTGTGGAGTATCAGGAGTTTCTGCTGCGTGCCCTGGGATACAGCATAGCCGGTGTTCACGACTACACCACCTCGCTGGACCGCGCCTATCAGCACGGCGCGCTGACGGACGCGGAATACCGGATGCTGCAGAGCGGCAGCTTCCTGCGCTGTCAGGTGGTCTATCTCTCCTACTACAGTCTGGACATGGTCCGCAGCGGCAGCCAGCAGACGCTGGCCCAGCAGCTGAGCGTCTCCGGCGTTTTCTCCACCGCCCAGCTCGCCAGCGCAAAACAGCTGGTCTCCTCCCCCCGCCTTTCCTGACACCTTCAGCTGCCTCCCGCATATGATGAACTGTGAGACGCAGAAGCGTCCCCGATCTCACAGGAGGTATTGCGTATGTGTAATTCCAACAACTTTGGCGGCAGCTGCTGCTGGATCCTGATCCTGATCCTCATCCTGTTCTTCTGCTGCGGCAGCAACGGTTTGAGCAGCGGCGGCTGTGGCTGCGGCAACAGCGGCTGCGGCTGCAATGACAGCTGCTGCTGAGCGCGTCTGACATAAGGCGCCGGAGCTTTCGCTCCGGCGCCTTTCCTTTTTGTCGGAATGCCCTATTGACAAGCCAATGGTTTCAGTGTACTATATGTACGTTGGTTATAAGCTTCGGATACAAGATATTGTACCCAGAGGTTTATAACTTACTTTATGTATGGCTTCATATTTTTATGTTAATTCTAAATCATCTTAGTCGAAGGAGAATGCAGCAATGGCGATTGAAATGTTGAAAAAACGCGACGGTCGTTTAGTTGAATTCGACCGGGAGAAGATCGCCCTTGCCATCACCAAGGCGTTTGAGGCGACCTACAAGCCCGGTCAGGAGGACACCGCCAAGGCCCTGGCCGATGATGTTGTATCCATGCTGGAGTCATCCGGCACCACGGTGCCCGAGGTGGAGCAGGTCCAGGACATCGTTGAGCAAGTCCTGATGGACAACGGCTATGTTCAGACCGCGAAAAGTTACATCCTCTACCGCAGCGAGCGCAACCGCGTGCGTGAGATGAACACCCGTCTGATGAAGACCTATGAGGATATTACCTTCTCCGACGCTGTGGATTCCGATGTCAAGCGTGAAAACGCCAACATCAACGGTGACACCGCCATGGGCTCCATGCTCAAGTACGGCAGCGAGGGTGCCAAGCAGTTCTACCAGATGTTCGTGCTGAAGCCCGAGCATGCCAAGGCCCACCAGGAGGGCGACATCCACATCCA
>CAYSDG010000165.1:0-3217 GCA_964429705.1 uncultured Oscillospiraceae bacterium | reverse complement strand
CCCGACATCAAGCTGGGCATCTGCGGCGAGCAGGGCGGCGACCCCTCCACCGTGGAGTTCTGCCACAACATCGGCCTGACCTATGTCTCCTGCAGCCCCTACCGCGTGCCCATCGCACGTCTGGCTGCTGCCCAGGCCGCTATCAAGAACCCCCGCAAGTAATTTGCGCGGTTGAATACAAGCAATAAGATCCGCCCCCAGCAGCCAATGGCTGTTGGGGGCGGATCCTGTTTTATGCTGTTGGCGGGAGCTTCAGCGCTGTCTCAGATCTCCTGGCGGCCCTCCAGGGCGCGCATCAGGGTGGCATCGTCGGCAAACTCCAGGTGACCGCCTACGGGGATGCCGTAGGCCAGCCGGGTGACGCGGATGTCGAAGGGCTTCAGGAGCCGGGCCAGATACATGGCTGTGGCTTCTCCCTCGGTGTCGGGGTTGGTGGCCATGATGACCTCGCTGACATCCCCCTTGGCCACCCGCTCCACCAGGGATTTGATCTCCAGATCGTCTGGCCCTACGTGGTTCATGGGGGAGATGACGCCGTGGAGCACATGGTAGCGGCCATTGTATTCCCGGGCCCGCTCCATGGCAACCACGTCCCGGGGATCAGCCACCACGCAGATGGTGGAGGTGTCCCGCTTGGGAGAGGCGCAGATAGAGCACAGGCCGCCTCCGGTGAGATTCTGGCACACCGGGCAGCAGGTGACGTTCTTTTTGGCGTTGATGATGGCGTCGGCAAACTCCTGGGCCTCCTGGTCGGTAAGGCTCAGAATGTGAAAGGCCAGACGCTGGGCGGACTTGCCGCCGATGCCGGGGAGGCTGGCGAACTGCTCCACCAGCTTCTCCAGCGGCGCGGGAAAATATTCCATAGATTTTACCCTCTCAGCTGGGCGATGCGCTCGGGAATGTTCTCGGCCTTGTAAACGGCGGAGCCGGCCACCAGCACGTTGGCACCGTTCTCAATGACCAACTTGCAGGTGACAGGATCCACGCCGCCGTCCACCTCCAGGTCGCAGCTGAGGCCGCGCTGGTCGATCCACTGGCGGATCTGGCGGACCTTGGGCATCATGTCAGCCATAAAGGATTGGCCGCCGAAGCCCGGCTCCACCGTCATCACCAGCACCATGTCGCACACATCCAGGAAGGGCAGCACGGCCTCGGCGGGGGTCCTGGGCTTGATGACCACACCGGCCTTCTTGCCGCAGTTGTGGATAATGTCCAGGGCCTTACGGGTGTTTTCCTCGGTATCGGCCTCCACATGGACCGTGACGATGTCGGCACCGGCCTTGCAGAATTCCTCTACATAGCGCACCGGGCGGTCGATCATCAGATGGACATCCAGGGGCAGTGTCGTGGTGGGACGGATGCACTTGACTACGGGGATGCCGATGGTGATATTGGGGACAAAAATGCCGTCCATCACGTCCACATGGACCAGGTCGGCGGTGGAAATACGCTGAATGTCTCGCTCCAGATTGGCGAAGTCGGCGGAGAGGATGGAGGGGGCGATCTTGATCATGATCGATACTTCCTTTTTGTTTGATAGAATAGTCGGCTCCCGGGACAAGGTTCCCCGGGGCAGCGCCGGCATAGGATGGTGCAAGCGGCGCAAGCGTCCGGCGGCGGGATCCATTTTCCCGTCAGGCAGCCGCTGCGCCCCAGGTCCGCGCCCCGGGCGCGCCGCATGATATAGGGGGCTGTCGGCGCGGTCCGGCGGCCCCCAGCAGCGCAAGGGGATCTGGTTTCAGTATAGCAAATGCCGCGGGGAAAAGCAAGCCGGGGGAGAGGCTCCGGACGGTCAGAAGAAGCTGCCGTGGCGGATGAAGGTCCCGGGCTGCGCCACGATGAACTGCTCGTCCCACTGACCGGACACCAGCTTCTCCAGCAGGCGGTTGCTGCCGGGCACATAGTCCAGGTCCGCACCCAGCTTGTCCGCGTTTTTCTGAGCCTCCGCTGCGTAAAATTCACTATAGCAGTCGGTAAGGCCTGTGTCCACGATGTCCAGATGCTTATAATTGCCGAACAGCATCTGAAACAGCTCTTTCTGGTTCAGACTGCCGTATTCTGTGGCAGTCCCCTGGAACATTTTCTCGATGGAAAAATCACGGGGATCCTTTTCCACGATGTACATATGGCCCGGTTCCTTCAGATTCGGGTGGAAGGCATCATCTCTGTGCAGCAGGAGGGAGATGCAGTCATCGACCCGTGGGATGACGATCCGGCGGCGGGCGGTGACCTCGCTCCACGCGCCGCCGCAGAAGCCCATGGCTACCAGAACGGTGTCAACCTCCGGCGGCAGTGCGTCTATCGTGTCGAGCAGGACTTGTTTCATGCGCTCCGGCTCGCTGTGGAGGGCCTTGTCGATCGCTATCACAGGGAAATGGGTGCGCGCTGTCCGCTGCGCTGCCTCCACGTAGTCCAGCAGCGAGCTGCACGCGGCGATAACAGTTTGCATAGGGTCCCTCCATATTTGAGAGAGCGCCTGCCCCTCACGGCGGCAGGCGCTCTGGTCGTTGATGGTGTTTACTCGGCGATGTCCATGGTCTTCACCACGGCGGCGCAGCGGGGGCAGAGAGCGGTGTGCTCTGCCACGGTACCGACAGCGGTGAGTACCTTCCAGCAGCGCTGGCACTTCTCGCCCTCGGCGGCCTTGACCTCCACAGCCAGCTCGCTGCCCACGGTGACAGCAACCTGGGAGACGATCAGCAGATCGGCCAGCTCCTGACTATCCATCTGGGCCAGGAAGGCATCCTCGGCGGGGACGGTCAGCGCCACATTGGCCTCCAGAGCCTTGCCAATCTTCTTCTCGCCGCGGGCGGCTTCCAGAGCACCGTTGACGGCGGTGCGGACGGCGATGATGCGGTCCCACTTGGCCATGGCGGCCTGATCCAGGGCGTAGTCGGCAAAGGGCTGGTTCATCTCATTGAAGAGGACATTGCGGGCATCGTCCTTCTCCTGGTGGGGCATGACCTGCCAGATCTCATCGCAGGTGAAGGCCAGGATGGGAGCGAAGATCTTGGTCATGGTGTCCAGGATCATCCACAGGGCGGTCTGCGCGCTGCGGCGGGCCAGACCATTGGTCTCCTCGCAGTACAGGCGGTCCTTGATGATGTCCAGATAGAAGGAACTCAGCTCCACCACGCAGAAATCGTTGATGGCGTGGCTGATGACATGGAACTCATAGTTGTTGTAGCAGGTAAAGCACTTGGCGATCAGCTCGTTG
>CAYSDG010000164.1:0-3255 GCA_964429705.1 uncultured Oscillospiraceae bacterium | reverse complement strand
CCTTCAGGCTCACCACCTCCAGCATCTCCAGCACGCGCTGCTGGATCTCGCTTTCCGGGATCTTGACCTTCCGCTTTTTGCTGTTTTCTTCCACCGTCTTGCCGATGCGCAGGCCGAAGGCCACGTTCTCAAAGACATTCAGGTGGGGAAACAGCGCATAGCGCTGAAAGACGGTGTTGACCTGCCGCAAGTTGGGCGGTATATCATTGATCCTCACACCATCGAACAGCACGTCGCCCGAGGTGGGCGTCAGAAAGCCTCCAATGATGCGCAAGGTCGTGGTTTTGCCGCAGCCACTGGGTCCGAGCAATGTGAGGAACTCACTATCGTTAAAATACAGATTGATGTTATCGAGAACAAGCTCGCCGTCAAACGCCATGCTGCAATCCACAAGGCGAATCAACTCTTTGGACATGTATCCTCCCCCATTCCTTTTCTTAATTCTTAAAAAATAGGGCAACACCGCACAGGACAGACTGTCATCTGCGGCGTTACCTAGAAAAAGCGCCTGTTTTCCCTGGTGGAATTTCCCCGCGGAAAAACAGGCAATATAAATATAGCCCCTTTGTATCAGAATGTCAATGAGAAGGACGAAAAAAGTGGGTGGATGGGCGGTTTTTGTCAGGGAACTGACAGCTCCAGCGTCTCCTGGGACGGCAGTTCTGATCCCGCCAGAAAGTAGTCCTCATCCTGAAATTCTGTCATGGTGTCCCAGTAGCGCCTGGGCATATGGCTCTGACGAAGCTGAGGGGCATGGCGCTCTTTGATCTCAATGGTGTCGTAGAACCGCTTCCACAGGCGGCGGTACTGCGCCTCGGCGGCGGAGGGACGGGCCATTTTGAAGTCGTCCATGGGGAGGATGGCCCACTGGCCGGGGCGGTGGAGCAGGGCCTCCCGGTGGGTGCGGTCGTACAGGAGGAACACCTCGTTGCAGAACCGGTCGCAGAAGTGGCGGCGCAGCAGGGGCAGCACCCGGTTTTTGGGGCGGATCTCCCCGGCCAGCATCCCTTCAAAGTCGGAAAAGCGAACAAAGCCGCGCAGCAGCTGCACCTCGCCATCCAGATGGCGGACGGCCTGCAGCAGGGGCAGCACCGCCTCGTCGCTCAGCTGGCGCAGCAGGGGCCTGCCCACGTCGTACAGAGCCCGGATGAAGGTGTAGAGCATCATTTCCCGCTCCGGGACGCAGGTGAGAAAGCCCTTTACCACCAGCTCTCTGGCCCAGGGATCGATTTTTTGCAGGCTGACCAGGATGCGCTGGGCGTGGCGGCGGTCCGTCCCAACCCAGCGGGCGGGAAAGAGGCTCTGAGCCAGATGGGCCTCGTCCTGAAACTCGGCGGGCCGCTCCTTATTTACATAGCTGTCGAATACGCAGCAGAGAAAGCCCTCGAAGCTGCCGTCGTAGCGATAAATGACCTCCATGGTGACCTCCTCTATCCGGCGTTGTCGAACAGGCTCAGCTGCTGCAGTTCCTCCGGAGGCAGCGCAGCCCGCTCCGCGGCCATGAGATAGCGGGGGAGGCTGTCCTGATGGAGCTTTAGCCCGTCCAGTGTTTTCCCTTTACAGGTTATGAAATATTGAGCCCTCTTCATCACGACGCCCAGCTTTTTCAGGTCCGCGTGCTCCAGCTGCCGCCCACGGCGGGCATAGAGGATGCGCTTTGCGGACACCACGCCGATGCCTGGCACCCGCAGCAGCGTTTCCCGGTCCGCCGTGTTCACCTCTACGGGGAAAAAGGCGGGGTGCCGCAGGGCCCAGGTGCATTTTGGGTCCAGCAGAGGGTCGAAATTGGGGGAGTCCTCGTCCAGCAGCTCCTCTGCCCGGAAGCCGTAGAACCGCAGCAGCCAGTCCGCCTGATACAGGCGATGCTCCCGCAGAAGGGGCGGCTTGGTATCCAGAGCGGGGAGCAGGGTGTTCTCTACGACCGGGACATAGGCGGAGAAAAATACCCGCTTCAGGCGGTATTTGTCATAGAGGGACTGGCTCAGGCGAAGGATATGCCGGTCGGTGTCCGGCGTCGCGCCGATGATCATCTGGGTACTCTGCCCAGCTGGGGCAAACTGGGGGGCGTGGCGGTATTTTGCCAGCTCCTGCCGGTTCTCCTGCAGGGTGCTGGTGATGAGGCCCATGGGGCGGAAGATGGCTTGCCGCGTCTTGTTGGGGGCCAGGGTGTGCAGCCCCTGCTCTGAGGGCAGCTCGATGTTCACGCTGAGACGGTCTGCCAGCAGCCCCAGCCTCTGTACCAGCTCCGGCGAGGTGCCGGGAATGGCCTTGGCGTGGATGTAGCCGTTGAAGCGGTAGTGATGCCGCAGCAGCTCCAGGCAGCGGATCATCCGCTCGGTGGTGTAGTCCGGGCTGACCAGCACGCCGGAGGAGAGGAACAGGCCCTCGATGTAGTTGCGGCGGTAAAACTGGATGGTCAGCTCCGCCAGCTCCTCCGGCTCGAAGAGGGCGCGGCGGGTATCGTTGGAGCAGCGGTTGACACAGTATTTGCAGTCGTAGACACAGCAGTTGGTCATCAGCACCTTCAGCAGCGTTACGCACCGCCCGTCAGCGGAAAAGGTGTGGCAGCAGCCCATCACCGAGGAGGAGGTGTTGCCGATGTATCCCGGACGGCTGCCCCGCTTCGCTCCGCTGGAGGTGCAGGCGGCGTCGTATTTGGCGGCATCGGTCAGGATCGTCAGCTTTTCTATCGTGTCCATGGTCCTCCCCTTTCTTTATAAAACAAATGTTCTGAATAAAATATACGACAGGGGAGGGGGAATGTCAAGAGGGAGATTTTTCTGCTGTTCGATACTCGGTTTTGCCTCCGGCGGGGACCTTTTGACCGGCCGAAAGATCCGAAAAGCCGCCGGGGGACACCACGAGACACCGATGTTTTGGGGCGAATGCTCGTGCGGTGATTCAGCATAGAAACAGAACTTTGGTATTTGCGGTTCGGTGTCAGATGCATCTCTCCCTATATTCGGAATTCAAAGAGTCAAAATCAACAGAATCAAGAGTAATAATGTGATTCTAATCACAAAAATATTTGATAATTTTGTGAAATAAGTTGATTTGTTCGCAAGTTCTGAGTATAATAAAAATGTGATTACTAAGACCTAAAACTCCAATAATAGTGTGAAGGGGTGCTTTTATGGAACGATTGATATTGAATAAACTGCTTGAATGGAAGAATTCACCCTATCGCAAGCCGCTGATTTTGAAGGGTGTGCGTCAGGTGGGAAAGACTTGGATTCTGAAAGAGTTCGGCAGACG
>CAYSDG010000163.1:0-3319 GCA_964429705.1 uncultured Oscillospiraceae bacterium | reverse complement strand
TCTTCGTGGCCATATTCGTGTGGAAGTGTCTTTGAAGGCTGCAGCAAACTGAAGATCTTGACGATTCCGGAAGGTGTGACCGCAATCCCGAAGTATGCATTCCAAAACTGCAGCAGTCTGCGGACGATAACGTTTCCATCGACTCTGACCGAGATTCAGGAGCATGCGTTTGACGGCTGCAAAGGGATACCGTCACTGATACTGCAGAAAGGAATCAAAACGATTGGCAGGTATGCATTCAGCGGCTGTGAAGGACTGATCAGTGTCAGCCTGCCGGATACAGTGGAACAGATCGGAGCACATGCATTTGCAGACTGCATCAATCTGGAGCAGGTATTTATCCCGGAATCCGTGACAGAAATAGGAGACGGAGCGTTTGAAAACAGTCCGGTCTGCCTGTATGTGCCTACAAATTCTTACGCGGCAATATGGGCAGTCAGCAATGGAATTGAATTCCGTTATTATACGGATGGTACATCGGATTATTCGAACTATGTTCTTGACATGGAACACAGCAGTTTTTACACCAATACGGATATTGCATGTGTCAACAGTTATATTACAGTACATCTGGATTACAAAATCAAAGACGAGTACAGAGATGAAATAAGCGGCATGGAAGCGAAGCTGTCTGTGAAGCTCTCCCCAAGTCTTGAATTTGCAGAGAGCAGCCTGAAGGAAGACAATGTACCAAGAACAGGTTACACGTATGAAGATACATTACTTACGGTTCCGGTAAATGCTCCGGAAGGACATCTTACCTTTAATGCAAAAATACAGGCTACAGGAAGCCTCTCGGCGTATGCCTGCCTGGACTATAAGAAAGAAAATGTACTCTGCAGCGACCTGATTGATCTGCTGCTTCTGGATGTTCCGACATTGACACTGGATGTTCCGGAAATCACCGCTGATGCAAAAATCTGTGTCAGTGGCCTGACAACGCCCAGGGAAGCTGTAAAAATATACGTAAATGATCAGGAAGCTGCACTGGCAAAGGCTCTGAATACAGGCGCTTACAGCACGTATATTACACTTCCTGCTCCCGAAACAAAACAGCAGATCTATACCATTAAGGCAGAACGGGTGTCAAATGCGGCAGTTTCAGCAAGTGCGAAAGTCATTTATGATATGGAAGCTCCGGTTGTGACACGGTTTGACATGTATTATATGGCGCATGAAAGCAAAAAGGTCAATCTGCTGGAAACTGCGGGCACTCAGTTAAGCCTTGCGATCAACCCTGCATACAGCTTTACCTTCCGGATTCAGTTTGACAATCCGGAAACGCTGAAAAATGTGTACGTAATAGGGACGAAAAACGGCAAACAGCAGCGTATGCAGGCGGAGCCGACCGCGAACCCCGGTGAATACATTGCAACTGGATTTTTTGATGAATCCGATAAAAACTATATTCCAGGTTCCATCAGCCTTTGGTATTCGACGCAGTTTGACGGTTCCGGGATTTCAACGGAGGTTGATCTGGAGCAGGATGAGATTCCGGAATTCTGTCAAAATGCGGAGGTTCAGGTAGAGAATGACGATGGAGCAAGTGCAAATTTAAATATTACACTGCAGGATGGTACGGTCCTTCCGGTGGAATTCCGGAAATATACTTCTGTGCAAGAGGCAGAAGAGGATCTGCTGGGCGGCAAAGCGCGGGCATACGGTCTGGCAAGAGGAGTGGAAAGCGATCCGGATCTGGAGGATGTTAAGTACTTTGTTGAAAAGCTGGTCGAAAAATATGGGGATCAGGTAAAATCGAATGCAAAGGATAAAGCAAAAGAGAATGGCGTAGTTGTAGTGCAGGATGGAGACGACCTGATCTACATCTTATGGAACGGTGTCAAAGAAACGGTGCAGAAAGTAACCATCCAGGGAGGTGTGACGTTCTGGCTGCGGTCAGAGACGGCATATACAATAAGTACGTCGGAAGCATGGGGATATGCAGGTAAGTATATTGGTATGGCTACAACGTTCGGAGAAGCAGTCAACTTTACCTTGCAGCTGGATGAGGCACAGAAAGAAATAAGAAATTCAACAACCCTGTCGGCTGCTGACAAAGAGTATGCTTTAAAGAAAACAGATGATATGAGAGTTGCTTACGGCCTTTTGTATTCATTTAAAATGGTTATGAGTGTTGCAAAGCCGTACCTCACTGCTTCGGTGACTGCTGCATATGGTCCTGTTGCCGGTATACTTGCAGGTGTTGTGATCGATTTTGGAACGGAACTTGCAGAAAAATACCTGGATGGTGCTTTTGACTATTATGCACAGGGCGGAAAAGGTTCTTATTTTAAATGGCTGATCGACCCGAGCGGTTATGTTTATGAGGCAGTTACCGCAAACCGGATTATCGGCGCGAAGGTTACCGCATATTATAAAGAGACACCAGATTCAGCTCCGGTGCTGTGGGATGCATCGGAAGATGGGCAGACGAATCCATTGTATACGGATACGGAAGGCTGTTATGCCTGGGATACACCGGAAGGCTACTGGCAGGTGGTTGTAGAGCTGAACGGCTATCAAACCTGGACAAGCGACTGGCTGAGTGTGCCGCCGGTACAGAATAGCGTGAATGCGTCCATGATTTCTTATGAAGCACCGCAGGCAGAGTGGATGAATGTGTATGAAGAATACGCGGAAATTCATTTTACGAAATATATGAAGCCGGATACGGTATCCAATGTGAAACTGACGGATGAAAACGGAAATGAAATTGCCTATACGCTTTCTTACTCCGAGAAGGAAGCAAATGAAGACGGAACAGTTTATGCAGATACCTATCAGCTGGTATTTGAAGAAAGCAGGGAGAAGGGAAGCATCTGCAAAGTCCTGATACCATCGTCTGTTCAGAGCTATGCGAGAATTAGCTGCAGGGAACAGAGCTTTACCAAATCTGTCAGAAGGCCCTGTACGGTCCAGATTGCAGAAGAGGTATCCGTGGATTATGGTTCCAGAATCGAAATTCCGGTTGTCCTGAGCGCCTATGAGGAAGAAACCCAGGTACAGGCGGTTTCGCTGTTCCCGGATCTGGCGAGGGTGATCGGTGTAGAAAAATCGGGAACGGAAGGTACCTGGAAGGTGATCGTGGAAGGGCATATGCCGGGAGCTACAGAGCTGCAGATTTCGGTTAAGGATACCGAGATTGCTGTGACGGTTCCGGTGACGATTTTGATGAATCAGACATTTGCCGGATTCGAGGATGAACCGGAAACAGAGCCGGATACAAAAGAAACGGAATCGGAGACAAAAGAAACGGAATCGGATACAAAAGAAACGGAATCGGAGACAGAAGAAACAGAGCCGAAAAAACCGGAGACGG
>CAYSDG010000162.1:0-3330 GCA_964429705.1 uncultured Oscillospiraceae bacterium | reverse complement strand
GTACTATGTCAACGCTCGTTGGCTGGGCGGCATGATGACCAACTTCAAGACCATGCGCACCCGCGTCGACCGTCTGAACCAGCTCAAGCGCATGCAGGAGGACGGCACCTTCGATATGCTGCCCAAGAAGGAAGTCACCAAGCACCTGGGCGAGATCGAGAAGCTGGAGAAGTACCTGGGCGGCGTCAAGGAGATGAAGAAGCTGCCCGGCGCTCTGTTCATCGTTGACACCCGCAAGGAGCGCAACGCTATCGCCGAGGCCAAGAAGCTGGGCATCCCTGTTGTCGCCATTGCCGATACCAACTGCGATCCCGACGAGATCGATTATCCCATCCCCGGCAACGATGACGCTATCCGCGCCATCAAGCTGATCTCCTCCATCATGGCCAACGCTATGATCGAGGGCCGCCAGGGCGAGCAGACCCAGGCCGAGGCTGAGACTGCTGAGTAATTTTACTTGAACCCTATGGGGCGGGAAAGTCCCGCCCCATTTTTTATGTCACTGCTATTAAAAAAATAATTACTGGAGGATAAATACTATGGCTTTTACCGCTGCTGATGTTAAGAACCTGCGCGAGATGACCGGCGTTGGCATGATGGACTGCAAGAAGGCTCTGACCGAGGCCAACGGCGACATGGACAAGGCTGTTGAGTACCTGCGTGAGAAGGGCCTGGCCGCTTCCGCCAAGAAGGCTGGCCGTATCGCTGCCGAGGGTATGGCTTACGCCGCTGTTGTGGACGGCGTGGGCGTTGTTGTCGAGGTCAACGCTGAGACTGACTTCGTCGGCAAGAACGAGAAGTTCCAGGAGTTCGTCAAGGGCGTGGCCGCTACCGTCGCCGCTCAGAACCCCGCTGATATGGACGCTCTGATGGAGTGCAAGTACAACGGCACCGATCTGACCGTTACCCAGCAGCAGCAGGAGATGGTCCTGGTCATCGGCGAGAACATCAAGGTCCGCCGCTTTGCCCGCTTCGCTGACGGTCTCTCCGTCCCCTACATCCACGCTGGCGGCAAGATCGGCGTTCTGGTCAACCTGGCTGTCGAGGGCGAGGTCAACGACGCTATCATCGAGTGCGGCAAGGACATGGCTATGCAGATCGCTGCCCTGAACCCCCGCTTCTGGGACAAGTCCCAGGTCACCGAGGATGTCCTGGCTGAGGAGAAGCGCATCATGCTGGTCCAGATGGACAACGATCCCAAGATGGCCAACAAGCCCGAGCAGGTCAAGGAGAAGATCGTCATGGGCAAGCTCAACAAGTTCTATGCTGAGAACTGCCTGCTGCAGCAGGAGTTCGTCAAGAACGGTGACTTCACTGTTGAGTCCTACATGAACTCCGTGGCCAAGGCGGCCGGTGTGAAGATCTCCCTGAAGGATGCTGTCCGCTTCGAGAAGGGCGAGGGCATCGAGAAGAAGGATGACAACTTCGCAGCTGAGATCGCTTCCATGGTCGGCGGCGCTAAGTAATCTCCCCCACCTCTTTCAGTTCACCACACCCCGGAGCACTTGCTCCGGGGTGTTTTTTTACAAAAGCAGCAGAAATTTCTTAAAAATTTCTAAAAAATGGGAAAATTGAACGACTTCTTTGCAAAGCTATGGTATACTGTTCTTATCGTCCCAGTGACACCGCAGCGCTTTTCGCCGCCGCGGTGCCGATATGGACCTTATCAAATCATCACTTCTTCCAAGAGGGATTACTATGAAGATATTGATCACCACGGATCTCTTTACCACCGAGACCAACGGTGTTGTTACCTCGGTCAAAAATCTGTATGAGGAGCTGAAGGAGAAAGGGCATGACATCCGCATCCTGACCCTCTCCGGCAACCGCCACAGCCACAAGGAGGGCGATGTCTACTACATCCGCTCCGTCTCCATCGGCAAAATCTATCCCAACGTGCGCATGCCGACCTCCTATCGCCATCGCCTCATCAAGGAGCTGATCGACTGGAGACCGGATGTGATCCATAGCCAGTGTGAGTTCTTCACTTTCCAGTACGCCCAGCGCATTTCGCGCCTGACGGGCGCTCCCCTGGTCCACACCTACCACACGCTTTACGAGCAGTATGTCCCGTATTTGATCCCCAGCCAGCGGGTCGGCAACAAGGTGGTGCAGATCATCTCCAAAAAGCGCCTGCGCCCGGTCGATCAGATCATCGTCCCCACCCGCAAGGTGGAGACCACACTGCACCGCTACGGCCTGGATGCGCCCATCTCCGTGGTCCCCAGCGGCATCAGTCTGGAGCAGCACCACCGCCGCATCTCCCCCCAGGTCCGCCAGCAGATGCGCCGTGAACTGGGCATTGGCGAGGAGCAGCCGGTGCTGCTGAACCTCGGCCGTCTGGGTACAGAAAAGAACCTGGATGAGCTGGTCCGCTTCTTCGCCAGCGCCCTGCAGCGGCACAGCGACCTGATCTTCCTGATCGTAGGCGATGGTCCCGCCAGAGAGCATCTGGAGAAGCTGGCAGCAGAGCTGGGCGTCAGCAATCAGGTGATTTTCACCGGCATGGTCTCCCCTACCCTGGTGCAGGAGTATTACCAGCTGGCGGACATCTTCGTCAGCGCCTCCACCAGCGAGACCCAGGGCCTCACCTATGTGGAGGCTGCCGCCAATGGGCTGCCCCTGCTGTGCCGCCAGGATCTGTGTCTGAAGGACATTATCGTTCAGGGCGAGAACGGATATGAGTACACCAACGAGACCGAGTTTCTGGACCATCTGGACACCATGCTGGCCGACCCCCAGTGGTGCAAGGCTGCCGGTACCCGCAGCAATCAGATCGCGTCCTCCTTCAGCAAGGACGCCTTTGGCGACGCTGTGGAGCAGGTCTACGAGTCTGTGATCCACGAGGTTCCCTCCTGCTGAGCCAAATAAACCAAGCCGCCGGACATTCCAAAGAATGTCCGGCGGCTTTTATGTGGTCAAATTATTTCTTAAAGCTGTCCTTCAGACCCACGCTGCGGTTGAACACCAGATGGCCGGGCTTGGAGTCCTTGTTATCCAGGCAGAAATAGCCCAGGCGCATGAACTGGAAGCTGGCAGGTGCCACAGCGGCAGCCAGCCCCGCCTCCACCTTGCAGCCGGTGACGACCTCCAGTGAATCTGCATTCATGCAGTCCAGGAAGTTCTTATCGGCACCGTCCGGCGCGGGATCGTTGAAGAGGTTGTCGTACAGGCGGCACTCAGCGTCCACAGCAGTAGCAGCGTCCACCCAGTGGATGGTAGCCCCCTTGACCTTGCGGCCGTCAGCGGGGTTGCCGCCCCGGCTCTCGGGGTCGTACTGGGCGTAGATCTCTGTAATGTTGCCCTGCTCGTCCGCCTGATAGCCTGTAC
>CAYSDG010000161.1:0-3375 GCA_964429705.1 uncultured Oscillospiraceae bacterium | reverse complement strand
TCACCTTCTACCACTACATGATCGACCTGGCCGGCGGCCCCTGCATCTACAAGCGGGTCAGCGGCTGCGGCGTGGGTACCGAGTACATGGCCGTGACCCCCTGGGGCGACCTGTACCCCTGCCACCAGTTCGTGGGTGACGAGAAGTTCAAGCTGGGCGATATTTACAACGGTGTCAATAATACCGAGATTCTGGAGGAGTTCGCCTCCTGCAATGTCTACGCAAAGCCCGACTGCGCCGATTGCTGGGCCAAGCTCTACTGCTCCGGCGGCTGCTCCGCCAACGCCTACCACGCCACCGGCTCCGTCCGCGGTATCTATGAGCAGGGCTGCCAGCTCTTCCGGAAGCGGATGGAGTGCGCCATCATGGTGGCGGTGGACCGGGCGCTGCGGGACTGATGGCGGACCGGATGGCGGACCGGATGGACACCCCAATCTGCGACTTCGTCCGGCGCTACGCCGGGGGCGATACCCTGCGCTTGCACATGCCGGGCCACAAGGGCGCGCCCCTGCTGGGCATGGAGGCGCTGGACATCACGGAGATCCGTGGGGCGGACAGTCTCTACGAGGCGGCAGGCATCATCCGCCGCAGCGAGGAGAACGCCTCCCGGCTTTTCGGCTGCCCCACGTTCTACTCCACGGAGGGCTCCTCCCAGTGCATCCGGGCCATGCTGCTGCTGGCTGCCCAGTACCGCTGCGGGAGGGGAGAGCGGCTGCGGGTGCTGGCGGGGCGCAACGCCCACCGGACCTTCCTCAGCGCCTGCGCCCTGCTGGAGAGCGAGGTGAGCTGGCTGCGGGGGGAGGGGGTATATCTCTCCTGCGCCGTGACACCTGAGGCGGTGGCCGATGCCATCGACCGGGAGCGGCCCCACGCCGTCTATCTCACCAGCCCGGATTACCTGGGAAATACCGTGGACATCGCCGCCGTGGCGGCGGTCTGCCATGCGCGGGGCGTGCTGCTGCTGGTGGACAATGCCCACGGGGCATACCTGCGGTTCCTGCGTCCGTCCCGCCATCCCATGGACCTGGGGGCGGACCTGTGCTGCGACAGCGCCCACAAGACCCTGCCCGCTCTCACCGGAGGAGCCTATCTCCATCTGGCGGACACATTGCCGGGCCATATTCTGGCCGGGGCGAAGAATGCGCTGGCTATGTTCGGCTCCACCAGCCCGTCCTACCTGATCCTGCAATCTCTGGACAGGGTGAACGCCTATCTGGCAGACGGATATACAGACAAGCTGAATGCCTATACAGCCCTTGCGGCGCAGATGAAATCTAGATTGCAGGCTGGTGGCTATGCCCTTGCGGGGGACGAGCCCATGAAGCTGACCCTGCTGCCCCGGCCGTATGGCTATGCCGGGGAGAAGCTGGCGGACTGTCTGCGTGATGCGGACATCGAGTGTGAGTTTGCCGACCCGGACTATCTGGTGCTGATGCTGACCCCGGAGACGGGGGAGGCGGGATTGGCCCGGCTGGCGGAGGCCCTGCTGGCCATTCCCCGGCGGGCCGCTGTCCCCGGTGAGCCGCCGCGGCTCCCGGCGCTGGAGCGGGTCATGACCATCCGGGAGGCCGCCCTGGCCCCCGGCGAGGAGATCCCGGCGGCGGACTGCCCGGGTCGGGTGCTGGCCGCCCCCTCGGTGGGCTGCCCCCCGGCGGTGCCCATCGCCATCTGCGGCGAGCGGCTGGACCGCGCCGCCGCGGCGTGCTTTGCCTATTATGGCGTAGAGCGGGTGTGGGTAGTAAAAGAGTAGGTGGAGTGGGTGACTTTTTCGGCGTTGAAAAAGTTACCCGCTGGTCAGCGGAACTCCCCCGCACTGAGGTGCGGAATGTCCCCGTCGGAGACTAAAAAGAGTAACGAATAGCTGACAGCTATCAACAAAAACCACCCTTTGAAAAAAGGAGACGATCAACATGTTCGGCGACTGCCACATCCACATGATACTGGACGGCGTCTATTTCCGTGCCGCTATCGACCACCAGAAGAGTGGGCCGGACGAGGCGCTGATCCGCGCCCGCCTGGCGGACTACGCCCAGCGGGGGATCACCTTCCTCCGGGCCGGGGGCGACGCGTGGGGCGTGGACCATTTCGCCGCCCAGCTGGCCCCGGAATACGGCATCATCTACCGCTCGCCGGTCTTTCCCATCTGCCGGAGGGGGCACTACGGCGAGTTTATCGGCCGCTCCTTCGGGGATCTGGGGGAGTATAAGGCCCTGGTGGCGGAGGTGCGCGCCCGGGGCGGCCATTTCATCAAGATCATGGTCAGCGGCATCATGGAGTTCGACCGCTTTGGCGGCCTGACGGACACGCCCTGCTCCCGGGAGCTGACCCGGGATATGATCTCCATCGCCCATGACGCGGGTTTTGCCGTCATGGCCCACGCCAACGGCGTGGAGGCGGTGAGCCGCGCCCTGGAGGCGGGGGTGGACAGCATTGAGCACGGGGCCTACCTGGACCGGGAGACCCTCCACCAGCTGGCGGAGACCGGGGCGGTGTGGGTGCCGACTCTGGCGGCTTACGGCAATCTGCGGGGCCTGGGCCGCTTCCCGGACCAGGTGCTGGAGCCGCTGACGGCGCTGCAGCAGGAGAATGTGGCCTACGCCGCCTCCATCGGCGCCAATATCGCCTGCGGCAGCGACGCAGGGGCCTACGCCGTCTGTCACGGTCAGGGCGCGCTGGACGAGGCGGCGCTGCTGCGCCAGGCGCTGGGGGAGCGGACCGACGAGGTCCTGACCCGGGGCGAGGCCGTCATCCGCGGCAAATTCTGAGCCGCCTGCTGGCCCATCTATCTTGCGGATCCATATAGAGAACGCCCCCTGACACAGGAATCGAACCTGTGCCAGGGGGCGTTTTGCATTTGTGGAATGGCAGCGGAAGCTCACGCCGCCGCGGGCTCCTCCCGCAGCTGGCGATAGGTGCGGACGATCAGGAACAGGGCTACCAGGAAGGTCAGTACGTCGGACACCGGCATGGAGTACAGCACGCCGTCCAGCCCAAAGAAGCGGGGCAGCAGCAGGGCGAAGCCCACGCCGAACACCACCTCCCGCAGCATGGACAGCGCCGTGGAGGCTGCCGCCTTGCCCATGGCCTGCAGGAAGATGAAGCAGGCCTTGTTCACACACGCCAGCACCATCATGCACAGATAGGTGCGGAAGGCCTTCACGGCGAAGTCCGTGTAGTAGGCGCTCTCGTTGGCCGCGCCGAAGATGCCGATGAGCTGGCGGGGGCAGAACTCCACCAGCACCAGCGCCACAGCGCCCACCGCGGCCTCCGCCAGCAGGAGCCGGGTGAAAAGCTCCCGGACCCGGTGTTTGCACCCCGCACCCATGTTGTAGCCCACGATGGGGATGCACCCCGCCGCCATGCCCACCACGATGG
>CAYSDG010000160.1:0-3378 GCA_964429705.1 uncultured Oscillospiraceae bacterium | reverse complement strand
TGCCGCCGAGGGCCTGCGCAGCCGTTAGCAGCTCTGCTGCTTTACGGATGCGGCGTACCCCTTGCGGGTAAAAGTAACTCGGCCGGGAGGCCGAAAAGCCCTCCGCCGGAGGCAAACAGAGTAACGAAAAGATAACAGCTGTCAAAAAAAGGACCTTCCCTGTGTCAGCAGATCCATTTACTCCTCCACCAATTCCCCAAACAGTGCCCACGTATTGCTGTCCGTGATCTTCACGTCTGCATACTGGCCGATGAGGGCCTTGTCCCCGTCCAGGTGGACCAGCCTGCCGCCGTGGGTGCGGCTGGAGAGGGGCCAGCGGACGTCACCGCTCTCCCCGTCCACCAGGACCCGGACGGTCCGGCCCACATACTCCCGGTGGAGCTGGGCGGAGATCTCATTCTGCGCGTCGCAGAGCTTGTCGAACCAGACCTGCTTCTCCGCGCGAGTGGCAGGGTCGTCCATTTTGGCGGCGGGGGTGCCGGGACGGGGGGAGAAGATGAAGGTGAAGAGGGCATCGTAGCGTACCTGCTGAATGAGGCTGACGGTGTCCATGGCCTCCGCCTCCGTCTCGCCGGGGAAGCCGATGATAATATCGCTGGTGAGTACCAGGTCGGGCATGACGCTCTTGGCGTACTGGACCTTCTCCAGATACTGCTCCCGGGTGTAGCCCCGGTTCATGGCCTTCAGCACCCGGCTGTTGCCGGACTGCACGGGCAGGTGCAGCTGCCGGGCCACATGGGGGCAGCGGGCCATGGTATCAAAGAGCTTGCGGCTGGCGTCCTTGGGGTGGCTGGTCATGAAGCGGATCAGGTAGTCGCCGGGGATTTTGTCGATCTCGGTGAGAAGGTCCGCAAAGTCCATGGGGGTGTCCAGATCCTTGCCGTAGGAGTTGACATTCTGCCCCAGCAGGGTGATCTCCTTCACGCCGCTGTCGATCAGCTCCCGGCACTCCGCCAGAATATGCTCCGGCTCCCGGCTGCGCTCCCGGCCCCGGACATAGGGGACGATGCAGTAGGAACAGAAGTTGTTGCAGCCGTACATAATGGACACCCAGGCCTTCACGCCGCTCTCCCGCACCACGGGGAGGCCCTCGGCGATGGAGCCGTGTTCATCGTCGATGGAGAACACCCGGCGGTGCTGGGTGTAGACGTTGTAGAGCAGCTCAGGGAACTTCCACAGGGCCTGGGGACCAAACACCAGATCCACATGGCGATAGCTCTGTTTCACCTTCTGGGCGACCACCTCCTGCTGAGCCATACAGCCGCACAGACAGATGATCAGGTCGGGGTTTTTCTCCTTCAGGTGGACCAGCTGGCCGATGACGCCGAACACCCGCTTCTCCGCGTTCTCCCGGATGGCGCAGGTGTTGATGACGATAATATCCGCCCCGTCAGCACTGTCGGCAAAGGTGCAGCCCGCGTCCTGGAGCATGCCCATGATGCGCTGGCTGTCGGCCACATTCTGCTGGCAGCCATAGGTGTCCACAAAGGCCCGGGGGGCGGCGGCGCGCTGGCTGTGCAGCGCGGCCAGCTTATCGATAAATCCCCTTTGGCGCTGAATATCCTCAGCGGGGATGACAACTTCCGTTCTTTTCACTGCTTTTCTCCTCATTTTGATAAGAAATCAATATATTATATTACCACAAGCGGCCTGAAAACACAAGACTTTGACCCGGCATATTCTTGGTGCTCCGGTGAGGGGATTTTTTCTTCCGGTCAGGGTGGTTTTTGTTGATTGCTGCAATCTTTTCGCTGTTCTGTTTTGTCTCCGACGGCCCACTTTTTGCCGCCAAAAAGTGGGGAAAAAGCGTTCGGGGGACACCCCCGAATGCCCCCGTGTTTTTGGGCGAATGCTCGTGCAGAGCATCAGCAGGGAAACAGACCTTCGGTCGGGCGAGTCCCGGTGCCAGATCCATCTCCCAGTACTGCGCCTGTCGGCCCACGCAAAGATGGTCCCGATGGGGGCAGCCTGTGCATCTATCCGACATGCAGACAATGGTGCGGTGTGGTCCTGTGGTTTTCGTCAACGGAACTTCCAGCAACCCACCGCACAAATGCGCCTAACTCGGTCAGCGGCTTCGGCTGCCAAGTTTAGCGGCTCCTCATTTTGAGGGCCGCCGGGGCGCGGAATTCCCCAGCAGTACCCCGCCGGAGGTAAACGGCGTATCGAGCAGATACCAGCTAACGACAAAAGCACTCTGCTTGGAAGCAAAACTCTCCGCCCTGGTTGGGACCCCTCAAAAAAATAAGAGAAAAATTTCACCCGCCCGGCTGGGAACATTTCCCACCCTCCTGCGTCATGGGAGATAGAAGCGTTTCCCAACAAAAGGAGGAAAAAACGATGAAAAAGCTGACTGCGATATGGCTGACCCTGCTGCTCCTGGTTCTGACCGCCTGCGGCGGCCGCGCCGCCAATTCCAGCGCGTCCATGTCCACCCCTGAGATGAACTTTGACAGCGTTGCCGATATGGGCTGGGCGGCGGACACAGAGGAATATGAGATGGAGACCCCTGCGGAGGAGGACACCAAAGCCGATGGCAGCGGCTCCGCCGCCCTGGCTGTCCAGGTCAACACCAAAATGATCTATACCGGGGAGCTGTATCTTCAGACCAAGGAGTTTGATCAGGCCCTCAGCGCCATCGACAGCGCGGTGGAGGAACTGGGCGGTTACTATGAGAGCCACGATCTCAGCCAGGGGGGCAGCTATCGCACTCTGTACGCTACTGTCCGGGTGCCACAGGAGAACTTCACCGCTTTTCTGGACCGGACGGGCCAGATCGCCCACGTCACGGACCGTGCAGCGTATCAGGAGGATGTCAGCGAGCAGTACTATGACGTGGAGAGCCGCCTGACCACCCAGCGGACCAAACTGGAGCGGCTGCAGGAGCTTTTGCAGCAGGCGGAGAGCATGGAGGACATCATCACGCTGGAGAGCGCCATCAGCGACACGGAGCTGACCATCGAGCAGCTTACCGGCAGCCTGCGCAAGTACGACAGCCGCATCAATTATTCCACCGTCACTCTGGTGCTGGACGAGGTCTACCGTCTCAGCAGCGAGGAGGCACCGGTCAGGACCTTCGGCGAGCGGCTGTCCGCTGCCTTCAGCCGGGGGCTGGAGCGGGGCGTGGAAAATCTGGAGGATATGGTCATCTATATCGCCGGGAACTGGATCACGCTGCTGGTCTGGGCGGTGATCCTCACGGCGGCGGTGCTGATTGTCCGGCGGCAGTGGAAAAAGCGGCGCAGCCGCAGGACAGATGCCGCTGAGGAGTGATTTTTGAGATTTCTGCCCCGGGCGGTTTGCGTTTTATCGGCTGTTGTTATCTGCTCGTTACGCTGTTTGCCTCCGGCGGGGACCTTTTGGCCGGCCAAAAGGTCC
>CAYSDG010000159.1:0-3419 GCA_964429705.1 uncultured Oscillospiraceae bacterium | reverse complement strand
CGTACATCTTCTCAAAGTAGTCGGAGGCGTAATAGAAGCGGTCGCCCCAGTCGAAGCCCAGCCAGTGGATGTCCTCCTTGATGGCCTCCACGTACTCCACATCCTCCTTGGTGGGGTTGGTGTCGTCCATACGCAGATTGCACATGCCGCCGTACTTCTCAGCGGTGCCGAAGTCGATGCACAGCGCCTTGCAGTGACCAATGTGGAGGTAACCGTTGGGCTCAGGGGGAAAACGGGTGTGGACGGTCATGCCCTGGAACTGACCACCCTCTGCAATGTCCTCGTCGATGAACTGATGAATAAAATTCTTACTCTCGACCTCCTCGGCTTCAACAGCGGGGGTCTTGATTTCCTCGGCCATGTTTTCACACTCCTTCAAAGCTTAAAATTTGTCCAAAAAGCGACGCATATTATTATACGAAATCGCAGAATAAAAGGCAAGACTATTTTCACATTTCGTGGTACAATTGTTGTTATATCCATCACTTTCGGAGGTACCCTTCATGACCCACGTATATTTTATCCGCCACGCCGAGCCAAACTATGAAAATCACGACGACGCTACCCGGGAGTTGACCGCCAAGGGGCTGGCAGACCGGCAGCTGGTGACAGATTTCCTGGCAGAGCGGGATGTGGACGTCGTACTCTCCAGCCCCTTCCGGCGGGCCGTGGACACGGTGCGTGACTTTGCGGACCGCTATGGCCTCTCTGTCACCACGGTCGAGCATTTCCGGGAGCGGCAGGTGGACGGCGGATGGATCGAAGACTTCACCGCCTTCTCCCAGCGGCAGTGGGCGGACTTCCGCTATAAGCTTCCCGGCGGCGAGAGTCTTGAGGAGGTCCAGCGGCGCAATATCGCCGCCCTGGAGCAGGTCCTGCGCCAGCACCGGGACAAGACCATCGCCATCGGCTCCCACGGCACAGCCCTCAGCACCATCATCCATTTTTATCAGCCCGACTTTGGCTTTGAGGACTTTCAGCGCATTCAGGCGCTGATGCCCTGGGTGGTGCATTTTACCTTCGACGGAAAGACCTGCACTGCTATCGACGCCTTCGACCTCTTTACCGGCGAGCTCACTGTACTGTACTGCGCGTAAAAAATACCCCGGAGCACTTGCTCCGGGGTATTTTGATCAAAAATCAGCCGCAGAACAGCTCTGTGTACAGCGTCCCAACGCTGTCCCAGACCTTCATAAAATTCCAGGGCTTTCCGCTCATCTGCGAGTGCATCACCGATTCATTCTCCAACGAGACATAGAACCTGCCGACATAAGGCCGATTCGCCAACAGGCCGCTGTCGCTCTTGGAGGCAGACTCATAATAGCCCTTCCACCACCGCACATGGTGCTTCGCCAACAGCTCCTCCACCTGCTGGACAAACCCTTCGTCCACAGAGCACTCCTGCACCGTCGGGGCCAAACGGTCACCCTCCACCAGCTCGATCTTTGCGGTTAAGCTGCCGTCATCAAGTTTTGTCAGGCGATAGATCATGGTATCGTTCTCATCGCCTGTCTCGGAATATTCCAGATAGAACTCCGTAATGCCCTCGAGGGGGCCGATCTTCGGGGCCCTGGACAGGATATAGAGGCCCGTAAACAGGAGAACAACGGCAGCGATAATCAGCAGTGCCCTGGTCCTGCCGCGCAGAGACGTAAACTTCTGTTTCATCTTTTCTTCCTCCCCTTCGTATTTTCTGTGTTTATATTGTACAATATATATTTATATTCGTCAATACTTTTGTTAGTTGTAATTATTATAATCTAATAAGAAACCGGGAGCGGCAGTGCCGCTCCCGGTCTCTTGCTTATTCGATGGAAAAATCCTCTTCCCGCAGCTTACCCGTCTCCAGCTTGATGGGCCGGGGCGGCTCCCGCTTGAAGGGATCATATTTGAAGGCCATACAGTGATAGCCCACAGCCACGATCCCCTTCCGGGGACAGGCCACTTCCCTGTCGTTGATGACATTGCCCTTAGCGCAGTAGGCACAGCGGGGCTCAATATTCTTGCGAAACAGCACGGGCTTGACCTCCTATTCACACAGCGGGAAGCCGCGCTTCCCGCAAAGCTCTCCTGTTACAGCGTGTGGAGCTTCACCTTGTCGTCCTCTACCGTGGCGGCGATCTGGGTGAAGGGGGCGTCATAGCTGTCAATGATAGCGGCAGCCAGCACGTCCTCCACCTCCTTCTGGATGGTACGGCGCAGATTGCGTGCACCGTAAACCGCGGAGTAGGACTTCTTCACCAGATGCTCCACCAGCTTATCGTCGTAGGCGAAGGTCAGGCCCTTCTCCTTCAGGCTGCCCTTCAGCTCGTCCAGCATCAGCCGGGCGATGGGCTTGAAGTTCTCCTCCGTCAGCTGGTTAAAGTAGACGATCTCGTCCACGCGGTTGATGAACTCAGGCCGCAGGAACTCTCCCAGGGCCTTCATCGCCTTGTCCTTGCCCTGCTCATTGGCCGTCTTGTTAAAGCCCAGAGCCCCCTCACGGCGGGCGCTGCCGGCATTGGAGGTCATGACGATGACCGTGTTCTCAAAGTTCACCTTGCGGCCGTGGGCATCGGTGATCTGGCCATCGTCCAGGATCTGCAGCAGAACATTCAGCACATCGGGATGGGCTTTTTCGATCTCGTCAAACAGAATGACCGCATAGGGCTTGCGGCGGATCTTCTCCGTCAGCTGTCCCGCCTCGTCATAGCCCACATAGCCGGGGGGCGAGCCGATGATGCGGGAGACAGAGTGCTTCTCCATAAACTCCGACATATCCAGCCGGATCAGGCTCTCCGGGGCGTTGAACAGATCGTCCGCCAGCTGCTTGACCAACTCCGTCTTGCCCACGCCGGTGCTGCCCACAAAGATGAAGCTGACCGGCTTATGCTTGGGGGAGATCCCCACCCGGTTGCGCCGGATGGCAGCGGAGATCGCGTCGATGGCCTCGTCCTGGCCGATGATCTTCCGCTTCAGCCGCTGGTCCAGCTCCGCGAGACGCTTGAACTCCTCCTCCCGGATCTTGCTGGCGGGGATCTTGGTCCACAGTTCGATGACACGGGCCAGATTGTCCATGGTCAGCTGGGGTGCGCCCTTGGCATTCAGCGCGTCCAGCTCCCCGGTCAGCTGCATCTCCCGGCTCTTGATCTCCGCCATGCGGGCGAAGTCAGGCTCCTCCGCAGCCTCCAGCAGGTCCTTCTCCTTGGTGAAGTCCTCCAGCTCACGGACGATTTCCTGACGGCGGTTGATGTCCGCATCCTTCAGATTCATGTCGGAGCAGGCCTCGTCGATGAGGTCGATGGCCTTGTCAGGCAGGAAGCGGTCGGTGATGTAGCGCTCGCTCAGCAGCACCGCCTGGCGCAGGATGCCCTCGGGGATCACCACGCCGTGGAAGGACTCGTAGTAGTGGGCGATGCCGCGGAGGATCTCCATGGTGT
>CAYSDG010000158.1:0-3477 GCA_964429705.1 uncultured Oscillospiraceae bacterium | reverse complement strand
CTTCCTGGCCCCGGCGCTGGACTGGCTGTTCTCCACGCTGGCCAGCAGCTTCCTGCAGGGGAGCTACGCCAGGCAAATCATAGATGCCCAGGATTTCCGTTGGATGTTATACAACGTGGTTGCCTATTTCGTCCCCTCCGCCGCCTTTGGCTACGCTATCCTCATTGCCATGGTGGTGTGGAGCTATCTGTACAATGCCCGTTCCGTGGGGATGATGCACACGCTGCCCATTGACCGGACGGGACTGTTCATCACCAATGCCCTGTCGGGTCTGGCCATGCTGCTGATCCCTTACGCGGCGGTGGGCGCGCTGGTGTGCCTGCTGGCGCTGGCTTTCGGCTTTATGGACCTGCTGGCGGTGGCGGCCACGGTAGCGGCGGTACTTTTGATGACGGTGCTGTTTTTCGGCATGGCCACGCTGTGCGCCATGGCAACTGGCAACGTCTTTGCTCTGCCCGCCTTTTATCTTATCGTCAACTTCCTGGCCCCGGCGCTGGACTGGCTGTTCTCCACGCTGGCCAGCAGCTTCCTGATGGGTGTCAGCGGCTACTACACCGGCGCGGTGGAGTTCCTGTCCCCGCTGGTGAAGATCTACCAGACCTTCTCCGTGGCGGAGACCCAGATCGGTGAGCGTGTTTGGGAGTATCGCCTGGAGGGCTTCGGCACCGTGGCGATCTATGGTCTGGTGGGCTTGGTGCTGCTGGGTGCGGCCCTGGTGCTGTATCTGCGCCGCCGGAGCGAGAGTGCCGGAGACGTGGTGGCCTTCCAGTGGCTGCGGCCTGTGTTCCGCTGCGGCATTGCCCTGTGCAGTGCCCTGTCTCTGGGTCGGCTGCTGTACGCCCTGATCTGGGAGAGCCTGTTCCAGAACGGTGACTACGCCGACGCGGTCCCCATGGCGCTGTGCATGGCGGTGACGGGCCTGGTGGGCTACTACGGGGCCTCTATGCTGCTGGAGAAGAGCCTGCGGGTCTTCCGGGGCAGCGCGGTGCGGGCCGCTGCAGTGGCGGCGGTGTGCGCGGCCATCTGCCTGTCCGCCAGTATGGATCTGATGGGCATGGAGAGCTATGTCCCCGATCTGGCGGATGTGGATACCATTTACATCTACGCCAGCGATGTGGTGGGCAACAGCCCCACCCTGTCCGCCAAGGACGATCCCCAGCTGGTGGAGCAGGTGCTGGCGCTGCACCGGACTATTGTGGACAACAAGGAGGAGATCAAGGCCAACGAGAGCCGGGGCTATGCCACCATCGCAGGCGAGAATGTCAACTCCGACTACCAGTGGCTGCGCCTGGAGTATCGTCTGGCCGATGGCTCCACGGTACAGCGCGGCTACAGCCTCTATTTAAAGGAGAGTGACTGGGAGGAGGACACCGGCTATGAGGGGGCCTTCAAGGCCGTATTCACCAGCAGTGACTTCCAGCAGCGCCAGGTCCTGGGCAATGGCCAGGGCGAGATCAACACGATGGAGGTCTATAACTACTACAGCGGGGTGCGGTCCGAGGGGCCGGACACAGACCGCATCTATCAGGCCCTGCTGGCGGATGCCCAGGCCGGTCGTCTCTACGACTACAACCCCTTCGACGACTACTATAACGACTCCTACCCCGTGGAGATCAACATTGAGTACCGCACCAGCCGGGACCCGGAGGGGCTCAGCGGGAACTATGGCAGCGACGGGCTCTATACCTACCAGTATATCAGCGTTAATGTCCGCCCCACTATGACGGCCACCATCCAGGCCCTGCTGGACCAGGAGATTGTGACACTGAAGGAGCTGCAGGAGTGGGATGAGGAGAACGGCTATCAGGCCGACTACAGCGCCTATCAGACCATGCCGGTATCCATCGGCGGCTGAATGATATTTCCTATTGCCCGGGAAAAGAAAATGTGATACACTGAAAAACAGTCGTGACTGACCCGGCGTTCTAGCCGGAGCCGGGGAAGGGGAGTGGTGACCCCGCAGTCCTGACAGGAAGCTGTGGAGCTGCCGCGCGTCTGCGAGGCAGCTCCCTTTTCCGTTTTGCCGGATTTTACCGGAAAAAGCCAAAGAAAAGCGCAAAAAAAATTCTTTACAACAGGGGAGAACTGTGATATATTATTGGCGCATGCGGCATAACCGCAGTTCCCACGGCTTCGCCCGGTTTGGCGACACCTGCCCCCGGCGCAGCGTGCGGAGAATTTTTTGAAAGGTGGAAACACACTATGATGCAGAAAGAGCAGAAGACCTCTATCATCGAGGCCAACCGTACCCACGCTACCGACACCGGTTCTCCCGAGGTTCAGGTCGCTATCCTGACCGAGCGGATCAACCAGCTGACCGAGCACCTGAAGGAGCACAGCCACGACAACCACAGCCGCCGCGGTCTGTACAAGATGATCGGTAAGCGCCGCAGCCTGCTGGACTATCTGGCCAAGAAGGACATCGAGCGCTATCGTGCTCTGATCGCCAAGCTGGGCATCCGTAAGTAATTGCAGCGCAGAGGCAGCGGCAGCACCGCAAGGGACCCGCTGTGGATGTGGTAAAAACCTGTACCCTATAAGGGACGGTGCAGTTCCCTGCACCGTCCCTTTTGCAAAATTCCTCCTCTGTGTTTCACAGCACTTGACCTACCCACCCAGGGAGCCGACAGCCTTTTTAGCAGTTGATCTTGTTTCCGAATCCGTTCGGCGGTGAGATCAAGTGCTAAAAAAGGTGGCTCCCGACGAATCAATTTCAAAAGAAAAGGAGTCTAAGATGTCTACTATCATCACCAAGAAGCAGTTCCCCAACTATCGCAAGTACACCATGGACCTGGCAGGCCGTCCCCTGACCCTGGAGGTCGGTAAGCTGGCCGAGCTGGCTAACGCCGCTGTGCTGGTCACCTATGGCGAGACCACCGTACTGGTCACCGCCACCGCCGCCGCCAGACCCCGCGACGGTATCGATTTCTTCCCTCTGAGCGTTGATTTTGAGGAGAAGATGTACGCTGTGGGCCGGATCCCCGGCTCCTTCATGCGCCGCGAGGGCCGTCCCGGTGAGAAGGGCATTCTGACCAGCCGCGTCATCGATCGTCCCATCCGCCCCCTGTTCCCCAGCGATTTCCGCAACGACGTGGCAATTATGGCCACTGTCATGAGCATGGATAACGACTGCTCCCCCGAGGTGGCCGCCCTGATCGGCACCTCCGCTGCTCTGGCGATCTCCGACATTCCCTGGAACGGCCCTGTTGGCGCTGTGAAGATGGGTCTGGTGGACGGCCAGCTGGTGGTGAACCCCACTGCCGAGCAGGCTGAGAAGAGCGATATGGACGTTACTGTGGTGTCCACCGGCAAGAAGGTCGTCATGATTGAGGCTGGTGCCAACGAGGTGGATAACGACACCATGTTCGCCGCCATCAAGATGGCTCACGAGGAGAACCAGAAGCAGGTTGCCCTCATCAACCAGATGGTCGCTGAGATCGGCAAGCCCAAGTTTGACTATCCCCACGCCGACTTCAA
>CAYSDG010000157.1:0-3513 GCA_964429705.1 uncultured Oscillospiraceae bacterium | reverse complement strand
CCGTCGCCGCCCTTGGGGTTGCAGAAGAAGACGAAGTAGCCCATATTGGCCCACAGCTGCATCTCATGGTAGAAGATGGGGCCATATGCGGTTTTTGGGCCGCCGTGGATGTCCAGCACGGCGGGATCAAAGTCCTTGGGCAGCAGGACCCAGCCGCCGATGGAATAGCCCTGGCTTTCCACGGTCAGGGGGTGGTAGTCCGCCACATATTTATCCCGCAGAACATCGTCGTTGAAATGGCTCAGCTGGCGGACTGCGCCGGTGGTCAGATCCGCAGCGTACAGCTCCTGCAGGCGGTTGTCGTACAGGGCGATGAGCAGCGCCTCCTCCGCCTCGTCGCACAGGGCGATGGCGTCGATGCTGCCGGGCTTGGTGACGACGGGGGTGCTGCTGCCGTCCGCATCCAGGCGGTAAAGGTGGGAGCTGCCCTCCCGGGTGGTGAGGTGGTAGAGGCTCGCACCCTTGCTCTGCCAGGACGCGCCGCCGCCGTAGCGGCAGTCGCTGCCGGTGCTGCTGTACATATTGTACTCCTCCTGGCGCAGCAGGGACAGACGGCCGTCCTCCGGAGACAGGACATAGACCCATGTGTTCTCATTGATACCGTGGCGCGCCTCGTCGGTGGCGCTGACCCAGATCTGACTGCCGACCTTTTGCAGCCTGTGGATGCTCAGCTCCGGATATTCCGCCAGAAGATGGCTCTCGCCGGTGGTCAGATCCAGGCGGAAGAGCTTGCCGTCCCGCCGGGGCTGTCTGCTGTGGTAGGCTTTGCCGGTATAGATCACAGCGTCCTCCAGACAGACAAAGTCACCGGTATCAAAGAGCGGATCCGTCACCCGGTGGACTTCGCCGTTGGCGGACACGGTGAAAAGGGCGGTGCGCTGCTTATTGACCATGCCCCGGCCATTGAACCAGAAGGGAAGCTCGTCCAGCACCTCGTAGTCCTTCTCCTCCTCGTAGTGCTTGGCCACGGCGGCGCGCCCATCCTCGTCCAGCTGGTAGTAGTCGGGGTAGTTTGCGTCGATGCGGCCCAGGGCGATGTACCCGCCGCCGACCTTTTCCAGACGGCTGGCGGAGAAGGGAAGGGTGAAGGCGTGAAGCGCCTCGCCGCCGTGAATATCCAGACAGTAGTAGCTGGTGAAGGCATCCTTGGCCTCCTGCCGCTTTTTCTCCCGGGCGGAGCGGACGGCGGGGAAGAGGATGTGGCTTTCGTCGGCCCAGAGGAAGCTGCGCTCCTGGCCCAGGTCCGTCAGCTGGCGGAGGGAGCCGCCCTCATAGAGCCACAGACGGCTCTCATAGCCGTCCTCGTCCTCGCTGCAGCGGGAGACCACAAAGGCGGCCGCCTTGCCGCCGGGGGCGTATGTCACCTGAGGCTGTGCAGTCATTGTAGCAGACGGGGCCATGAAAATCAACGATGCGCCCGGTCAATCCTTCTCGGCGGTGATGTCCTCTGGCTTGGCGGTGCCTTCGCCGAAGGTGATGGCCTGACTGCCGTATTTGCGGCGGATGGCATCCATTGTCTGCTCCAGCCTCTCACGTTTCGCGTCCAGCGCGGGCTGTTGGGGCGCGAACAGATCCACCTGCTCATAGGTCTCCCACCGATCTGTCAGCTCCAGAGCAGTGACGCTCAGCAGCCGCAGAGGGGACGGTGGCCGCCAGACCTGTTCGGTCAGCTCCATGGCGGCTGCCAGCAGCTCCCGCATCAGATGGGTGCTGTGGGGCAGCTGCTTCTGCCGGGAGATATTGCGAAAGGAGGGGTCGCGCAGCCCCACCTGCACGGCGCCGCAGTACAGTCCCTGCTGCCGCAGCCGGGTGGCCACGCTGTCTGAAAGCAGCGCCAGTCCCCGGCGCACCTGCTGCCGGGAGGTGAGGTCGTCCCGAAAGGTGAAGCTGTTGCCGATGCTTTTGACCAGCTCCTTCTCGTGCTGGGGACGGACACTGGCGCTGTCCAGACCGTTGGCGTAGCTCCACAGCTGGCGGCCCAGCTTGCCCAGCAGGCGCTCGGGCAGCTCCGGGGCGGTCTGGGCCAGCTGGCCGATGGTGCGGATGCCGTATTGGGCCAGGACTCGCTGGGAGGCGGGACCGGCAAACAGCAGTGCCCCTACAGGCAGCGGCCACACGATGCGCTGCCAGTCCTCCGGCGGGATCACGGTGGTGGCGTCCGGCTTGCGGTAGTCGCTGCCCAGCTTGGCAAAGACCTTGTTGAAGCTGACGCCCACCGACAGGGTAAGCCCCAGCTCGGTCCTGATCCGGGCGCGGATCTCGTCCGCAATCTGCTTCGGGTCGCCGCCGAAGAGGTGCATGCTGCCGGTGATGTCCAGCCAGCTCTCGTCGATGCCGAAGGGCTCCACCAGGTCGGTATATTGGCCGTAGATGGTGTTTACCAGCTTGGAGTATTCGCTGTACCGGTCGTGATGGGGCGGCAGAAGGACCAGGTCCGGACACTTCTGCTGGGCCTGCCAGATGGTCTCAGCGGTCCGGACACCGCAGCGCTTGGCCGGTTCGTTCTTGGCCAGGATGATCCCCTTGCGGCTGGCGGGATCGCCGCAGACGGCCACAGGAAGCTCCCGCAGCTCCGGGCGGCTCAGCAGCTCCACCGAGGCGTAAAAGCAATTCAGGTCACAGTGCAGGATCACCCGGTCCATGGGACACCTCCTTATACTTATAAAAATAAGGCCCAATTCAACGTTGTGTTTTCGATTGAAAACGCCGTATAAACGGCAGAATACAATTTATAAACACACAAAGGGAGAGCCCCCTTTGGTGGTTTGACAGACAGATAAAGTAATGGGACGATCATTCTGAGATGGGTGGTAGTCCTGTTCTTATATACAGGGATGGTGGCAATATGGTATGATGGGATAGAAAAATTTTTGAAAAAATGTGTGAGATCAGAGTTCGAAAGTTGTGTATATAGGTGAAAGGTCAAAACCGAAAGCGAGGTGAGAACTGATATGGATGACGCGAAAATCGTCCGGTTATACTGGGATAGGAATGAACAGGCAATCCCTGCTACCGCTGATAAATACGGCAACTACTGTACCTCAATTGCCAAAAACATACTGGGTAGCCTCGAGGACGCAGAGGAATGTGTGAACGATACATACTTAAACGCATGGAACTCCATACCACCGAATCGGCCAAGCATTCTGTCTGCATTCCTTGGGAAAATCGTCCGAAACTTATCGTTTAACCGATACAAGCGCAACACCGCCGACAAACGAGGCGGCGGAGAGCTGCCTGTGGTTTTGGAGGAACTCTCCGAGCTGGTATCCGGTAGTGATGATGTGGAGCAAGAAATTGACCGCAAGGAAGTTGTAAAAGCCATTGATGGTTTTCTGGGCAGACTTCCACCTGATAAGAGAAGCATCTTCGTCAGCCGATACTGGTACACCGACAGCATTTCGGAAATCGCTCTCCGGCATGGAATGACTGCCGGTGCCGTGTCAATGACCCTTAACCGCCTCCGCCTTAAACTACACAACTACCTTTTAGAAAGGGGCTTTGAACTATGAC
>CAYSDG010000156.1:0-3516 GCA_964429705.1 uncultured Oscillospiraceae bacterium | reverse complement strand
CGTGTTCCGGTATGTGGTCCGCATCGGCATCATCGCTCTGGCCGCGGCCGCGGCCCAGCAGCTGCTGGCGGTGTGCAACAACAAGGTGACCTACTATGTCTCCCGCGACCTGCGCAACGCCGCCACAGAAAAGCTCCACCGCCTGCCCCTGTCCTATCTGGACGCCCACTCCTCCGGCGATCTGGTCAGCCGTATCATCGCCGACGTGGATGCCTTTGCCGACGGACTGCTCATGGGCTTCACCCAGCTGTTCACCGGCGTGGTCACCATCGTGGGCACCTTGGGCATCATGCTGTATCTGAACTTCGCCATCGCCCTGATCGTCATCCTGCTGACGCCTCTGTCTCTCTTTGTGGCGGCCTTCATCGCCAAGCGGACCCACCGCTATTTCCGGGAGCAGGCCGTTGTCCGCGGCGAGCAGACCGCCCTCATCAACGAGCTGATGGACGGCCAGCGGGTGGTGCAGGCCTACCGCCACGAGGCCCAGAGTCTGGCGGATTTTGACGAGGTCAACACCCGCCTGCAATCCGTGGCGTTGAACGCCACCTTCTTCTCCAGCCTGACCAATCCCAGCACCCGCCTTGTCAACAACATCGTATACGCAGGTGTCAGCCTGATCAGCGCCCTCTACGCCATCGGCGGCGGCATCACCGTGGGCCAGCTGAGTGTTTTCCTCAGCTACGCCAGCCAGTACGCCAAACCCTTCAATGAGATCAGCGGCGTGGTCACCGAGCTGCAGAATGCCCTGACCTGCGCAGGCCGCATCTTCGAGCTGCTGGACCAGCCGGATCAGGTCCCGGAGAAGGCAGATGCCGTCACACTGCACAGCAGCGGCAGTGTGGAGCTGCGGGACGTGTCCTTCCGCTACACGCCGGACCGGCCCCTGATCGACGGCTTCACCCTCTCCGTGCAGCCCGGCCAGCGGGTGGCCATCGTCGGCCCCACCGGCTGCGGCAAAACCACCCTCATCAATCTGCTGATGCGCTTCTACGATGTGGACAAGGGCGGCATCTACATGGATGGCACCGATGTGCGCGATCTGACCCGCCGCTCCCTCCGGGGCAGCATCGGCATGGTGCTGCAGGACACCTGGCTGAAGGCCGGGACCATCCGGGACAATATCGCCTATGGCCGCCCAGACGCCACCCTGGAGGAGATCGAGACCGCTGCCAAGCTGGCACACGCCCATTCCTTCATCCGCCGCCTGCCCCAGGGCTATGACACCGTCATCGGAGAAAACGGCGACACCATCTCCGCCGGTCAGAAGCAGCTGCTGTGCATCGCCCGGGTCATGCTCTGCCTGCCCCCCATGCTGATCCTGGACGAGGCCACCTCCTCCATTGACACCCGCACGGAGATCAAGATTCAGTCCGCCTTCGCCCAGATGATGCAGGGCCGCACCAGCTTCATCGTTGCCCACCGCCTCTCCACGATCCAGAATGCCGATGTCATCCTGGTGATGAAGGACGGCACCGTGGTGGAGCAGGGGGATCACGAGACTCTGCTGCGGCAGAACGGCTTCTACACCAAGCTCTATAACAGCCAGTTTGCCGGTGCGTAATACGCCCGGACACGGCAAAAGCCCGGCGGAGCAGCAAACCTGCTCCGCCGGGCCGTTTATTTTTCCCCTTATATCACAGTGCTGCCAGAACAGCCTTGGTGGCCACCAGCGCCACGCCGGTACCTGCCACATTCTCGCAGACCACATCGCCGATGGCCACAGGCGCCTGCACGCGGACGCTCCGCGCCGCCTCGGCCACAGCGAAGATCGACTGCTTGGGCACATCCTGGGCAGTCTTCACCGAGACAACGGGCAGCGCGCCGCCCACCAGGGCTACAGTACCGGTAAAGCAGCGGACCGGAGCGGTACACTCCGTCTTGGCATAGACCTCGCCCCTGGGGCAGGTATTGCCGGTGACCGCGAGGTTCTCCCCCTCGCCGGAGACATGCAGCGCACAGCCCAGAGGGCAGCCAATACAGGTGAGATCACGTTTCATCGCTTATTCCTCCTCAATGCACACCACGATCTCTCTCGTGTCGGCGGGGATGTCCTCCCGCCGCAGGGTCACGGACTCCATCTCGCCGGGAGCCATCACCCTCTTTTTCCGGTGCTGGGCGCGCACATCATCATAATATACAGATACATAGCGGTCCCGCATCGGCTCAGCCACGCGGAAACGCACCACCAGGGACTCCGGCATGGTTTCCGGGTGCAGCCGCTGGGGCACCGTGTAGCGCACGCCGTTTCTGCCATGCAGAGGGATCTCCCGCGCCCCCTGGCTCTTGCCCAGAACATACTCCGCAGCGCTCTCGCCGGCGCGGGCCGCCTCGGTGGAGACGAAGTCCACCAGATCATGGACATGCAGCACGTTGCCACAGGCAAACACACCGGGCAGAGAGGTGGAGAAATCGTCGGACACCACAGCGCCGCCGGTCACGCGGTCCATCTCGATCCCCGCATCGCGGGTCAGCTCGTTCTCCGGCAGCAGGCCCACAGACAGCAGCAGGGTGTCGCAGGGGATATACTCCTCCGTACCGGGGATGGGCTTCCGGTCAGGGCCGACCTCCGCCAGGGTCACGCCCTCTACCCGCTCCACACCGTGGATGTCCACCACGGTATGGCTCAGCTTCAGGGGGATGCCGTAGTCGTCCAGGCACTGAACGATATTTCGCTTCAGGCCGCCGGAATAGGGCAGCACCTCGGCCACAGCCTTGACCTTGGCCCCCTCCATCGTCATGCGACGGGCCATGATCAGGCCGATATCGCCGGAGCCCAGGATCACCACCTCGCGGCCGGGCATCAGGCCCTCCATGTTCACCAGGCGCTGGGCCGCGCCTGCGGAGTAGATCCCCGCGCAGCGGAAGCCTGGGATATTCAGCGCGCCGCGGGACCGCTCCCGGCAGCCCATAGCCAGGATCACCGCCGTGGCCCGCAGCTGCTCCAGACCGTTGGTCCGGCTGGTGCAGGTGACCACCAGCTCTTTGGAGATGTCCAGCACCATGGTGTTCAGGCGGACCTGGATGCCCAGCGGCTCCACCTGCTCGATAAAGGCCGCGGCATACTCAGGGCCAGTCAGCTCCTTGCCGAAGGTATGCAGGCCGAAGCCGTTGTGGATGCACTGGTTCAGAATACCGCCCAGCTCACGGTCGCGCTCCAGGATCAGCACCCGCTCCGCGCCCCGCTTCTTTGCCGCAATGGCGGCGGCAAGACCGGCCGGGCCGCCGCCGACAACAATAATATCAAACTGTTCCATTATAAGCCCTCCTTCGTCTTGCCCACCAGCAGCTTCGAGTCGCCGCCGGATTTGGTCAGCTCTGTCTGGGGCACCCCCAGCTCACGGGACAGGATCTCCATAACACGGGGCGCGCAGAAGCCGCCCTGGCAGCGGCCCATACCGGCCCGGGTGCGGCGCTTCACGCCGTCCACCGACTTTGCGCCGGGGACACGGTGGATCGCGTCCAGGATCTCCCCCTCGCTGATCTGCTCACAGCGGCAGATGATGTTGCCATAGGCGG
>CAYSDG010000155.1:0-3534 GCA_964429705.1 uncultured Oscillospiraceae bacterium | reverse complement strand
TACTATCATAACCCCAATACCGCCCCCGCTGACCGCGTCTATTACGATTGATCCCAGCAATAAGAGAGAAACGGTATGGCTTATGCCATACCGTTTCTTTTTGTATCAACAGAACAAAGATGTCTGTGAGAGCGTGACATGTGGAAATATGGAGAAACCTGTCATTGAAGAGGAGAGAAGAAGCAGCGGCCTGTGGAAACAGCGTGCGCACAATGTGTATAAATGTTCATTGCAGATAGAACTGCGAGCGGAACAGAAACAAAAAAATCGGCGTTTTCTACATAAAATTACAAATAGAATTAGTGTATCCGCCAAAAAACAAAGGATGGCCTCGAAAGCGATGTGTATGAAATTGACAAAATGGAAATCCGGGATGTATAATGAGCTACGAATTGTGGATGAACCATAAGGAATGGGAGGAATCAGGCGTGAAACGGTGGATCAGTATGTTGCTGGCGGCGGCCCTGGCGCTGTCGATGCTGGCTGGTTGTTCGCAGCAGAAGGACGATGAGAGCGGCAGCGAGGTAGAGGTACAGCCGACGATCTTCTACGACATCACTGGCATTCCGCAGGATAAGATCGTTATGACTGTGGGGCAGACCGAGGTGCCCGCGGAACTGTATTTCTATTGGCTCAGCTATGTCTGCAGCACGATCGAATACAATATCATGTATGATTACAGCAACTATGGCATGTACAGCACCTGTGTCAACAAGGAGACCGGCACGGTGGACTGGAGCGCGGAATACGCAAGTATGCCGCTGATGGATTACGCCAGAGCACAGGCGGAGCAGACCATTAAGTATTATATGGCGATCGAGGAGTTGGCGGCGGAAAAGAACGCCGGATTGACCACAGCCAACGAGGTGGATATTGAGAACAATTTCCAAAAGGCTGTGGAGGAGATGGGCGGCAAGGACGAATTTGTCAGCTATCTGCAGATGCTGGGCATCAGCCGGGAGAATTTTGACCGTATCTCCGCGGCCAGCTACCTGTACATGAATCTGTTGGATAAGGTGTTTGATCCGGAAAGCGACATGTACCTTGCGGAGGAGGAGTATAACGACTTCGCAGTTTATGCCGATCACATCCTGATCGCCACACAGAATATGGAGACCGGAGATAACCTGACGCCGGACGAGGTGCGTGAGCAGTATAATCTGGCGGAGGAGCTGCTGCAGCAGCTGAAGGACGCGGATGACCCCACAGCGCTCTTCGATACGCTGGCTGACCAGTACAGCGAGGACCCGGGCCGGGAGAGCAACCCCACGGGTTACATCTATACCGAGGGCAGCATGGTTCCGGAATTTGAAAGCGCCGCGCTGCTGCTGCAGCCCGGCGAGATCAGCGACCTGGTACAGAGCGACTATGGCTTCCACATCATCCTGCGCCGCGACCTGCTGGCAGCGCTGCGGGAGGATGAGAGCAAGAAGGTCGATGTGGCCAAGGAATATCTCAATCAGTTCCTTGTAGAAAAAAGAAGCGCCTCCGCAGTGACCTACGACGAGGCGATGGAGAGCGTTGATTGGGACAATTATTATGAGACCTATGCCGCTAAGGTGGATGAGATCGCCGCAGCGAATTCGATAGATCCGACCCAGCAGACCACTGCATCAGACGGAGATACCACCAGTAAGTAAGGAGAAACTGCGGACCGCTTAATTACGGCACGGCAAAAGGGGAAGGGAGTTGGTGCGAAACCGTTTTGGGAAGACCCTCGCGTAAGACCCGAGTAAAAATCTTAAAACAAGAGAAAGATCAGGAGAGGAATTATGAAAACTTTTAGACGAGTACTATGTACGTTGATCGCAACGATGATGCTGGCGTCTACCTTTGTGGCACAGGCCTGTACGACCGTGGCAGTCGGTAAGGATGCCTCCGCTACCGGTTCCACCATGGTGGCCCATACCTGCGACGGCTGGTATGATCACCGGATCCAGGTGATCGAGGGCGGCACCCATGCAGAGGGCGAGATGGTCGACATCTATCGCGATCCCTGCGGCGCTACCAAGTCCGAGGTCGAGCTGGTGGGCCAGATCCCCCAGGTCGCTGAGACCTACACCTATTTCAACATCGCCTATCCCTTCATGAACGAGAAGGGCGTTGTTATCAGTGAGTTTACCTGGAGCGGCAACTGGGATATCAACAGCCCCAACGGTCTGTTCGTTATCGCCAACCTACAGATGCTGGGTCTGCAGCGCGCTTCCACCGCCCGCGAGTGCGTGGAGGTCATGGGTGCTCTGGCTGAGCAGTATGGTTACTGCGACGGCGGCGAGTGCCTGCTGGTGGCTGATAAGGACGAAGTGTGGATCTTCGAGGTCATTGGCGGCGGCCCCCTGTGGACTGCTGACAGCGGCAAGCCCGGCGCTCACTGGGCAGCCCGCCGTGTGCCCGACGATCAGGTGTTTGTTGGCGCAAACCGTTCCCGCATCGGCGTGATCGACTTCAACGATACCGAGAACTACATGTGGTCCACCGACATCACCGCTCTGCCCATCGAGATGGGTCTGTACAAGGAGGGTGAGGAGTTTAACTACACCAACATTTTCAACCCCAACCCCTATGGTTATATGTTCTACGCCAGCCGCCGCGAGTGGCGTGCGTTCAGCCTGCTGGCTCCCTCTCAGGAGTTCGAGGTCGTGGACAAGTGGACTCACTACGATTTCAGCATCGTTCCCGATGAGCCCGTTACCGTCCAGAACATCATGGACATCTACAGCGACCACCTGGAGGGCACTGAGTATGATTTGACCCAGGGCCTGGCAGCTGGTCCCTTCCACAATCCTACCCGTTGGCAGGTCAGCGGCAAGATGAAGCCCGAGAGCGCTGCTGAGGAGGATTGGGAGCGCGAGATCGCGCAGTTCCGCTGCTCCTACAGCTTCGTGGCTGAGCTGCGTCCCGACATGCCCGGCGAGCTGGGTTCCGTTCTGTGGTTCGGCGAGGATTCTCCTGACACCACCGTTTACACCCCCATCTATGCTGGTACCACCGAGGTCCCCGTTGAGTGGTCCACCGGTGACCGCAAGAACTTCGACCAGAGCTGCTCTTGGTGGGCCTTCAACCTGGTCAACAACTATGCCAACCTGAACTGGGATGCTATGTATCCCGTGATCCGCGAGCGCAAGGCTGAGATCGAGGCTAAGTATTTTGCTGAGCAGGCTGACATCGACGCACAGGCTATGGCTCTGTACAACGCCGGTGACCTGGAGGGCGCTAAGGCTCTGGTGACCGAGTATGTCAACAACAACATGAACGAGCTGAATACCACTTGGTGGAACTTCGCCTGGGAGCTGCTGGGCCACTACTATGATGGTATGATGATCAACGAGGACGGTTCCTCCACTACCCTGGGCTATCCCACTGAGTGGCTGGAAGAGGTCGGCTTCGGTTCCACCAGCCTGGCTGATAAGGCTAAGCTGAACGGCGAGACCCCCACTGAGACTCCCGAGACTCCCACCGAGACTCCTGAGACTCCCACTGAGCCCACTGAGAAGGAAGAGCCCGCAGTGAACACCGAGACCAGCAACTCCACCG
>CAYSDG010000154.1:0-3557 GCA_964429705.1 uncultured Oscillospiraceae bacterium | reverse complement strand
AGTTCTGCGCGTGTACCGTCAGCAGGGCGTTGACATCAACGATAAGCATATCGAGGTCATCGTCCGCCAGATGATGCGCAAGTGCCGCGTGGAGGATGCCGGTGACACCAAGCTCCTCAGCGGCGCAATGGTGGATGTGCTGGATCTGTACGATGCCGACAAGGACATCGAGGAGCGCACCGCCGCCGGTGAGGTCCGCGAGGACGGCGAGCCCCTGCGCAAGGCAGAGGTCACCCAGCTGCTGATGGGTATCACCAAGGCATCTCTGGCGACCGACTCCTTCCTGTCCGCCGCTTCCTTCCAGGAGACCACCAAGGTCCTGACCGAGGCCGCCATCAAGGGCAAGGTCGACCACCTGATCGGTCTGAAGGAGAACGTCATCATCGGTAAGCTGATCCCCGCAGGCGCTGGTATCGACGCCTACCGCGACATCGCGGAGAAGGTCGTGCCCGGTCCTGTGGAGGCAGAGACCGAGGAGGTCAGCGAGCTGGAGGAGAGCGCTGTGGAGGAGTTGATGGAGAACGTTGAGCCGGAGTCCGGCGAGATGGATTTCCAGACCGAGGACTGATTCCACAGCTCTGCTGTACTGCAATACTGAAATGATCCGGAGCGGACGCCGTGTGAGCGGCGTCCGCTTTGTGCTGCCGATAAACGCCGCAGGGCTTTTTGCGAGGCAGGGATCCCCGCCGCCTGCGCATTGCGCACAAAATGTGAGGTGCATCGCCGGAAAACAGTAAAAATTTTTGGCGAAAAAGTACTTGACGGAAAGGGGACTCTCTGCTATAATTCAAAAATGCGCGGGCATAGACCCGTGGATTTTTAGCGTGTCAAGCAGGAGGGTTCACTGTGCTGGAGAAGCTGCGGACCAAGGAAAAGGTGATCGGCGTGAAGCAATCCCGCCGGGCCGTCCGGGATGGTCTGGTACAGATGCTGTTCCTGGCGGCAGACGCCGACCCGGCCATGACAGCGCCCCTGGCGCAGCAGTGTGCCGGAGGCAGTATCCCTGTCAACGAGGAGTTCACCATGCGTGAGCTGGGACAGGCTGCCGGTATTCAGGTGGGTGCTGCGGTAGTGGCCCTGTTGAAGCAAGCTGAAATGTGATCGGTTTTTTCAGAATATTATTTTGATATTCTGCAAAAAATAAATCGGAGCGACAGCTCCCACTATTTGAGAAAGGAGAAAACTATGCCTACTTTCAACCAGTTGGTTCGCAAGGGCAGAGAACAGGCTACCTACAAGTCCAACAGCCCTGCAATGCAGTTCGGTCTGAACAGCCTGAAGAATAAGGAGACCAATCTGCCTTCTCCCCAGAAGCGCGGTGTTTGCACTGCTGTTCGTACCTCTACCCCCAAGAAGCCCAACTCCGCACTGCGTAAAATCGCCCGTGTGAAGCTGACCAACGGCTACGAGGTCACCGCCTATATTCCCGGTGTTGGCCACTCCCTGCAGGAGCACTCCGTGGTCATGATCCGCGGCGGCCGTGTTAAGGACCTGCCCGGTGTCCGTTACCACATTATCCGTGGTACTCTGGATGCTCAGGGTGTTCAGAACCGTAAGCAGGGTCGTTCCAAGTACGGTGCTAAGCGCCCCAAGTCCAAGTAATCACCGCTGCCTGAACGGCCTGTGTGCCGGCTGAACGGCCGGTATGCAAAATGAGCGCTTTGCCGAATAGGTTGACATAGTTTTTTACGATAAACTGTGACGATGCCTCTTTGGCAGGCCAACGCCGGGTAGGGTTACCCGGAGAGTACCTATGATTTCATAAAAAATAATGAAGGAGGGAAGCATCGTGCCCAGAAGAGGTAATGTTCCCAAGAGAGAAGTTTTGCCCGATCCTATCTACAACAGCGTCTTGGTGACCAAGCTGGTCAACAGCATCATGCTGGATGGTAAGAAGGGCGTGGCCCAGAAGGTCGTTTACGGTGCCTTTGACATCGTCAAGGAGAAGACCGGCAACGAGCCCCTGGACGTTTTCACCACCGCTATGGACAACATCATGCCCAGCGTTGAGACCAAGTCTCGCCGCGTGGGTGGTTCCACCTATCAGGTCCCCATGGATGTTCGTCCCGCCCGCCGTCAGACCCTGGGTCTGCGCTGGCTGACCGCATACTCCCGCGCTCGCAGCGAGCGCACCATGGCTGAGCGTCTGGCCAACGAGATCATGGACGCCGCCAACAATACCGGTTCCTCCGTGAAGAAGCGCGAGGACGTCCACAAGATGGCCGAATCCAACAAGGCATTCGCCCATTTCCGCTGGTAATTTAGGAGAGGTAGAGCTATGGCTAGAAAAGTTACTCTGGAAAACACCAGAAATATCGGTATCATGGCTCACATCGACGCTGGTAAGACCACTACTACCGAGCGTATCCTGTACTACACCGGTGTTAACTATAAGATCGGTGAGACCCACGAAGGTACTGCTACCATGGACTGGATGGCCCAGGAGCAGGAGCGTGGTATCACCATCACCTCTGCCGCTACCACTTGCTACTGGTCCGGTACCAAGGGCCAGTTCCCTCAGACCCGTCTGAACATCATCGACACCCCCGGCCACGTGGACTTCACCGTTGAGGTCCAGCGTTCCCTGCGCGTGCTGGACGGTTCCGTGACCGTTATGTGCGCCAAGGGCGGTGTTGAGCCCCAGTCCGAGACTGTTTGGCGTCAGGCTGATGAGTACAAGGTCCCCCGCATGATCTACGTCAACAAGATGGACATCATGGGTGCCGACTTCTTCAACGTTCTGCGCATGATCGACGATCGCCTGCGCTGCAACGCTGTGCCCATCCAGCTGCCCATCGGCAAGGAAGCTGACTTCCGCGGCATCATCGACCTGGTGGAGATGAAGGCCGACGTCTACTACGACGAGATGGGTCAGGACCTGCGCGTTGAGGAGATCCCCGCTGATATGGTGGATCTGGCCAACGAGTACCGTGAGAAGCTGCTGGATGCTGTTTCCATGTTCGATGATGAGATCATGGAGATGTACCTGGAGGGTCAGGAGATCCCCGAGGACCGCATCCGTGCCGCTATCCGCAAGGCTACCTGCGCTGTGGAGATGATCCCCGTGGTCTGCGGTACTTCCTACAAGAACAAGGGTGTTCAGAAGCTGCTGGACGCTATCGTTGACTACATGCCCGCTCCCACTGACATTGAGGCCATCAAGGGCGTCAATCCCAACAGTGGTGAGGAGGATGTTCGCGAGTCCAGCGACGACGCACCCTTCTCCGCTCTGGCTTTCAAGATCATGACTGACCCCTATGTGGGCCGTCTGTCCTTCGTCCGTGTCTATTCCGGCAGCCTGAGCACTGGTACCTCTGTTCTGAACTCCACCAAGGGTCAGAAGGAGCGTATCGGCCGCATCCTGCAGATGCACGCCAACCACCGTGAGGATATCGAGACTGTCTACGCCGGTGACATCGCCGCCGTTGTCGGTCTGAAGAACTCCACCACCGGTGATACCCTGTGCGATGAGAAGCACCCCATCATCCTGGAGTCCATGGAGTTCCCCGAGCCCGTTATCCGCGTTGCCATCGAGCCCAAGACCAAGGCTGGTCAGG
>CAYSDG010000153.1:0-3686 GCA_964429705.1 uncultured Oscillospiraceae bacterium | reverse complement strand
GGCTGGGCGAGGATCTGGAGAGCAACATGAAGGCCGACACCAAGGCCAACCTGGCTTGGCGCGTGGACTGCGAGTTCGGCGCTACCGCCGGCAAGTTCGACCTGGCCCTGTGCGCCAAGAAGAACGGTCTGGACGCCATCCACGACACCGTCCATGAGATGGCCCGCGACGAAGCCCGTCACGGCAAGGCTCTGAAGGGTCTGCTGGATCGCTACTTCAAGTAAGCTGAAACCCAAACGGAGGACTGCCATATGAAATATGTCTGCGACGTGTGCGGCTGGGTCTACGACGAGGAGGCCACCGGTGTGAAGTGGGAGGATCTGCCCGCTGATTTCCAGTGTGAGCTCTGCGCCGTGGGCAAGGACCAGTTCACCGCTGAGAAGTAATGACCAAAGCAAACACGGTCAGGAGTATAGCGCTCCTGACCGTGTTTTTATTCTTTTATGATCAGCGCAGCTTTTTCAGGCGTTCCCGATTCGCAATGACAACGAGCCTCATTGCCGCCTGCAAAGGCTGCTCGGGGTCGATATTGGTCGTTACCTCTCTGCCCTGAACGATCGCCACGACATTGACAGAGTACTTCTTCCGGAGATCCAGCTCCATCAAATTCTTTCCAACCCACTCCGTTCTGACCTCCAGCTCAACCATAGAAACCTCGTTGGACAGCTCTACAAGATCGACAAAACCGGAACTCAGCAGATTCTTTGCCAAACGGATACCAGACTCATTTTCCGGAAATACAACGCGATCCGCTCCAACTCTGCTCAGGATCCTGCAGTGCATCTCACTGGCACATTTGACAATGATCGTCTCAACGCCGACCTCCCTGCACAGCATGGTCGCCATGACACTCGCTTCCAAATGCGTGGCCATTGCAATGATGACAACGTCCATATTCGAAATTCCAAGCTGCTTTATGGTCTCCGCATCTGTAACATCGGCGCACTTGCAGTACGGGATCTCCGCACTGGCCGCATTCACGATGTCCAGATCAATATCGACTGCCATGACCTCCATTCCGTTCGCGACAAGCTCCCGCGCAACGGACATACCGTATCTGCCCAGACCAAAAACGGCATATGTTTTATTCCTGCTCATACGAATCTCCTTCCGTTCGCCATCATCCAACGCTGATCTCTTCCATTGGATCTTTAACGACATTTTTCTTCTGCTGCTTGGTATTGAACGCGATCAAAAGCGAGATCGGACCAATCCTGCCAAGGTACATGGTCACAATAACGATCAGCTTGCCCACCCCATTCAGCGTTGGCGTGAAGCCGCGTGTCAGACCCACGGTTGCCGTCGCACTCACCGTTTCATACATAACATCCATAATATCCGCGCCGGTGAGCGCAGAAAGCAGGAGCGTCGCCGTAAGTAATGTCATAAACGAAACACTGACCACAGCGACCGCCTTGCTGATCGTCTGTTTTTTCACCGTTCTGTGAAACAGAACGACCTCGTCCTCACCTTTTATGGTCGCCATGGCTGCGCAGAACAGCACCGCCATGGTAGAGGTTTTTACACCGCCTGCTGTTCCGACCGGAGAGCCGCCGATAAACATCAGGAAAAGCGAGACGACCGCAGAAGCATTTGTCAGATCCTGCTGCGGTACAGTCGCAAACCCGGCTGTTCGTGTTGTTACGGATTGGAAGAAAGAGATCTGCAGTCTGTCAAAAAGAGGAAGTCCCTGCATCGTAAGCGGATTATCATATTCCAATATGAAGAAGGACACCGTTCCCACAGCGAGTAAAACCACTGTAGTCGTCAGGACGATCTTGCTGTGCAGGGTCAAATCGCGGCAGCATTTCAACCCCTTTTGACGAATACTTTTCAGTACCCGGATCACATCCCACCAGACAATATAGCCGATCCCTCCCAGAATGATCAATGCGCTGGTCACAGAATTGACCACCGGATCCAACGCATAGTCACATAGGCTGTTTTCAGAAATAATATCGATCCCCGCGTTGCAAAAGGCAGATACAGAATTGAAAACAGAGATCCATATTCCCTTGGTCCCGTATTGGGGAACAAAAACCGTCATATATAAAACCGCGCCGATCGCCTCAACGGTCAATGTCCCGACCAGCACCTTCTTGATAAAGCGGACAACTCCGGACAGGGAATTGAGATTGAAGGCATCCTGGATCAGCAGCCTGTCCCTGAGCCCCATTTTTCGATGCAGGCTGATCATCAGTCCAGACATTATGGTGATCACGCCCAGGCCGCCGATTTGGATCAAAAGCAGAATCACGATCTGTCCCCATATGCTCCACGAGGAAACCGTTGGCAGCGTTACAAGGCCGGTGACACAAACGGATGTTGTTGCCGTAAAAAGCGCATCCATATACGCCACAGACTGCGTATCGGCAGAACAAACCGGAAGTGCAAGTATGGCACTTCCAATCAGGATCGCCAAAAAGAAGCTGAGCATAATGAGCTGTGTCGTTGAAAAACTAAATTTCCTTTTCATATGCATCCTCTGATATTGATCGCAAATCAAAAATCTGATCCGATATATCGGTTCGTTCCTGTTATCAGTCCTATTGTATCAGACTCTCTGATTTTCAGCAACGCTATCCTGCCCGGGTTTGGTTTCACGTGAAACAGGGGCGGCACTTCCTCCCCTCCACGCAAATCACAAACACCCGGAAGAGCGGTAGCTCTTCCGGGTATTGTCCGTTTTATGTTTACTTCATCAGCTTCAGCTGGCTGGAGGGCACCAGCGCCCGGAAGATTTCCCGCAGCTGGGCACACTCCGCCTTCTCATCGTCCATCTGGTCCTTGAGCAGGAGCCAGGCCTGTTCCTGGCTGTAGAACACATAGAAGGCCCGGGCCGTCTCCTTCACCCGCGCCAGCTTGTCAAAGCCGACCTTCTCCCGCTTGCCGTCCACCACAGCATGGACGCCGAAGCCATCGATCTCCACCGACTGGCGGTAGCTGCTCTTGCCCATTCGGCGCATCACGCCCTTGACCTTGCTGTTATTGACCACGATCATGCTCAGCATCAGGCCCTCCAGAGAGGCCGCACCCGCGAACAGCGCAGTCACCACCTCGCCGAAAGCTCCCATGTCATGGCCCGCCCAGCGGAGGTAGCCCCAGGCAACTATGGCGCCAAATATGCCGCACAGCACCACCAGCGCCTTCCGCTTCTCCAGCATCAGATCCTGGCGAAAATACTGCAGATCCTTCGTACGGATGGTAAACTCTCTGCCATAGTTCATGGCTCACCTCTCCCTTTCCTCAGCGGCACACAAAGCTGAACCAGCCCTCGGACTGATTCTCCTCCTCGATGGCAAAGCCGTTCTCCAGCAGCTTACCCTTGACCTCCTCGGCCCGGTCGTCGATGATGCCGGAACAGATGAACACGCCGCCCTCCTTCATCAGAGGGCGCACAGTGGGGGCCAGAGCGATGATCACGTCGGAGACGATGTTCGCCAGCACGATGTCGTACCCATCCCCCATCTCCCGGCGAAGCTTGCTGTCGGAGGTAACATCTCCGGCGCGGACGGTGTACCGGTCCCGGTCCACTCCGTTTAGTGCGGCGTTTTCATAGGCCACAGGGACAGCCTTCTCATCAATATCACAGGCAAAGGCATGCTCTGCCCCCAGCAGCAGGGAAGCAATGGACAGAATGCCGCTGCCGCAGCCCAGATCCAGCACCCGCATACCAGGACCTACCC
>CAYSDG010000152.1:0-3689 GCA_964429705.1 uncultured Oscillospiraceae bacterium | reverse complement strand
ACAGTTGGTGGGCTTTGTCCTTTCCGGCCACGCCGCGGCGGGGCCTTATGGAGAGAGCAAGACCCATGTCCACAGCACATTCCATATCTGCTGGGGCGCCCAGGCGGGGCTGTACTACCACTATGGCATCCCCAAATATCCTCTGGAAAAGAAGCTGTTCGGTGTATTCCCCCATGTGGTGGAGCGGCGAAGCAACATGCTCTTCCGGGGCAGCGACGATGTATTCATGGTGCCACACTCCCGCCACACCACCGTGCGCCGGGAGGATATTGAGAAGGTGCCGGAGCTGAAGATCCTGGCAACCTCGCCGGAGGCGGGGGTCTACGCTGTTTCCACGGAGTGCGGGCGGCAGATCTTCATCACCGGCCACAGCGAGTACGACGCGGGGACGCTGGAGCAGGAGTATCTGCGGGATAAGGGCCTTGGAAAGCCCATTGACGTTCCCGTCAACTACTACCCCGATAATGACGACACCCGGCCGCCCAGAGTGACCTGGCGCTCCTGCGCCAACCTGCTCTACAGCAACTGGCTGAACTATTTTGTCTACCAGACCACGCCCTATGACCTGGGACAGCTGGAGCAGAGAAAGTGAGTATATCAAAATATCCCACCCATTCGGGCGGGATATTTTTGCGTTTTGGAGTTTTATCGAATGAAGTTTGTCCACACCCGGGGTTCCTGGGTGGGGGCGGCGAGCCCTGCGGCCTGTCCGGCGGCAATGCACTTTAAGAGCCATGCCATGTTGTGGCCCAGGGTACGCATGATGCAAACGCCCTCCTCGTCCTGTGCCACCTGCTCGGGGCGGCTGCCGTGAACCATGTTCCAGTAGCAGGAGGAGACGATGGGCATTTGGGAGATGGTGAAATATTTGTTGAGCTGATCCAGAGCAGCGGTGGTACCGGCCCGGCGGGCGGAGACAATGGCGGCGGCGGGCTTATAGCGCATGGTGTGTCCGGCGGAGTAGAAGAGCCGGTCCAGTGCGCAGGTGATATGTCCGCTGGCGGCGGCGTAGTGGACAGGGGCGCCGACGATGAGGCCGTCGCAGGTCTTCATCTTCTCGGCGGCCACATTGACTACATCATCGTGGACACACTTGCCCAGCTTGCTGCAGGCCCCGCAGGCGGTGCAGCCGATGGTAGCGTCCCGCCCCAGCCAGAGGATCTCGGTGTCCACGCCGTCGGCGGCCAAAGCGCCTGCGATCTCGGTCAGAGCGGTGTAGGTGCAGCCCTTCTCGTGGGGGCTGCCATTGAGCAGCAGTACTTTCATCAGAATACCCTCCCTCATAGGTTTTTCTCAGTATACCATATCCGGCAGAAAAAGCAAAGGCGATCCGTGGAGGGCGGGCTTGAAGGATGAAGCGCTGTAGGGCGGTAGAGGTGGAAAGTCATGCATGCAACGTGTATATACATGAATATTCTTTTGCGAATGGCGAAAATGCACAAAATCTGCCGCGGTTTTTGTGAATGTATCCGACAAAATAAGGGGTTGGTGAAAAACAAAATAAATAATTATTCATTATTTTTCTAAAAACTATTGACAAACCGCCGCCGTGGTGCTATGCTCCTACCATCCCGTTGGAAAATGATGGGTCAAATCATTTCAAAGATATGCAAGATATGAAAGGAAGTTTTATCATGAAGAAGATCATTACTATGCTTCTGGCAATGGCCATGATGCTGAGCCTGGCAGCCTGCGGCGGCAACACCGCAAACAACAACAGCGGTTCTGACAATTCTGACAACAGCGCCAACAGCGGCGACGCCGCCTTCACCACCGTGGAGGATGGCAAGCTGTACATGGCTACCAGCGCCGATTTCCCTCCTTATGAGATGATCGCTGACGACGGCAGCTACATCGGCATCGATGTGGAAGTGGCCGCCGCCATCGCCGAGAAGCTGGGCCTGGAGCTGGTCATTGAGGACCTGGGCTTCGACGCCGCCCTGCTGGCCGTGCAGAATGGCAAGAGCGACATCGCTATGGCCGGTATCACCGTTACTGAGGACCGTGACGAGGTCATGGATTTCTCCGACAGCTACGCCACCGGCGTGCAGGTGGTCATCGTCAAGGAGGGTTCCGCTATCCAGTCTATCGACGACCTGGCTAACGCTGAGATGATCGGCTGCCAGAAGGCTACCACCGGTTACATCTACGCCTCCGACACCGTTGAGAACGGCGGCTACGGCGAGGACCATGTCACCGCCTATGACACCGGCGCTCTGGCTGTTATGGCTCTGGCCAACGGCCAGATCGATGCAGTCATCATCGACAACGAGCCCGCCAAGTCCTTTGTGGCTGCCAATGAGGGTCTGAAGATCCTGGACGGCGAGTGGGTCGTTGAGGACTACGCTATCGCTGTGGGTGAGGGCAACTCCGCTCTGCTGGACGCTGTCAACGGCGCCATGGCCGAGCTGAAGGACGACGGTACCTTCCAGTCCATCGTGGACAAGTACATCACCGCCGAGTAAGATCGTACAGGGCAGGGCGGCCGTTTGGCCGCCTGTTCCTGCATTTTTGTAATCTATTATTTTGTCTAAGGAGGGTCCCATGATCCAATCTTTGATCACGTGGCTTGCGGAGCTTGGTCCCCGCTTTGAGAAGGCCTTTATCACCGGCGACCGCTGGAAGCTCTATCTCAGAGGTCTGGGCACCACGCTGGAGATGACCGTGCTGGCACTGTGCCTCGGCGTTGTGCTGGGTGTTCTGGTGGCTATCATCCGCACGGCGCACGACCAGCAGCGCCCCGGACAGCACAATATCTTCCTCGCGCTGCTCAACAAGCTCTGTCAGATCTACACCACGATCTTCCGCGGCACCCCTATGATGGTGCAGCTGCTGATCTGGGCATTCGTTATTTTTAAGACCAGCCGCAATATGGTTATGGTGGGCATCATTGGTCTGGGCATCAACTCCGGTGCTTACGTGGCGGAGATCGTCCGCGGCGGCCTGATGAGCGTGGATGCCGGACAGGCCGAGGCGGGCCGCTCTCTGGGCCTGGGCTACCTGGACACCATGCGCTTTATCGTGATCCCCCAGGCATTCAAGAATATTCTGCCCTCTCTGGGCAACGAGTTCATCACGCTTTTCAAGGATACCTCTCTGGTGCAGGCCATCGGCGGCACGGAACTGGCCTACTATGCCTCCACCATTGGCGGTACCACCTTCGACTATATGCCGCCCTATATCGGCATTGCTGTGATGTATCTGGTCATCGTGATCGGTCTGACCGCCCTGCAGGGCAAGCTGGAAAGGAGGCTGCGCCAAAGTGATCGACGTTAAAAATCTGTCCAAGTCCTTCGGGGACCATCTGGTACTGGACAATATCTCTGAGCATATCTATCCCGGTGAGAAGGTCGTGGTCATCGGTCCCTCTGGCTCCGGCAAGTCCACCTTCCTGCGCTGCCTGAACCTGCTGGAGAATCCCAGCGCCGGCACTATCACCTTTGACGGCGTGGAGCTGACGGATCCCAAGACCAATATCGATGTGGTCCGCCGCCAGATGGGCATGGTGTTCCAGCACTTCAACCTGTTTCCCAACATGACCATCCGGAAGAACATCACCCTGGCTCCTGTGCGCACCGGCCTGATGAAGCAGGACGAGGCGGATGCGGAGGCCATCAAGCTGCTGCGCCGGGTGGGCCTGGAGGAGAAGGCAGACGCCTATCCCAACCAGATCTCCGGCGGACAGAAGC
>CAYSDG010000151.1:0-3749 GCA_964429705.1 uncultured Oscillospiraceae bacterium | reverse complement strand
GCCACGATCGTGGCGGCGCACTCATTTTTCATATGCTCCACCAGCATCTGCCGGGACCACGGATCTGAAAAGCAGCGCCGCTCCAGCTCCGCAATGGCGTCCAGATGCTCACTCGTCATGGAAACAATATTGTAATTCATGGTTTTCTCCTCATTCGATCCTGCTCATCCAAGGCGACCCCGCCGCTTGGAAGCATATCACTTGGCCTCCAGCCAGTTTTTGCCGCTGTGGGCTTCGGCGGTCAGAGGAACATCCAGGGCAAACACACCCTCCATCTCCTCCGTCAGCAGCGCCTTCACCCGCTCCGTCTCACGCTCCGGGCACTCTACGATCAGCTCATCGTGGACCTGCATGATGAGTCTTGCCTCCAGCCCCTCCTGCTCCAGCCGCCGAAACACCTTTACCATGGCCAGCTTGATGATGTCAGCTGCGGTGCCCTGGATGGGCATATTCAGCGCCACACGCTCTCCGAAGGAGCGCATGTTGAAATTGCTGGACTTGATCTCCGGCAGCGCACGGCGGCGGTGCAGCAGCGTCTCCACATAGCCCCGCTCCTTCGCCTCGGCCACCACCTGCTCCATGTAGGTCTTTACACCCGGGAAGCGGGCGAAATAGGCATCCATATACTCCTTGGCCTCCGTGACGGTAACGCCCAGGTCCTGACTCAGGGAAAAGGCGGAGATGCCGTAGACGATGCCGAAGTTCACCGCCTTGGCCGCCCGGCGCATCCCGGCGGTAACAGCCTCCACCGGCACGCCGAATACATGGGCCGCCGTGACAGTGTGGAAATCCTCGCCGGACAAAAACGCCGCCTGCATCGCTTCATCACCGCTGATATGGGCCAGCAGCCGCAGCTCGATCTGGCTGTAGTCCGCATCCACCAGCACCTTCCCCTCGTCCGCGGCAAACATGCGCCGCAGCTCACTGCCCAGTTCCGTGCGGGTGGGGATATTCTGCAGATTCGGCTCTGTGGAGCTGAGGCGGCCTGTGGCGGTGACCGTCATCTGAAAGCTGGTGCGCACCCGGCCATCAGGCGCGATGACCTTCAAAAGGCCATCCACGTAGGTACTCTTCAGCTTGGCATACTGCCGGTACTCCAGCACCTCTTCCACGATGGGGTGAGTCCCCCGGAGCTTATCCAGCACCTCGGCGTTGGTGGAGTAGCCGGTCTTGGTCTTTTTATAGGCGGGCAGACCCAGGCGCTCAAAGAGCACCTCGCCCAGCTGCTTGGGGGAATTGATATTGAAGCGGCCCGCGTAGCTGTAGATCCGCTCCTCCAGCGCAGCGATGGCCGCGCTGAGGGTCTCACCGAAGGACTGCAGCATCCGGGCATCCACCCGGAAGCCAGCCAGCTCCATATCCGCCAGCACCCGGCACAGTGGCATCTCCACGGTGAAGTACAGCTCCTCCACTCCGGTCTCCCGCAGCTTGGGCAGCATGGCCTCGTACAGCGCGTCGATGAGAGCCGTGTGGCTCATCCAGGCCCCCAGTGCCTCGGCAGACGCCCCCATGGCGGTAAAAGCGTCCGGCTCCAGATATGCCTTGGCCTTGGGGAAGGCGGTGTTGAACCAGGTCATCCCCAACTGCTCCAGGTCGTATTTTGCCGCCGTAGCATCCAAAAGGTACCCCCCCAGAGCGGTATCAAAAATAAAGCCCGCGGGCTGGATGCCCTCGCTCAGCAGGAGGCGCATCAGATCCTTCACCTCATGGGATACCTTTTTGATGTCAGCGGCGGCAAAAAAGCGCCGTAAAAAGTCGTTGTAGCAGTCCAGCCGGTCGGGCAGGAAGATGGCGGCGAAGCTATCGCTCCCCGTGCCCCATTCCACACAGACGCCCCCCAGATCCGGCAGCGTCAGGCAGACAACATGCTCCTGCTGCCGGAATATCTCCAGCAGCGCCTCCATGCGCGATGCGTCAGTGACAAACTCGCTGGCGCAGGTGCCGGTGAACTCCTGCGGCTCTGCCTCGCTCTCCTGGGCGGTCTCCGCAAGCCCCATCTTCTCAATGAGCTTGGAGAACTCCAGCTTCAGGAACACATCGTACAGCTCCGGCTTTGCCGGGCGGCGCAGGGCATCCTGGGGTGAAAATTCCATGGGCGCGTCAGTGACAATGGTGGCCAGATGATGGCTCATGCGGGCAGATTCCTCCCCCGCGTCCAGCTTTTTGATAACGCCCGGCTTGGCATCCAGCTCCGGCATAGCCGCATAGATAGCGTCCACCGTGGCGTATTTCTGCACCAGGGCCATCGCCGTCTTCTCCCCCACGCCGGGAACACCGGGGATGTTGTCGCTGGCATCCCCCATCAGGGCCTTCAGGTCCACCATGTGGATGGGATCGAAGCCATATTCCTCCCGAAAGCTCTCCGGTGTCATGTCCCTGGTGGTGGTCTGTCCCATGCGGGAGGAGACCAGCTTTACCTTGGTCTTGTCCGTGATAAGCTGCAAGCTGTCCTTATCTCCGGTCACCACCACGCACTCCCAACCGGCCCCCTCGCTCTTGCGGGAGATGGTGCCGATGAGGTCGTCCGCCTCGAATCCGGACAGCTCATAGCGGGGGATGTCCATGGCATCCAGTACCTCTTTCAGCACCGGCATCTGCTGGGCCAGTTCCTCTGGCATTCCCTTTCGCTGGGCCTTGTAGCCCTCATACTCCAGATGGCGGAAGGTGGGCTCCCGCCGGTCAAAGGTAACGCAGAGCGCATCCGGCTTCTCCTCCTCCAACAGGCGCTGGAGCGTCACCACAAAGCCGTACACCGCGTTGGTATGCAGGCCCGTCCGGGTCGTCAGGGGCCGCACGCCATAAAAGGCCCGGTTGACGATACTGTTTCCATCGATCACCATCAGTTTCATGGTGGTTTCCTCCTTAGGATAGACATTTCTTTCCATGATAGATTATAGCGCCTTTTCCGGCAGATTACAACCGGCTGGAGCGCCCTGTTTTTTGATCGCTCGCCATTTTCTGACGCAAAGGTGCCGCACCATCCGCAAATACGCCCAACACTTGTTTTTTCCAGTCTATCACCCCCGACTTTTCTTTGCAAGGACCGCAAAAATGGGAAAAATGTTTACTAAATTGTTAACTTACGGGTTATCTTCCTTTTTTCTCTTTGCAAGCAGAAAATTCTGTGGTATACTGCAAAATGAATTTATGTGTGAATTTTTGCACTTATCTAAGGAGTGTTCCAATAATGGGTTTCTTAACAAAACTGTTCGGCAGTCACAGTGACCGCGAGCTGAAGCAGATCTACCCCATCGTAGACCAGATCGAGGCGCTGGAGCCCCAGTTCCAGGCGCTGACTGACCAGCAGCTGGCCGCCAAGACTGTGGAATTCAAGGATCGCCTTGCCAATGGCGAAACACTGGATGACATCCTGCCCGAGGCCTTCGCCACCGCCCGCGAGGCCAGCGTACGCGTCCTGGGGATGCGCCCCTACCGGGTGCAGCTGGTTGGCGGCGTGGTGCTGCATCAGGGCCGCATCGCCGAAATGAAGACCGGCGAAGGCAAGACCCTGGTGGCCACCCTGCCCGCCTATCTGAACGCGCTGAGCGGCAAGGGCGTCCACATCGTCACCGTCAACGACTACCTGGCCAAGCGCGACAGTGAGTGGATGGGCAAGGTCCACCGCTTCCTGGGCCTCTCCGTGGGTCTGATCGTCCACGGTCTGGACAAGAAGCAGCGCCAGGAGGCCTATGCCGCCGACATCACCTACGGCACCAACAACGAGATGGGCTTCGACTATCTGCGTGACA
>CAYSDG010000150.1:0-3750 GCA_964429705.1 uncultured Oscillospiraceae bacterium | reverse complement strand
GCCCCTGGGGCAGCGGCGAAGCGGCCGGTCTCGCCGCTGCCCCAGGGGCTGGTGCCCATGACGCGGCCGGGGATGTAGTAGAGGATGATCAGCTGCAGCATCAGCGGGGTGCCGCGGATGATCCAGACCACGGTGCGGGTCAGCCAGCGCAGTGGTGTCAGGCGGCTCATGGAGCCGAAGGCGATCACCAGTCCCAGAGGGACCGCGCCGACGAGGGTGATGGCAAATAGCTTCAGCGTCTGTAAAAAGCCTGCGTTCAGGGCGCTGATAACGGTGAGGAGCATATGCGGTACCGCCTTTTCGTCATAATGTCCGGCGAAAGCGAAGGGCCCTCAACCCTCCGCTCCCGCCGGTCGGGATGCTGAGAGATCTGCGCCGCCGGGGCTTACTGGGCCACGATGGCGGCCTGGATGCCGTAGGTCTCGGCCAGCTGCAGCATGTCGCCGCTCTTGTAGCTGTCCTGGAAGAACTGGTTGAGCGCCTCGGCCAGGTCGGAGCCCTTGCGGAAGCCCACGCCGTACTGCTCGCCCTCCTCGGCGTTCAGCGACACGGTGTAGATCAGGTCGGCGTAGCTGGTGCCGGGTCCCACCATGGCCCCGGCCATCAGGGAGTCGATGACGGCGGCCTCAGAGGTGCCGGAGGAGACCTCCAGAACGGCGGTGGCCTGATCGGTGACCTCGGTGAGGGAGGCCCCCAGCTTCTCCACCTCGGCCTGCCCGGCGGAGCCGGACTCCACGGCGAAGGACAGGCCCTTCACGCTGTCGATGGTCTGGTACTGGTCTGCCTTGTCCGCGGGGACCACCACCACCTGGGTGTTGTTGCAGTAGGCGTTGGAGCAGGCCATGGCGCTTTTGACCTCGTCGGTCAGGGTCATGCCGTTCCACACCACGTCGATGGTCTTGCCGTCCAGCTCGAACACCTTGTTGTCCCAGTCGATGATCTGAAACTCCGCCTTCACGCCCAGGCTCTCTGCGAAGGCCTTGGCCATATCCGCATCAAAGCCGATCCAATTGCCGTCCGCGTTCTGGTAGTCCATCGGCTCGAACTCGGTGATGCCCACAACCAGAGTACCCTTGTCCTTGACGTAGGCCATGTCGCTCTCGGCGGCATCTTTGCCGCCGCCGCTGCAGGCGCACAGCGTAAGCAGCATGGAAAGTGTCAGAAAGAGTGCAAAAAACTTATTTTTCATGTCTGATCTCCTCATGTTTGTTTTAGTGATTTAGCGTGATAACAGAGTAGCATGCGAAAACGAATTTGTAAAGCGGCTATTTGCGAAAACCGCCGCTGAAAAACACCGCTGCCTTTGTGCAATTCGCACAAGAGACAGCGGGGGAGCACCTGCGGCATATTTCCGGCCAGGCTGTCATACAGTGGCTCAGGAGAAAAAACGGCGGCTTCGCCGAAATTCGAGCCAGAGCGCCTGGAGGTTACTATGACAAATACGGATCTGTATCAGGATATTGCGACCCGAACGGGCGGGTCACTGTTCATCGGCGTGCTTGGGCCGGTGCGCACGGGAAAATCTACCTTTATCAAGCGCTTCATGGAGACCTGCGTCATTCCCCGCATCGACAATATCTACCGCCGGGAGCGGGCCATCGACGAGCTGCCCCAGTCCGGCAGCGGCCGCACCATTATGACGGCGGAGCCGAAGTTCGTCCCGGAGGAGGCGGTGGACATCTCGCTGGAGGGCGGGGCCAGCTTCGCTGTGCGGCTCATCGACAGCGTGGGCTACATGGTGCGGGGCGCTATGGGCCAGATGGAGGGGGATGCCCCCCGCATGGTCATGACCCCCTGGCTGGAGGAGGAGATCCCCATGGCCCAGGCCGCCGAGCTGGGCACCCGCAAGGTCATCGAGGAGCACTCCACTGTGGGCGTGGTCATCACCACCGACGGCACCATCACCGACATCCCCCGGGAGGACTACCTGGAGGCGGAGGAGCGGGTCATCCGGGAGCTGCAGGAGCTGGGAAAGCCCTTTGTCGTGCTGCTGAACTCCACGGAGCCCCGCGGGGGGCGGGCGCAGGAGCTGGCCCGGGACATCGAGGGCCGCTTCGGCGTGCGGTGTCTGCCGGTGAACTGCCTGGAGCTGGGGGAGGAGACGATCCTGGGCATCATCCAGAGCCTGCTGTTCGAGTTCCCGCTGCGGGAGCTGCGCTTTTTCCTGCCCGCCTGGGTGGACGCGCTGCCTCTGGACCACCCCATCCGCCAGGGGGTGTACAGCGTGATCCGGAGCCGGGGGGAGACCCTGGCCCACATCCGGCAGGTGGAGCCGATGGTCAGGAGCCTGGGGGAGGAGGAGAGCGTCTCCCTCAGCCGGGTGCTGTCCATCGACCTGGGCCGGGGCGTGGCGGCGGCGGAGCTGCAGCTGCCCCGGGAGCTGTTCTACCAGACTCTCAGCGCCCAGTCCGGCTTCTCGGTGGCGGATGACGGGGATCTGCTGGCCCTGCTGACGGAGCTGGCGGCGGTGAAGAGCCGCTACGACAAGGTGGCCGCCGCGCTGCGCAGCGTCAGCGAGACGGGCTACGGCATCGTGATGCCCACCATGGAGGAGCTGCAGCTGGAGGAGCCGGAGGTGCTGCGGCAGGGGGGACGCTGCGGCGTGAAGCTGAAGGCCATCGCCCCCTCCATCCATATGTTCAAGGTGGATATCGAGTCCACCGTGACCCCCATCGTGGGCAGCGAGAAGCAGAGCGAGGAGATGGTCAGCTATCTGATGGACCAGTTCAGTGCGGACCCCGCCCAGCTCTGGCAGTGCAATATTTTCGGCCGCAGCTTTCACGAACTGGTGAATGAGGACTTGCAGGCGAAGCTGTACCGGGTGCCGATGGACGCCCGGCTGAAGTTCCAGGAGACGCTGGGGCGGGTGGTCAATGAGGGAAGCGGTGGACTCATTTGCATCATTTTGTAGTTCATTCGTGGAAATTCCCTGAATATTCAGGGAAATAGCCCTTGCTTATTTCCCGGGCTTGCTGTATAATTCACAATGTATATCCCAGCAAATGATGCTGCGCCGCGGTGGAGGCGCAGATGTTAAAGGAGAGTATACTATGATGAAATATGCAAGCATGACGGCCGCCCAGCTGGCGGAGGAGCACAAGGCGGTAGCAGCCAAGTTCGAGGCACTGAAGGCCCAGGGCCTGAAGCTGGATATGTCCCGCGGCAAGCCCGGCAAGGCCCAGCTGGACCTGGTCAGCGGCATCCTGACGGTGCTCAGCAAGCCCGAGGACTGCGTGGTGGACGGGTTCGACGTGCGCAACTACGGCGAGCTGACCGGTCTGCGCTGCGCCAAGGAATACTTCGCGGAGCTGCTGGGCTGCAAGCCTGAGCAGTGCTTCGTTGGCGGCAACGCCAGCCTGACCCTGATGTACGACACCATCTCCAAGGCATTCACCCACGGCCTGCTCCACAGCGAGAAGCCCTGGGCCAAGCTGGACAAGGTGAAGTTCCTGTGCCCCGCCCCCGGCTATGACCGCCACTTCAAGATCACCGAGTCCTTCGGCGTGGAGATGATCACCATCAACATGACCGAGACCGGCCCCGACATGGACGCGGTGGAGGAGTATGTGAAGGATCCCGCCGTGAAGGGTATGTGGTGCGTGCCCAAGTACTCCAACCCCGAGGGCGTCATCTACAGCGAGGAGACCATTCGCCGCATCGCCAATCTGAAGCCCGCCGCCCCCGACTTCCTGCTGATGTGGGATAACGCCTACTGCATCCATGAGTTCGACGGCGACTATGTGGAGTTCC
>CAYSDG010000149.1:0-3949 GCA_964429705.1 uncultured Oscillospiraceae bacterium | reverse complement strand
GCATGTACACCAGGCAGGCTCTCTGGTGGAGCCTGACCGCCTGCGCTTCGACTTTACCCATTTTGAGTCCATCACCCCTGAGCAGCTGGCGGAGATCGATGCCTTCGTCAACAACGCCGTGCTGGAGGGTATCCCTGTTGTCACGGAGGTCCTGCCCATTGAGGAGGCCAAGAAGAAGGGCGCTGTGGCCATGTTCGGCGAGAAGTACGGCGATGTGGTCCGCGTGGTGGAGATGGGCGACGTCTCCATGGAGTTCTGCGGCGGTACCCATCTGGACAACACCGCCAAGGCGGGCCTCTTCCGCATCAAGAGCGAGGGCAGCGTGGCCTCCGGTGTGCGCCGCATCGAGGCAACCGTGGGCAAGCTGACGCTGGCGGAGATCCGCCGCAATCAGGAGCGCGTGTTCCATGCCGCTCAGATGCTGAAGACGACCCCTGCTGAGATGGAGACAAAGCTTGCTGCCCACATCGCCGAGCTGAAGGAGATGCGCAGCCAGCTGGAGAAGTTCAAGGAGCAGGCATCTCTGGGCGAGGCCCGGGGTTTCCTGACGGCCGCGAAGGAGGTGGCCGGTCTGCGGGTCGTCACCGCTCAGCGCGACGGTATGGACGCCAACGCTCTGCGCAAGCTGGGCGACTTCCTCCGGGATAAGGAGGAGAAGATCGTGGCGGTGCTGGCCTCGGTCAACGATGGCAAGGTGACGCTGCTGGCAGTCTGCGGCAAGGAGGCTGTGGCCCGCGGCGTGAAGGCCGGCGACATCATCAAGACCATCGCTCCCATCTGCGGCGGCAAGGGCGGCGGTAAGCCCGACAGCGCCATGGGCGGCGGCACCGAGGTCAGCAAGGTGGATAACGCCCTGGCTGCGCTGGACGACTTCGTCAGCAGCAAGGTGCAGGCATGACCCGACAGGACCTGCGTGTTCTGATGCAGCAGGAGGCCGACTGGGAAGCAGTCGGTCTCCTGGAGCTGGGGGAGCCTCAGGAGCCATACTTCTGCACCCCGGTGGGGGCGGAATATGTGGCGCGCCTGGGAGTGGACGGTGTCCATTTTATCCTGCTGCCGGGGGATGAGCGGGTCTTCTGCGTCGATCCGTCCATGGGGGAGATCGGGACCTATGTGCTGCCGGTGGCGGAAAACCTGCGGCAGTTTCTCTCCTTTCTCCTGTTTTGCCGGGATGCCAGTCCCCTCTCCCAGATCTGGTGGCTGCCGGAGGAGCGCTTCCGCCAGCTGCTGGCGGAGGACGCATCGGCCTCCTGGCCCGGCTGTGAGGAATATTTTGCCAAAAAATCGGCCGCGCTCTCGGTCATCGCCGGGATCTTTGCTTTGACAGCGGTCGACCCGTATGATACAGTGAAAGCGATGCAGGCTGCCTTCGACCCTGGTGTGATCCGGTTCTCCGACGAGTACTACGATGTGCTGGGGCTGGAGCGGGACAGCTGATTTTTCAGGAGGTATGACCATGTTGATCGATTTTAATGCCATGGAGGAGCAGATCATCCCCCACATGCGGGGCGGTGAGAAGGAATACCGGGTGCGTATGTTCAACGACGGGATGTGCAAGATCATGAAGGGCCGTCTGGTGCCCGGCGCGTCCATCGGCCTTCATACCCATGAGGCCGACAGTGAGAGCATGTACTTCCTGGAGGGGACCGGCAAGGTCCTCTTCGATGGGGAGACCCTGTCCGTGACCCCCGGCATGTGCCACTACTGCCCCAAGGGTCACAGCCACAGCCTCATCAACGACGGTGATGAGGACCTGATCTTTTTTGCCGTCGTGCCGGTGCAGTGATCAGCTCCTGCGCTGCGGAAAAGAGAGCAACGATAAAGAAAGGAAGCGAACCTATGTCTGATTGTCTGTTCTGTAAGATTATCGCCGGGGATGTCCCCAGCAACAAGGTGTATGAGGATGATCTGTGCTACGCCTTTTATGACATCTCCCCCCAGGCGCCCACCCATTTCCTGGTGGTGCCCAAGGCACACATCCAGTCCGTCTCCGCAGTGACGGAGGAGAACGCCCACATCGTGGGTCACATCTTTGCCGTTATCGCCAAGCTGGCGAATGAGCTGGGCTTTGCCGGTCCTGGCTACCGCGTGGTCAGCAATATCGGCGAGGCCGGACAGCAGAGCGTGCCCCATCTGCACTTCCATGTGCTGGCGGGGCGGGATATGACCTGGCCTCCGGGCTGATCTGGTCTGATAGGGCGCGGTGTCCTGCCGCTGGGTGATACGCAAAAAATCACAGCCACTTTTGAAAGTGGCTGTGATTTTTTTGTAAAATTATGTGATATTGGTCGGATATGGCCGCTGACCGATCACTCGTCTGTATCCTTTTCCGTGGACGCGGGAACGTCGATGCGGTCCAAAACGGAGCGGTAGCCCCCCATGCCGTACATACAGCAGCGGTTGACGCGGCTGATCGTGGCGCTGCTGGCACCGGTGAGCTGCGCGATGCGGTTATATACCATGCCCTGACTGAGGTACAGAGCGACCAGAATGCGCTGACTGCAGTCCTGGATCTCCTTTCCGGTCATCAGATCTTCCAGAAAAGCCCGACATTCCTCCTCGTTCTTCAGAGACAGGATCGCCTGGATCAGCAGATCCGAGCCGGGGGTGTGAAATACGTCCATAGGGTGCCTCCTCGTTGGTATTTGATGCTGGTTCTGGCGCGAAAGCAGGAAGCGCTTCTGCGCGCCAAGGGTGCGCCGAGAACCGCGTAAGACGGGATATTGCACCGTGGTGCAACTCCGGTGTGTAAAGTGTGCGGGGGATTTTGCGTCGATCGACTGTTGAAAAACAGTATTAACACTTTATCACAATATCATATCACGGGGAGATTGTCAACAGAATATATGGCGAAAATCACGAAAAAGGTGGACAAACAGCGAAAACTTCATGTATAATAGAGACAAAATGAGGGGCGCGTGCAACAGGCCGGACCATTTCCTGTACAGGGAGCAATGGAGAGAGGAGCCATTTATGAACGAGCAGCAGAGCAGGATCTACAAGCATTCTATGAAGCTGGAGCGCAGAACGGCATCCCTTTTTGTCCAGAATACGGGCTGCCAGCAGTGCTCGCCGGGGCTTGGCTGGGGGCCTGGTATCCGCAACCATTTCCTTCTCCACCAGGTCATCTCCGGCCGCGGCGTGTACCTCTGCCGGGAGAAGCGCTATGAGCTGGAGGCGGGGGACGCGTTTCTGATCTCACCGGACACCACCATACACTACTATGCCGACCAGGAGCAGCCGTGGGAATATGTCTGGGTTGGCTTTGGCGGGCTGGATGCCGCAGAGCTGATGGAGCAGACGGTGTTCACGCCGGAGGAGCCGGTCCTGCGGCGCGGAGCACACAGCCAGGATCTGGAGGCACTGCTGCGGGGCGTCTACGAGCAGTATGGAGACGCGCAGTGGCAGCAGCTTGCCATGACGGCGCAGCTGTACCGGCTGCTGGCATTCCTGATACGGGCAGCGGAGCCGGCGGTACCGCGGAGAAAGCCGCGGGACTGCGCCCAGATCGCGGCGGAGTATATCGTGGCCCACTATGAGGAGCCGATCACGGTGGAGTGGCTGGCGGAGCATGTCTCGGTGAGCCACAGCAGCCTCTATCGCAGCTTTGTTAAGCGCTTCCAGATGTCGCCGAAGCGCTTCCTGCTGGAATACCGGGTGGAGCGGGCCTGCCATCTGCTGGAGACTACCAGCTTCTCGGTGCAGGAGGTGTCCAACTCGGTGGGCTTTGAGGACCCGTTTTATTTTTCCAGGGCCTTTAAGGAGATCAAGGGTATGTCGCCCCGGCAGTATGCCAACGCCAGAAAGCGGGAAGAGGGCTGATGCACTTGTAAAAAAGGAAAAGTCCTCATGCCGACAGGCATGAGGACTTGCGTTTGTTCCATATGTTAGACAGCGCGGGTAACTTTACCGGAACGCAGACACCGGGTACAAACGTACACATGGCGAG
>CAYSDG010000148.1:0-3956 GCA_964429705.1 uncultured Oscillospiraceae bacterium | reverse complement strand
GAGCTGCAGCGCAACGCGGCCTTTATGGATTCCACCCGCGCCGCGGCACACCTGGTGGGCGCCCAGGCATCCGCCATGCAGGCGGCGGCCAGCAATCAGAATGCCGGTCCCGCTATGGCCTTCATGGGCATGAACATGGCCGGTCAGGCTGGCGGTATGAATGCCCAGAGCCTGTTCCAGATGGGGCAGCAGCAGGCACAGGTACAGCAGGCGCAGGTGCAGCAGCAGGCCGCTCCCGCGGCTCCCGTGGCTCCCGCAGCCCCTGCCGGATGGTCCTGTAGCTGCGGTCAGGACGGCATCACCGGCAACTTCTGCCCCAACTGTGGCAGCAAGAAGCCCGAGCCTAAGCCCGCCGCCGGAAGCTGGCAGTGCAGCTGCGGTACCATGGCTACCGGAAAGTTCTGCCCGGAGTGCGGCTCCCCCAAGCCTGCCGATGAGGGCTGGACCTGCTCCTGTGGCGCGGTGAACAAGGGCAAGTTCTGCTCCGAGTGCGGCGCAAAGAAGCCTGCGGGCGTGCCGCAGTACAAGTGTGATAAGTGCGGCTGGGAGCCGGAAAAGAGTTCGAAGCCCCCCAAGTTCTGCCCGGAGTGCGGCGATCCCTTTGACAATGGCGATATCGTGTGATGAAGCGCCGGATGCTGAAGCTTCTCCTTGCGCTCCTGCTGGGCGCGATGCTGATACTGGGCGGCAGGCTGCTCTTCCGCGTGTTGGTCACGGACCGGATCGCGGACAGGGGCGGCATGGAGAATCCCTATGCCGCTGAAATAGAAGAGCAAGCCGCGTCTTCTGCGGATCAGGAGCCGGAGAATTCAAAATAAATGACATAAGGAGCGTTGACCTATGGGACTGTTTGGAAATCTCTTTGAGAAAAAAGAGTGTTCTGTCTGCGGCGGCGAGATAGGCCTTCTGGGCAACCGCAAGCTGGAGGATGGCAACCTCTGCAAAAACTGCGCGAAAAAGCTCTCCCCCTGGTTCTCTGAGCGCCGCCATTCCACGACGGAGGAGATCAGGCAGCAGCTTGCGTACCGCGAGGAAAATCAGAAGAAGGCGGCCCAGTTCAGCACCAGCCGTTCCATCGGCGAGGAATGGAAGTTCCTGCTGGATGAGAATCACCGCTGGATCACTGTGACCAGATCCAAAAATCTGGCGGAGGCAAACCCTGACATTCTGGATTTTCAGGATGTTACCGGCTGCCGGATGGACATCGACGAGGACCGCACCGAGCTGATGCGTGAGGGTCCCAACGACAAGAAGATCAGCTATAATCCGCCCCGCTACGAGTATACTTACAATTTTGACATCATCATCACAGTCAGAAATCCCTATTTTGATGAAATGAGCTTCCGCCTCAACCCCAGCTCTGTGACGGTCATGCAGGGTGCTTCCAGCGGTGTCAGCGGCAACTTCGGCCGACTGCTCGACACGTTGGCCAACAGCGGCTTTGACCCCATGAACGACCCTGAGTACCGCCAGTACTATGAGATGGCGCAGCAGATCTGCGAGGAGGTGCGCCGGATCCAGGATAGCGTCCGGGGCGCAGTTCCCGCTGCACAGGCTGCCGCGCCGCAGTATGTGCCGCAGCCGGAGGTGCAGAGCGCTCCTGCGGCGGGTCCCTGGACCTGTCCCGCCTGCGGCGGTGCCAACGGCGGCAAATTCTGCGAATACTGCGGCACGCCCAGGCCGTGATGCCGTGTTTCGCGGGGCGGAACAGGCCATGCGAAAAGCATGGGGAGGAGATCGTATGAAACCATTTTTGTCATTATTGCTTGCGCTGCTGATGCTGCTGAGTCTGGCCGCCTGCGGCGGCGATCAGCCGGTGGAGAATCCCGCTGATGACACGGCCGACGGGATAGCGGAGGAGCCGCAGACCGGGGAGGCCCCCGGTCCCGCCGGTGCCGAAGCGACCGACGGGGAAGTGGCCGGTGGAACAGACGGGTTCGGCGACTTTGCTTCCATTCTGGTTCCCGAGAAGTTTACCTTCGAGCGGGACTCCTGGAACGAGGAAAATCCCCATTTTGTCTCTGTGAAGCGCTCTGACTTCGCCTATTTCGACTTCCATAACTACACCAGCGAGGAGTCCATGCGCCAAAACTACGAATACAATCAGGGAACCTACACCAACGAGCAGACGGAGGTCAGCGCCACCTATAGCGGCATCGACTGGACCGGCTTCCAGTACAGTGACGGCATGGGCGGCTATGGCTTCGAGGTGTACACCATTCTGGGTATCAACTATCTGCAGGTCTCCTCTGCCGGCTTTTCCTTCGACAGCGAGATCGCGAAGGCGGTTCTGGGCTCGGTGGTCATGGCCGAGGGCAGCGATGTGGATACAAGCGGTCTGGACCGCACCGACACGGAGGTGGGCGGCGGGTACCACGGCAGCCTTGACTGGATGGACTACTGGACCGGCAGCTGGTATGGCTGGTGGATGATGACAGACGGCACCGGACTGTACGAGAACATGGAGCCTGGTATCTGGGATGCCTGCGCCTACATCGAGGGCCATGAGGGAATGGACGGCTATATGGATCTGTGGGACAGAGATTTCAGCTTCGATGATCCCATTGCCGGCATTGATCTGAGCTTTGCCAATCCCGATGACACCGAATTCGGCGTCATGTGCTGCCGGGGCGGTTGGTTCTTCAGCGATACGCTGGAGGACGACGCGTGGTATGTTGACCCCAATCAGCTGGCCTATGAAAATATCTTCGATTTCAGAGGCAGCTATGAGGATGAGGACGGCACCTTCTCCTATCGCGTTCTGCTGCGCCCCTGGGGGACCATCTGGGACGATCTGGACGAGAAGTACTATCCCGAGCACTACTATGACTGGTATTTGCCTCTGGTGGAGGCCGGTGCGGACATGCCCGATACCATTGGCTGACGCAGTCCCGGAAAAACTGAGAAGCAGCGCACCGGAGCCTTCGCTCCGGTGCGCCGAAAAGGAGAAAAATCATGCCAGCACAGGTAACCAATTATAAATGTCCCAGCTGCACCGGACCGCTGCATTTTGTCGGCGCGTCGGGCAGGCTGGAATGTGATTACTGCGGCTCTGCTTACGATGTTGCGGAGATCGAGGCGCTGTACGCCGACAAAAACGAGCAGGCGGCAGCGGCCCAGCAGGCTGCCGAGGCCGCCGGGACCAACGCCGCCGAGGGCGGCTGGGATACCTCCGATATGAGCGCTGACTGGGGTGCAGACGGCGAGGGGATGAAGGCATACTCCTGTCCCTCCTGCGGCGCGGAGCTGATTTGCGACGCGTCCACCGCCGCTACCTCCTGCCCTTACTGCGGCAATCCCACGGTGGTGCCGGGGCAGTTCTCCGGCGCGCTGAAGCCGGAATTTATCATCCCCTTCAAGCTGAATAAGGATGACGCGGTGAAGGCCCTGAAAAACCACTACAAGGGCAAGCCCTTCCTGCCCAAGTCCTTCACCAGCGAGAACCATATTCAGGAGATCAAGGGCGTTTATGTTCCCTTCTGGCTGTTTGACGGCGAGGCGGAGGGCAGCGCCCACTACGAAGCGACCATCTCCAACAAGCACCAGCAGGGGGATCAGGAGATCACCGAGACGCAGCATTTCGATGTTTACCGCGCCGGTTCCCTCTCCTTTGAGAAGATCCCTGTGGATGCCTCCAACAAAATGCCGGACGATCATATGGACTCTATCGAGCCCTACGACTACAAGGAACTCAAGCCCTTCTCGGCGGCGTATCTCCCCGGTTTTCTGGCGGACCGCTTTGACATCAGCGCTGAGCAGAGCAGCCAGCGGGCGGATGAGCGCTGTGAGAACACCCTGAACGCGGCGCTGAAGGACAGTGTCAGCGGCTATGACACCTGCGACCGCACCGGCGGCACCACCCACCTGCGGCGGGGCAAGGTCCACTATGCGCTGCTGCCCGTCTGGATGCTGAACACCAAGTGGAACGGCAAGGACTACCTCTTTGCCATGAACGG
>CAYSDG010000147.1:0-3987 GCA_964429705.1 uncultured Oscillospiraceae bacterium | reverse complement strand
CCAAGGAGATCCAGAACGCCATGGAAAAGCAGATGAAGGCGGAGCGGGAGCGCCGTGAATCCATTTTGCAGGCCGAGGGCCAGAAGCAGAGCCAGATCCTGGTGGCGGAGGGCGAGAAGCAGGCGGCGATCCTGCAGGCCGACGCGCAGAAGCAGGCAGCGATCCTGAAGGCCCAGGGTGAGAAGGAGGCCCGCATCATGGCCGCCGAGGCCGAGAGCGAGGCTATCCTGAAGGTGCAGCAGGCCACGGCAGATGCGCTGAAGCTGCTCAACGAGGCTGCGCCCAACGATCAGGTGGTGAAGCTGAAGGCGCTGGAGGCATTCCAAGCTGCCGCTAACGGTCAGGCCACCAAAATCATCATCCCCAGTGAGATCCAGGGCCTGGCGGGCCTGGCCGCCGGTGTGCAGGCCGTGATGAAGCAGGAAAAGAAGGAAAAGAGCTGATACCCGGCGCACCGGGCGGAGGGGAACGACATGGATTATTGGCAGAGGAGAAAGCTGGCGAAGATCCTCATCATCGCGGTACTTATCATCGGAGCGGTCTGGGGCGTTCGGGAGCTGCTGCGGCCGCATGCGAAGCTGGTCACCGTCAAGTACGTGGAGGATCTGGAGACCTTTCAGTCTGTCAGAGTAGCAGGCGGCTATACCAAGGCCGTGACCACCGAAGACAGGAAGATGGTGGAGCAATGGATCGACTTCATGCTGGAGGTCGAAAGAGGGAAAAAGGCAGCGGATGAGCACCTGGACCAGCCCTTTCCCTGCTACATCATCGAGTATCGCCTGGGTAAGAATGTCTGGGTGGCTATGCTGCAGGTGACGGAAAACCGGGCCGGTCGGTCCTATCAGTTCTTTGGCGGCGATGTATTTGAGCTGGACCCGGCAAAGGACCTGTTTCAGCGGGCTGGGGAACTGATGGAGCAGACCGAGGCGGTAAAGAAGTATTGATCGCAGAAAACAGAAATGCACCTCCGCGGGCAAGCGCCTGTGGAGGTGCATCCTGTTTTGCGCTGTTATGCGCTGTGAGCCGTTGTCTCCGGCGGCAGCAGGTCGGTCATACTTTTCAGGCTGATTGCCAGCGTAGACAGATTGTGCAGCAGCGCGGAGGTGGCGGGCGGCAGAAGGCCGGCCACGCCCAGCGCGATCAGCGAGCAGTTGAAGCCCACGATAAACCGGTAATTCCGGTCAATGCGCCCCATCAGCGCCTGGCTCAGCTGCCGCAGAGTCACCAGAGCGAACAGATCGTCCGAGGCAATGGTGATGTCCGCGATCTCCTGGGCGATAGCGGCACCGGTGGAGATGGCAATGCCCGCGTCCGCCTCGGAGAGGGCGGGGGAGTCGTTGACACCGTCACCAATCATGATAACGGTGCGTCCGGCGGCCTTTTCCCGGCGGATAAAGCTGGCCTTGTCCTCAGGGAGCACCTCGGCATAGCACTCATCCACCCCCACCTGAGCGGCGACGGACTGGGCAGTTCGGCGGCTGTCTCCGGTCATCATCACCAGCTTGGTAAAGCCCAGCTGCCGCAGCGCGGCCACGGCGTCTCTGGCCTCGCGGCGCAGCGGGTCGTGGATGCAGATGACGGCGGCCAGCTCTCCGGCGATGCACAGGAAGAGGTGGGAGTAGGTCGGGGGCAGGGCGTCGAATTTCGCCTGCTCTGCCTCCGGTACGCGGCAGCCCTCGTCCTCAAAGACGAAGTGGGCGCTGCCGATCAGTACCTTCTTGCCATCCACCATACTGGAGATCCCATGGGCCACCACGTACTGCACTTGGGAGTGGTACTCCTCGTGGGACAGGCCCCGGGCTTTTGCCTCCGCCACCACGGCGTTGGCCATGGAGTGGGGGTAGTGCTCCTCCAGACAGGCGGCCAGACGCAGCATCTCACCCTCGTCGTTTCCGCCGAAGGGGATGATCTGGGCTACCTGTGGCTCAGCGTGGGTGAGGGTGCCGGTCTTGTCGAATACGATGGTGTCCGCCTGGGCCACGGCCTCCAGGAAGCGGCCGCCCTTCACGGAGATGTGGTGACCGCTGCTCTCCCGCATGGCGGACAGCACGGTGATGGGCATCGCCAGCTTCAGCGCACAGGAGAAGTCCACCATCAGTACCGCCAGCATTTTGGTCACGTTGCGGGTGATGAGATAGGTCAGGACTGTGCCGCCCAGGGTATAGGGGACCAGACGGTCCGCCAGCCGGGCGGCCCGGTCCTCAGCGGTGGATTTCAGCTTCTCCGAGTCCTCGATCATCCGCACGATCCGGTCATAGCGTCCGTCACCGCTGGTGTGGTCCACCCGGATGACGCACTCGCCCTCCTCGGCCACTGTGCCGGCGTAGACATAGCTGCCCGCCCGCTTGGGAACAGGCAGCGCCTCGCCGGTCATGGAGGACTGGTTGACCATGGCTTCGCCGGAGATCACAGTACCGTCCAGCGGGATCATGCCGCCGGTGCGGACCACGATCTGGTCGCCCGTCTGGATGGCGCTGACCGGGGTGAGGACCTCGGTGCCGTCTCGGCGGAGCCACACCTGATCCACTCGCAGTGCCATGACACCTGCCAGGTCCGCCACGGATTTCTTGTGCGTCCAGTCCTCCAGGATCTCACCCAGACGCAGCATGAACATGACGGAGCCGGCAGTGGCGAAGTCGCCCCGGACCATGGAGACGGTGACGGCGGTGGCATCCAGCACCGCCACGGAGAGCTTGCCCTGACGCAGCGCCTCAAGCCCCTCTCGAATGTAGCGGATGGAGCGGGCCAGAGACATGGCTGCAGTCACCGGGGCGGGGAGGAACAGTCTGGAGACGGCCCGGCGCATCACTGCGCCCATCAGCTTGTCCTCGAATTCCCGGTTCAGGGCCCGGGTGGTGTGCTCCGGGACCAGATCCCTTGCCTCTGCACGGGCAAAGGAGAAGGCGGCCAGGGCGCGGATCACGTCGCCCCGCCCGCAGCGGTAGGAGATGACGGCGTCCTGGGTCCGGTCATAGACCGCCGCGGTGGTTACGCCCGCAATGTCCCGCAGATAGTATTCCAGGACATCCGCCTGGCGCAGCGTCATCCGTCCGCAGTGCAGATGGACCCGCAGCCGCCCGCGGGATTCGTGTAAAATCGTACACTTCATGTGTCAGTTCCCTTCTGTGTACAGGAGCTGTCTGTGGGGACAGCTCCGCGCGTTTCACTCCGCGCTCTCCGGGGATGCCTCCTCCTCGGATGCGTCCTCCACCACGGCAGCGGCCTCGGCCTCTGCCCGGCGCTCGTTGATGTCCTGGGCATCGGCATAGATGTCCTCCGCACCCTCGCGGACGGCGGTGACGGTCTGCATCACGTTCTCCTTGACCCGCAGCGCTGCGGCGGTGGTGTGGGCGTAGACCTTTTTGGCGTCCTTGCTGGTCAGAAGCTTCACACCGGCAGTCCCAAACAGGACGCCTGCTGCGAACAGTCCTACATGCTTCATAAGAAAAACCTCCTGTTGTTGTTCCCCTGCGGTCAGTCCATCTTCACGCACATCAGCCAGAGCGGGGCCGCACGTCTGCGTCCATGTGAGTTAGATGAAACTAACCTACAGGCAAAATATTGCACCCGGTCCAGCATCTTTGAGTTAGGTGATACTAATCCGGAGCAAATGTATTCTAGCACCATATGGAGCCCATTGCAAGCTGTCTGGAGCGATTCCGAAGAAAAGTTTGGCATTGGGCGAAAAAACCGCCGACGCTCTTTCGGAAGCGTCGGCGGTCAGGATATGCAGTGATCAGAACAGGGGCACCACAGCGCCTTCGTAGGTCTCCTCGATGAAGGTCTTGATGGTATCGCTCTCCAGGACCTCGATGAGGGCCTTGACAGCCTCGTTGTCCTCGCTGCCCTCCTTGACGGTAAGCACGTTCATGTAGGCGTCGGCGGCGGCGCCGTCAGAGGCCTCGATAGCCAGAGCGTCAGCAACCTTCAGACCGGCGTCGATGGCGTAGTTGCCGTTGATGACGGCGATATCCACATCCTGCAGGG
>CAYSDG010000146.1:0-4049 GCA_964429705.1 uncultured Oscillospiraceae bacterium | reverse complement strand
CCGACCTGATCGGCTCTCTGTGCGACCTGACCTCCGGCTCCGGCGACAAGGGCACCCCCATTGTCTACATTCAGGGCTATTTCGATAACTACACCAACGACTGATCCTCCTGCTGTGCAGGATCCTGTCACATACGACCCAGTCCCCGCCTGCGGGGGCTGGGTCTTTTCTCTGTCTGCCAGAGGATCTCTGGGGCTATGACCACATCGCCTCCGCCTATCGCTACGCGCCGGAGGCGTCCTGTGAGCGAATCTGTGCGCATCTCAGGTTTTTATCCATCCCTGCAGGAAAAATTCCATGCAGTCCCTGTAAATGGCAGAGAAGCCCGGAGGGCGGCCGTGTGTCGGCCGTCCTCCGGGCTTTCTTCGCTTTGTCAAAATCTGAGCCGGATCTGCAGGACTCCGTCCATATAGACCGCCTCCACACTGCCGCCCATACGCTCTGTCAGGACTCTGGCAATAGAGAGGCCCAGCCCTGTGGCATTACGGCTTGCCTCCACGGTAAAAAAGCGGTCAAAGAGCCTGCCGACCGTTACCGCACTCAACTGCGGTGCTGTGTTGGAAAACGTCACACAGCCCGCTGCATCCATGGTGACGGTCAGATCCCCTGCCGAATACTTCAGCACATTGCTGATGATATTGGAAAAGACCCGGCTCACTGCACCGACATCCAGCCGCCGCCACACCGGTCCCTCCGGCAGGCGGATCTCAGGCTGGATGCCACGCTTCTGCATGGCGGCATAGAAGGACACCAAACTCTCCTCCAGCGCCCGGACCAGGTCCACATCTGTCAGCTCCAGTTCATGGGAGGAGGTGACGATGCTGTATCGGAACAGCTCCTCTGTCAGGCCCTTCAGCGCATCCGTTCGGTTTCGGATCTGAGCCAGATAGCGCCGGACGGGCTCCTCCGCCTGCTCCTGCTCCAGAAGGTCCAGATAGCCGCTGATGGCCGTCAGAGGTGTGCGCAGATCGTGGGAGATATTGGTGACTGCCTCCTTCAGCTCGGCATCACCCTGCTGGTAGCGGTGTCGCTCAGCCCGCAGCAGCCGCAGCTGGGTGTTGATCGCGGCGGCCAGCTTTCGCATATAGAAGTCTCTGGAGGAAATATCGATCAGGGTATTGGTATCTGCTGCCAACCGGTCACAAAACGCCTCTGCGATCTCCTGTGCGGCACGGCGCAGGCAGAAGATCTTCGCCGCAAGAGCGGCAACAACGACAAGCAGTATGCCGATAACGGCCAGCAGCAGATGTTCCATAAGCACTCCTTACTATTTGATGTCCTTCCGGCGGAACAGCACATACCCTCCGACGGTGCTGAGCAGGAAAAACAGTGTGGTGAAGGTTGGCCAGCGGGCCATGCGCGTGAAGTCCCCCTGCTGGATCTGGATGATCTGCCCGATGGGCAGCAGGTCATAGAAAAACTCGTAGACAGGCCGCTGCTCCGGCGGGACATAGGCGGGGTTTTTGATCTCCTCGCCGAATTTCACCCCATCCGCAGTAATGGTAATGCCGTCATAGGTCATCTCCGGCTCCAGCAGCTTGGTGCCCAGGGTGTTCGCCCCCAGCGTCATGGCCAGGACCAGCAGCAGTGCCGCCACGGAGGCGGCAGCCTTGTTGGAGCAATTCATGCTGATGGCCACGAAGAGCGCAGAGAAGGCCAGGGTGTTCAGAACGGCGAACAGCAGCGCCAGCAAAAATTGCTCCGCCGACATCTGGCAAGGCCCCAGCAGAACACGGCCCAGGGCATAGCTGATCACGCCGTGACTCGCCAGCACCGGCAGCGTTGCCAACAGCTGGGTCAGCAGAATGGAAAAATAGATGGCCAGGCGGGTATGCCCCACCACCAGCTTATTGCGGATGGTGCCGTCGGAATACTCCGCACCTACAATGAGACTGATAGAGGCCGCCAGCACCACGCCGATGAGCTGATAGACGTTGAAAAACACATCGTCCATAAACAGCGGAGAGGCGGAGGCCTGGATCTCCGGCGAGTAATTGGCAAAGACCACATAGCCGGAAAAGAGCGCAGTGCCGATAAGCTCGATCCAGAATATCTGGCTGTGCGCCAGCGCGCGCAGATTGGCAGATAACAGCTTACGCATGGCTTCCACCTCCCACCAGAGAGATATAGTAGCTCTCCAGGCTCTCGTCCCGCTCCTGCATGGACAGCACCTCGCACTTCTCCTTGGCCAGCGCGGCGGCCAACTGGCTGACATTGACCTTGGCGTACACATCGGCTGTGGTGTCGGACAGGATCTTGTAGTCCACCTGCCACGCATCCAGGACCCTGGCCAGGGCGGCGGCGCTGCTGACTTCCACGCGCACACATTTGCGGCAGGCGCGCTCCAGTTCCTCAGCACTCAGCTCCTTCACCATCCGCCCGCTGTCAACGATACCGTAATGGGTCGCCACCCGGCCCAGCTCATCCAGAATGTGGCTGGAGATCAGGACTGTTATCTGCTTCTCCCGGTTCAGCCGCAGGATCAGCTCCCGGATCTCCACGATGCCCTGTGGGTCCAGGCCGTTGGTCGGCTCATCCAGGATCAGAAGATCCGGGTCTCCGGCCAGCGCCACGGCAATGCCCAGCCGCTGCTTCATGCCGAGGGAAAAGTTCTTCACCTTTTTCTTTCCGGTGTTTTCCAGCCCCACCAGCTTCAGCAGCTCGGAGATGCCATCGTAGGATGGCAGGCCCAGCACCAGGTACTGCTGCTTCAGATTGTCCTCCGCCGTCATATCCATGTAGATGGACGGTGTCTCCACCACAGCGCCCATGCGGCGGCGTGCGCGAATGATGTCCCGGCTGCCGCTGTGGACACCGTACAGGGTAAAGTCGCCGGAAGTCGGCTCCTGCAGGCCGCAGATCAGCCGGATCAGCGTTGTCTTACCCGCGCCATTCTTGCCGACGAAGCCATAGATGGAGCCCTTTGGGACGTTCATGGTCAGACCGCTGAGCGCCCGAAAGCTCTTATACTGCTTTGTCAGGCCGTTTGTTTGCAAAACATATTCCACAATATGCTTCCTCCTTTGATGACCCCAGCGTATCAGGCAAAGGTCAAGAAAGCGGTCAAGGAAATCGTCAAGATTTGGTCAAGATTTTTCTTCCGCCAGCTTAAAGCCGATGCCCCACACCGTCTCGATGTGGTCCGTGCCGCTGGCATCCAGCAGTTTTTTGCGCAGATTGCTGACATGCTGCTTCAGGGAGCGCTCGGTGCAGTCGGGGGTATCCATGCTGATGCGGTCCAACAGCACGCTCTTGGCGATGACCTGCCGTGGATTTTCCATCAGAAACTTCAAAATGGCGTACTCCGTCCGGGTCAGCCGCACTGCCCGCCCCTGGATGGTCAGGCTCTGGGACAGGGTATCGAGGACCAGGCCGCCAGCAGACAGGGTCCCGCTCTCCCCATGCTGATCCGCCCGGCGCAGCTGCACGGTGATCCGGGCCAGCAGCTCCCCGGTGTCGAATGGCTTGGTCATATAGTCCGCCGCGCCCCCCAGCAAAAGCTCCACCTTATTCTGCACATCCAGCTTTGCGCTGAGGACGATGACGGGGATATTTCTGATATGGGGCAGGACCTCCTCCCCGCTCAGCCCGGGCAGCATCAGATCCAGCAGCACCAGATCCGGCCTGGACTTCGAAAGGAGGTACAGCGCCTCTGTTCCGGAATAGGCCCGCAGGACGGCATACCCCTCCCGCGTCAGCACCTCTGTCAGCATATCGCTGATGTGAATATCGTCGTCGATAATAGCAATGGTTTTCATTTTCTTTCCTCGTGCCGCGCATTCGTTTCTGTCATCCATGGCCGCTCACCGGACCTGGGTTTTCAGACCTGTGGGAGCGGATATGAAAAAAGAAGCACCGCTATTGCAGTGCTTCTTTTGATGGAGGTGACACCCGGATTTGAACCGGGGAGTGAGGGTTTTGCAGACCCTTGCCTTACCACTTGGCTATGTCACCATATGGATAACAGGAGCAAGGAATTGCTCCTGTTATCTTTTGGAGCGGGCGACGGGGCTCGAACCCGCTACCTCCACCTTGGCAAGGTGGCGCTC
>CAYSDG010000145.1:0-4051 GCA_964429705.1 uncultured Oscillospiraceae bacterium | reverse complement strand
CCATTCTCCAGTTCATCATGAACAAGTACGGCTATACCGTCGACGATATGCTCAACATTCTCAACAAGAAGTCCGGCGTGCTGGGTATCTCCGGCGTCAGCTCCGACTTCCGCGATCTGGAGGACGCCGCTGCCAAGGGCAACGAGCGCGCTCAGCTGGCTCTGGATAAGTTCATCTACGAGGTCAAGAAGTTCATCGGCGCTTATGCCACCACCATGGGCGGCGTGGATGCCATCGTCTTCACCGCCGGTATCGGCGAGAACTCCACCGACATGCGCGAGACCATCTGCGAGGGTCTGGAGTACATGGGCATCAAGATGGATCCCGAGAAGAATAAGGTCCGCGGCAAGGAAGTGGATGTCTCCGCTGCCGATTCCAAGGTCAAGATCTTCGTCATCCCCACCAACGAGGAGCTCATGATCGCTATGGACACTGCCGCTCTGTGCAGCAAGTGATCTGATCTGACACAATACCCAAAAGGGGCGCAGCCGTGCGGCTGCGCCCCTTTTTTCTGCCCTCCGGCTCCCCCGGCGGCAAATGCAGCAAGTCCCTCTCCGCCGCGGCGGAGAGGGACTTGTCATATGGATCATATCAACTGCGGCATCAGGCCGCCTGGGTCTCCTGCGTCAGATTGCGGCACCACTTGCCCTGGCGATAGCGGGCATAGCCGATGCCCATGCGGACCAGCTGCTCCACCTGGATCAGCGCAAAGAGCGCGGAGATGGAGGTGATACCCAGAATCTGAACGCCCGCGAAGGCCAGAGGCACACCCACCAGCCACAGCACGCCGCAGTCCAGGAACATGAGAAACACAGAGTCGCCTCCGGCCCGGATGGTGGACATGAAGATGACATTGAAGAGACGGCAGGCGATGCGGATGGAGAACAGCCGCACCATCGTGGCCGCCCCCGCAGCCACAGCCGGGTCGCTCAGACCGAAGAGCGTGACCAGCGGCTGGGCAAAGATGGAGATGAGCACCGCCATCAGCACACCCAGCAGCGCCGACACCGGGAACAGCCAGCGGACGCTGCGCTTCGCGCCCTCCAGGTCCCGCTTGCCAAGCTGCTCGCCCACGATGAGGCCCACGGCGTTGTTCATGCCCTGCACCGCCACGTAGAAGAAGCTGCCCACCGTGTTGGCGATCTTATAGACCTCCAGCGCGGAGCTGCCCAGCAGGCCGTACGCCTTGACGTACATGGTGGAACCGAAGCCAAAGAGGGCCTCGTTGGCGATCAGAGGGATCATCCGGCGGATGATGGGCGTCAGGAACCGGACATCCCAGTCCGTCAGCTCCCGGATGGAGCCCAGGAAGGGCTGCTTCGTGGCGAAGGCGTAGACCACATGGGCCGCCGCGCCGCAGCCGTTGGCGATGACCGTGGCCAGTGCCGCGCCGGCCACCCCCATCTGGGGCAGCCCCAGCTTGCCGAAGATCAGCAGATAGTTCAGGCAGGCGTTGATGATGTTGACACCGAAGCCGATGTACATGGGCACCTTTGTCTTATGGATGGCCCGGTACATAAAGGTAAAAGCATTGATGACCGAGTTGAAGATGTAGCCGCAGCAGGCGATCCGCATATACTCCCAGCCCAGTGCGATGATCGCGGCATCGTCGCTGTAGAAGGCCAAAATGCCTGTGCCGCCTACAACAGCCAGCAGGAAGAACACCATAAAGTTCAGGAAGTTCATCAGCAGCTGGAAACCGAAGCACTTCTTCAGGCTCTTCCAGTCCCGCGCGCCGTAGAACTGGGCGGAGTAGATATTGATACCGGAGTTGATACCAAAACTCACCGTTCCCAGCAGGCTGTCCAGCTGGGTGGCCACCGCCACCGCGCCCACACCGCCCACGTGGCTGACCATGATGGTGTCCACGAAGCTGGCGCCCTGGTTCAGGATCTGCTGCACGGCCAGAGGCAGCGCAATACCGCCGATCTTCTTGTAAAAGGATGTTGGAGCTATAAATTTTTCTTTCCAACCAGTTTTCATAAAAGCATCACCGTTCCTGATTATACGCCCACTGGAAACAAAAAGCAAGTACCGCGTTTTAACGGATCCGCCCCGGTCCACGCTGGGTCTTGCCGGAACCCCACACTTGCATTGTGGGGGAGCAAGTGATACAATTATTATATTGAAAATCATTTCTTTTTCCAAAATGGAATACAAGAACAGAAACAGAAACGGATCTGGCAGATTACTCTGACGCTGTTGTGTGCGGTGCTCCTGCTGTGTCTGCTGCCCGCCAGAGCCAGCGCGGCGGAGTCCGTGGCCAGCGGCAGCTGCGGCAGTGAGGGGGACGGCTCCAACCTGACCTGGACCCTGGACAGCGACGGCACTCTGACCATCAGCGGCACAGGAACGATGGCAGATTACTATGGTTCCAGTGCGCCGTAGTACAGCTATCAGTCTCAATGCAAAGCGCTGGTCATCGAAAACGGCGTGACCCGCATCGGCGACCGTGCGTTTTACAATTGCACCGGCCGCATGATCAACGTGCAGATGGTATCCCGCACCGTAGCGCCGGACGGCTCCGTAATATCCTTCAACATTCCGGGAGCCTGGGACAGCGAATTCGGGAGCTGGCGGATCATACTGCTTGACAACGGGTATCTGCCCGTAACAGCGGCGATCAATACATGAACCAGATAAACAGAGAGGCCGACCCCAAGGGGTCGGCCTCTCTGTTTATCAAGAAAGCGGCTGCGCCACTTTTTGACAGTATTCTTTCCACCGAAAGCTTTTTATGGACGCTGCCATATCACACCAGCATGGGCAGGATCAGACTGGCTACCATGGACAGCACCAGCAGCCCGATGATCACGCGGGACACCAGCTTTACGATCTTCTGATTCATTTCGCTTCCTCCTCACTCAGGATTTTTTTGATGGCCTTTTCCGCCTTGCTGCGGGGCAGCATCAGCTCATGCCCGCAGCCCTCGCAGCGCAGCTTGATATCCATGCCCACCCGGCGGATAGTCCAGATCTTACTGCCGCAGGGATGCTGCTTTTTCAGTTCCACCCGCTGCTCCAGCTTTAATTCCACAGAAAAACTCACCTCATTTTTCAACAGTCAAGCACTCCGACGCATACAATGGCCTATCTAAAAGGATAGGACGGTGTGTCATTTGCGCAAAAACATATACTTACCCGAGGGCCAGAGCCCTCTCTTTCCGGCGGGGCAGCCCCTCTCCTCCCTGCGGGAGGCCATGGAGCAGCGGACAGTCCTCGCCGGTACGGCCATCCGCTGCGACAGCCGACGGGATCTCCATGTGCGGCTGGGGGACTATGAGGGGATCATCCCCCGGGCTGAGGCCGTCCACCCCGCCATCAGCGGCTCACAGCGGGACATTGCTGTTTTATCAAGAGTTGGCAAGGCAGTCCACTTCACAGTGGCAGGGCTGCAGCCGACCCCCGATGGGCGTCCAAAGCTGCTGCTCTCCCGCCGCGCAGCCCAGGAGCAGGCCATCGCCTGGCTGCTGGAGAACGCCGTCCCCGGTACGGTCCTGCCCGCCCGGGTGACCCATCTGGCCGCCTTTGGCGCCTTTGTGGACCTGGGCTGCGGCGTCATCTCCCTCATCCCTCTGGAGTATCTCTCCATCTCCCGCATCCGCCACAGCGCCGACCGGCTGCGGGCGGGCATGGATATTCTTGTTCTGGTAAAGAGTGTGGACCGGGAAGCCTGCCGCTTCTATCTCAGCCACCGGGAGCTGCTGGGGACCTGGGAGGAAAACGCCGCCCGCTTCTCCCCCGGCGACACCGTCACCGGCATCGTCCGGGATGTGCGGGATTACGGGGTCTTCATCGAGCTGGCCCCCAACCTGTCCGGCCTCGCGGACCCGCGGCAGGAGCTGATCCCCGGCGAGCTGGTCACCGTGTACATCCGCTCCATCCGCCCCGAAGGCAGGAAGATCAAGCTCCAGTATCTCCAGAGCCTCGGCCCTGCCCCCGCGCCGGAGCCGCCCGCTTATTTCATCACCGACGGCCCCGTGACAGACTGGACATATTGACGCGATCAGGCGTGAGATGGATCGGTTTTTTTGATCTTCTCCCAGTACGCC
>CAYSDG010000144.1:0-4088 GCA_964429705.1 uncultured Oscillospiraceae bacterium | reverse complement strand
GTGCTCCACCACGTAGGTCTGCACCGGCTGGCGGTTGTGGGGCGGCTCCTCCAGGGTGGACATGTCCCGGATGCCGGACAGGGACATGTTCAGTGTTCGGGGGATGGGCGTGGCGGACAGGGTCAGCACGTCCACCTGCTTGCACAGCTCCTTCAGCTTCTCTTTGTGGGTGACGCCGAAGCGCTGCTCCTCGTCCACGATGAGCAGCCCCAGATCCTTGAACTGGATGTCCTTCTGCAGCAGCTTGTGGGTGCCGATGAGCAGATCCACCTGTCCTGCCCGCAGCTCGGACAGGATCTGGCGGGTCTGGCCGGGGGTCTGGAACCGGCTGAGGACCCGGATCTCCACCGGGAAGGAGCGGAAGCGGTTGCAGGCGGTAGTGAAATGCTGCTGGGCCAGCACGGTAGTGGGTACCAGAATAGCGGCCTGCTTGCCGTCCAGAACGCACTTCATCACAGCACGCAGGGCGACCTCGGTTTTGCCGAAGCCTACATCGCCGCAGAGGAGACGGTCCATGGGGACGGGCTTTTCCATATCCCGCTTGATCTCCTGGATGCACCGCAGCTGATCCTCGGTCTCCGCGTAGTCGAAGGCCTCCTCGAACTCCTGCTGCCAGGGACTGTCGGGGCTGAAGGCAAAGCCGGGGCGGCGCTGGCGCTCGGCATACAGGGCGATGAGGCCCTTGGCCAGGTCCTTGGCGGCGGCCTTGGCCCGGGCCTTCTGCTTGTGCCAGTCGCTACCGCCCAGCTTGTTGAGCTTGGCGGGGCGGGTCTCATCCTCGCCGCCACCGCCGATATACTTGCTCACCAGATCCAGCTGGGTGGCAGGCACATAGAGGCTGTCACCGCCGGCGTAGGCGATCTTGATATAGTCCTTTTCCACACCGTCTACCGGCATTTTCCGGATGCCCTCGAAGCGGCCGATGCCGTGATGGGTGTGGACCACCAGGTCGCCGGGGGTCAGATCGGTGTAGCTGAGGAGCTTCTGCCGGCTGTCCTTCCTGGCGGCGGGGCGGGCCTGCTTGCCGCCGGTGGCGGCGGTGAGCTGCCCCTCGGTGAGCACAGCCAGATCCAGCTGGGGATACTCCGCTCCGGCAGACAGCGCCCCGGCAACGATGCGGATCTGCCCAGGAGCGGGCATCTCGGCGCAGTCGAAGTCCAGCGTGGCGGAAATGCCCCGCTCCTCCAGCATCCGCTGCAGATTGCGGCAGCGGGTCTGGTTGCCGCACAGCAGCAGCACCGCGTATCTGGCGGCCAGATAGTGTTCCAGGTCCCCTGCGGCGGCGTCCAGACTGCCTCCATAGGCGCTCAGCTGCTTGGCCGACAGGTTCAGCAGCGTTCTGGGGGGCAGGGGATAGCGGGAGGTGGGGAGCGACTCCAGCATACATACGGCGAAGCGCTCCAGCTCGGCCAGCCATTCGCTGTGGCTCAACAGCAGCCGCAGCAGGTCTCCGTCCTTCTCCCCTGCGGCCAGCAGGGACTCGGTGTCCTCCTTTGCCTGCCAGAGGATGTTTTTCATGCGCTCGGTCAGGCGGCCAGTCTCACACAGACACACGATGGCATCGGCGGGCAGATGGGCAAAAACGGAGGAGGGCTCCGTTTCCGGCAGCAGCTCCAGAGCGGGCAGCAGCAGAGCGTCGTCCAGATTATGGGTGCGGCGCTGGGTGGTGGTGTCAAAGGAGCCGAGGGAGTCGATCTCATCGTCAAAGAACTCGCAGCGCACGGGCTGCTCCATCATGGGGGAGAATACATCCAGAATGCCGCCGCGCAGGGCGAACTGCCCAACGCCCTCCACCTGGTCACAGCGGCTGTATCCGGCAGCCACCAGACGCAGGGGCAGCTGTGTTAGATCCCACCGTTCACCTACGCGCAGGCGCAGGGCAGCCTGGCGCAGTCGGTCCGGGGGACTGGTCTTTTGCAGCAGAGCCTCGGCGGTGGTGACCAGCAGGGGGCGCTGTGTCTGTCCCAGGGCATACAGCGCGGCGATCCGGCTGCGCTCCCACTGGCGGGAGATAACGGTACCGGCCCGGATGAAGAGCTCGCGGGAGAAGAGCTTGAGAACATCCTGGCCCAGCAGAGTGTGCAGATCCTCTGCCAGACGCTCTGCCTCGCTCTCATCGGTACAGACCATCACCAGGGGGCGGTTCGTGGCCTGTGACAGGGCGGCGGCGATCTGGGCGCGGTGGATAGGGGCCAGACCGGTGACAGCGGCGGGACAGCCGCCCTGCTCCACGGCGGCGGCCAGAGATGCAGCCTCCGGGATCTGCAGCAGGGCTTGCAGCAGTGTTTGCATGGTGGGAGCCTCCTTTCAAAATGAGCTGTTGCTGCGGGAACGCAGGAAAAGGCCCACACCAGCCCGGGGGAGGGGGTGTGTGCCGAAATTTGTCATCATTTTCTTTCAGAAACAGAGAAATAACCTCTGATTTTGCATCCTAGCGGATTTTTGGGGCGTTGTCAAGGGGAAGGGGGAGGACTTTTGGCGGGTGGCTGCCATCTATTCGCTGCTCTGTTTTGCCTCCGGCGGGGCTATTCCGCGCCCCGGCGCAGGTGACTTTGGCCTCGGCCCCAAAGTCGCCAAAGGGCCGCCAGCCCCCTTCGGGCCGGACTCCCCGCTTTTGCGGGGTTCTCGTGCGGTGGGGCAGAATAGAAAATGGTCTCAAAAATTGTTGCTCCCACCGAGATACTGCTTGCAGCACTGCGCCTGTCGGCCCTCGAAATGATGGGCCACTAAGCTTGGCAGCCGAAGCCGCTGACCAAGCAGGGCGCATTTGTGCGGTGCTTTGCTGTCGCACCCGTTGACGAAAGCCACAGGATATCATTGCACCATGGGCTGCAATGTGATTCAGCGGCATGATCTGACAACTCTGCTTGTCTCGGCGTTCGTGGGCCGTCAGGCGAAGTTCTGCAAGATGGATACTGACACCGAACTGCAACGGACAAAGGGCTGTTACCCTTTCTGAAGCGAAATTGAGCCAGCGCCTAAAAAACGGGGGCATTTTGGGGTGTCTTCCGAACGCTTTTTCCCCCACTTTTTGCGGGAAAAAGTGGGCCGCCGAAGGCAAACAGAGCATTGAGCAGATAACAGCTATAGGCAAAAGTCACTCACTCGGAAGCGGAACAAATCAATTGAACCGATTCTGCGCCTCCTGCACGCCCTTCTCGATGAGACAGGCGGCAGCGTCCAGCGCACGGCCGATGGCCTCGCCCACCACTTTTTTCTCCGCGGGGGTGAAGTTGCCGATGACCCAGTTCACCATCTCATGTTCCGGGTGCTGCGGCGCGCCCACGCCCACTTTGATGCGGGGAAACTGGTCGGTTCCCAGGTGCTGGATGATATTTTTCAGACCGTTGTGGCCGCCTGCGCTGCCGCCGGCGCGGATGCGCAGTTTGCCCAGGGGCAGGGAGACATCGTCGGAGATGACCAGCACCCGCTCCGGAGGGATCTTGTAGAAGCTGCCGGCCAGCTTTACGCTCTCACCGCTGAGGTTCATATAGGTCTGGGGCTTCAGTACCAGCACCCGCTGCCCCGCGATGGTGACCTCGCCGGTGAGGGCGCGGTAGCGCAGCTTGTTGATGGAGACATGCTCCCTGCGCCCCAGCTCGTCTGCGGCCATGAAGCCGATGTTGTGCCGGGTATTCTCGTAATCTTTGCCGGGGTTGCCCAGGCAGACCAGCAGCCACTGTACGCCGCCGGAGGATTTGAAGATCGCCATGATAGTTCTCCTTACATCATAAACCGGGGCGGGATAATCCCGCCCCGGTTTCAATCAATACGTTAAAAAGGATGCAGTCTGTCTGGTTATCACACCCACAGCTTGGAGACGGAGATCTCCTGATAGGTGCGCTCAATGGCCTCGGCAAACATGGGAGCCACGGTCAGATACTTGATCTTGCTGCTGAGGTTGGAGTCGATGGGAGCAATGGTGTCCAGGAAAGCCAGCTCGGTGATGACACTGTTGTTGATACGCTCCACAGCGGGGCCGGAGAGAACACCGTGGGAGGCGCAGGCGTACACGGCGTTGGCGCCGCCCACCTCAACAATGGCCTTGGCGGCGTTGCACAGGGAGCCGGCGGTGTCCACCATATCGT
>CAYSDG010000143.1:0-4092 GCA_964429705.1 uncultured Oscillospiraceae bacterium | reverse complement strand
CAGCCAGATCTGGCTGAAGGAAAACGAGCAGATGACCGTCGAAGATATGCTCAAGGCTGTGTGTGTCGCCAGCGCCAACGACTGCTCCGTGGCGCTGGCCGAGCATCTGGCGGGCAGCTGCGCCGCCTTTGTGGACCAGATGAACCAGCGGGCACAGGAGCTGGGTATGAAGGACACTCACTTCGTCAATCCCACAGGTCTCCCCGCCGAAGGACACGTCACCAGCGCCTACGACATTGCGCTCATGAGCCGGGAGCTAATCCTGAAGCACCCGGATGTCCGCCGCTTCACCACCATTTGGATGGATACCCTCAGGAACGGAAGCTTCGGTCTGAACAACACCAACAAGCTCATCCGCTACTACCAGGGGGCCACCGGGCTGAAGACCGGCAGCACCAGCGGCGCGAAATACTGCCTCTCCGCCACGGCAGAGCGGGACGGCATGGAGCTGATCGCCGTGGTGCTGGGGTCCCCCACCGGTGTGCAGCGCTTTGAAAGCGCCAAGGCCCTCCTGAACTACGGCTTTGCCGCCTACGCCCTGACTGACATCCAGCCGGAGGATGCGCTGCTCCCCGTGCCGGTTCAGCTGGGGCGGGCCGCCAGCGTCGCGCCGGTGCTCCGGGACAGCTCCTCCCTGCTCACAGAACGGAACAAACTGGGGGATCTGACCGTTTCTGTCCAGCTGGAGCCGGAGCTGGCCGCCCCCGTCCAGGCCGGGCAGCAGATAGGGACTCTCACCGTCACCAGCGGCGGCGAAACGCTGGCTGAGCTGCCTCTGACGGCGGCAGAGACCGTGGAGCGGCTGGGCTACTGGGATATTTTCCACTTATGCCTGCAAAAAGCATTTCTGGCAGGTTGAGGCAGTTCAAAACAACTATAATTTGCAATCTTCTCACCAAAAAATACCGTTTGGAATCGGCTTTCAGCAAAAAAGTGCCTGCTGCACAGTCATGCAGCAGGCACTTTGCTATTTAGAAATCCACGCTGGGGAACAGGGATGCGTCTGTATGGGGCAGGAAGCAGGAGGCCACGAAGGAATCCATGTAGCCCGGCTCATTGCTCAGCTCCAGATAGGTGATGGAGCGGCCCAGCTCAAAGACCTTGTCCCGGGCCTGGTTGCTCAGCAGCATGGCATAAGCGCCAGTCTGAGAGGAGTTGCCGATATAGTGGAAGTTCTCCAGAGGAATGTCGGGGAACATACCGATGGTAACGGCGTTCTTCATGTTGATGCCGCTGCCGATGCCGCCGGCCACGTAGACATGCTCCACCATGGTGGCGTCGAAGCCCAGGCTCATGAGCATGGTCTGGGTGGCGGAGAAGATAGCGCCCTTGGCACGGATGAAGTTCTCGATGTCCACCTCGTTGATGACAACATCCTTCACGCCGCCGGTGTCCTTCTGCCAGGCCAGGACATAGCTGCCCATGCCGTACTTGTCACGCAGGATGCGCTCACCCTCACGGGCAAACTTGCCGCGGCCGTCGATGATGCCGCAGCGGAAGAGCTCAGCGATCACGTCGATGATGCCGCTGCCGCAGATACCGGCGGGAGCCGCATCACCCACCACCGTCATAGTGGGCTCCATGGTCTCCTTGTCGATGGTGCAGGCCTCGATAGCGCCATCGGTGGCGCGCATACCGCAGCTGATGTCGCCGCCCTCGAAAGCGGGACCTGCAGAGCAGGCACAGCTCATGAGGAACTCGTTGTTGCCGAACACCAGCTCGCCGTTGGTACCCAGGTCGATAAAGAGACTCATCTCCGGCTTGTTCCAGATCATAGAGACCAGCGCACCGGCGGTAATATCGCCGCCCACATAGCTGCCGATGTTGGGAGCCAGCACCAGTTCAGCCAGAGGATTCAGCTTCAGACCGATGTCCCGGGCATAGAGATAGTCGTTGGAGAAGAAGCTGGGGATAAAGGGCTCCATACGCACAGGATCGGCGTGGAGGCCCAGCAGCAGATGGTTCATGGTGGTGTTGCTGGCCAGGACCATGCGGTAGATCCGACGAGGATCCACACCGGAGGTGCGGTACATCTGGGCCAGCATGGGGATGATGGACTCCTTTACCACCGCGTCCTGCAGGCGCTTGCGGCCGCCCTCTTTGCCGGACTCGATGATGCGGTTGATCACGTCCGCGCCATAGCGGATCTGGCCGTTGCCGCCGCTGGCCTTGGCCAGGATCTTGCCGGTCTCCAGATCCACCAGCACACCGGCCAGAGAGGTGGTGCCCAGGTCCAGGGCGAAGCCCACCATAGGCTCCGTGCTGTCAGCGGGGAGCACGTCGCGGATCTGCAGACGGTCGCCGTCCCGGGAGATGACGCACTTCACGCGGAAATTGCTCTCGCGCAGGGTCAGCGCCAGATCCTTCAGAACGCAGAAGGGCAGGACGATATTGCTCTCGTCCACACCGGTGGCAGCCTCCACCGCGCGGCGCAGGCGCTCATTATCGGGCATGGTATCCTCAAGAGAGGGCTCGTCCATCTCCACCGTCAGGAACTGCAGGTCGGTGCCGAAGGTAAGACCAGCCTCCTGCAGCTGGCTCTTCAGGTTTTCAAAGATCGCCACCTCGGCGGGAGAGCTGAGGTCCGCCATCTTCATGCGGCTGCGGTAAGCAGAGGCGATGTCGGGCACCTCGATGGTCGCATCGCTGACCACGTGGGCCACGCAGGCCAGGCGCCAGCCAGCGTCGTACTCCTCCTGGGAGATATGGCGGTTGATGGGTGCGTCCAGATTGCCCTCCACCAGACGGACACGGCACTTGCCGCACACACCGTTGCCGGAGCAGGGAGCGTCGATGGCCACATTGGCCATGCGGGCCACATCCAGCAGCTTATCACCGGCGTTGGCGGCGATAGACACGCTGTCTGCACCCTGTACATTAAATGTGATCGTAAACATAGGCGATCCTTTCCGGGTCTATATGAAATAAAATGGGGACAAACCCGCTGGAAAGCGGGGTAATCGGGGTATTATCAGTATATCCGCAGCTATCCTGTTTGTCAAGCGGGGGCAGAAAAAGCGCCTCCCGCTGCCAACTGCGGCGGCAGCGGGAGGCGCTCCCTTACACCTCTTTGTACAGCAGGGCCGCATCCGCCTTCCCGGCGTTCTCCTGCACGGCCACGACCTCCACCGAGAGGGTTTTCTCTCCAAAGCGGATGGAGATCACATCCCCTACCTTCACCTCATAGGAGGCCCGGGCCACCTTGCCGTTGACGGTGACCCGCTCGTTGTCGCAGGCCTCATTGGCCACCGTGCGGCGCTTGATGAGGCGGGATACCTTCAGATACTTGTCCAGACGCATGGTTGTACTCCTTTTCGGGCCGGAGCCCGCTGATCTTACCGCCATTGTAGCACGAAGCCGCCGGGAATGCAATCCGGCAGCTTTCCGCGCCCTTGACACCACCTCACTGCTATGCTAAAGTGGATATATAACCGATCGGCCAAACATACTGAAAAGAGGCTTCACCATGGCCGCTGTTCGCAGAAACCGCATTGTGCGATCTCCGTCCCTTCCAATCGTCCTCCTCTGCTGCTCGCTGCTAATGCTGGCCGCTTGCACCAGTGAACAAGACACTGTCAGCGCCAATGCGGAAACCGTGATCCACGCCATCATGGATACCCCAAACGCAGCTCTCTTCGACGAGGCCCATATCTCTCATTTGGGTGTCCAGGGCAACACCCTCTCCGAGGAAGAAAAAGCCAAGCAGGAGGCCAAGCGCGCTGAGATCCGTGAAAACTGGGAGAATGCCGTGGGCAGCTGTTTCTCCCCCGGCTCGCTGGAGCCATTCCTCAATTCCTATGCTGCCACCGCCTATCATGGAGAGTCCTTTGTGAGCCGGACATCCTCAGCCGTTCGATCCATGACGCTGTTGGAACGCACGGAGAGGCGCGAGATCGTCTCCGTGGAGCCGACCATTGGTGACGAGCCCCGCACAGCCACTGTGACGTTCTATCGCAATCCCGACGAACTTTTCTATCAGGTGGATCTGGTGGAAGATCCCCAAAGTTAAAAAAACAGGACCCCTGCCGACTGGCAGGGTGTACGGGTCCAGCAAAAACGGACAATAGACAAAAGCGCCCCCTGTGTAGGAAA
>CAYSDG010000142.1:0-4150 GCA_964429705.1 uncultured Oscillospiraceae bacterium | reverse complement strand
AATTTTCGCAGCGGTTGAAAATGTCCATGCTGTAAAAATCAAAATCCACCAGATGGATCTGGGGGTGATGCTGCCATAGGTCGTCCCGCAGCTGATCGACATTGTGCGACCATCCCCGGTGCATCAGCAGGAGGTTTTCTCCGTACAGATCTGTGATCTGCAATGTGTCCCTGCCTGCCAGCCGATGCTGCATGGATACCGCGCAGCAGAACGGTCCGCGCATCAGCTCCAATCCGGCGCAGCCGCGAAGGTTCAGCATGGTCTCATCGAAGATGCCGCCGACAATATCAATGTTTTTTCCCAGATTTGCCAAAATTTCTCTGGCGTTCTGGGGGGTGTTTTCAAAGGGAACGATCTGGAATTTGATGTCCGGGCAGCTTTCCTGTACCTTCGCCCACAGCTTCATCAGCAGCTGGGCCGGTGTGGTGGGAGATGTGCCGATGCGTATGACATTGCCGGATTCCTGCATGGCGTTTCGCGCTCTGGTCACGGAGTCCTGGCAATATTGAATGATGTATCTGGCGTCCTGATACATGGAGCGGCCCGCTTTGGTCAGAGTCAGGCCGCGGTGGCTGCGGTCAAAGAGCTTTACGCCCAGATCTGCCTCCAGAAGATTGATCTGCTTGATCACCGCCGTGGGTGTAATGTAGCTTTCTGCTGCGGCTTTGTTAAAGCTCCCGGCGTCCGCTGCCCGGAGAAAGGTTTCCAGTTGGGGATTGTACATGACCTCATCATCCTTGCTTCGACATTGTTATTTTCAATCATGATACCATCAAAATATGAAATTTTCCATATCGCCGTTGAAAAAGCGGGCAGGGCAGGGGCGTGCCGCTGAAAAAAGTCTATGGAAAATGTCGCGGTAATGTGGTAGAATAGCAAACAGCAACGCCGCGCCGACGCGGCGTAAGATTTTGGACAAATGGGGCGGGCGAGGCTCCGCTCCCGTGAGAAAGCAGGTGAGGCGCATGAAGTATACGCCGGAAGAAGTGATGCAGTTTGTTGCCCAGGAGGAGGTCAAGTTTATCCGCCTGGCCTTCTGCGATGTATATGGAAAGCAGCACAATGTGGCTATCATGCCCAGCGAGCTGGGGCGGGCCTTTGCCTTCGGCATCGCCATCGACGCATCCGCCATCGGCGGCTTCGGCGGGGAGGTCCGCTCGGACCTGCTGCTGCACCCGGACCCTTCCACGCTGCTGCAGCTGCCCTGGCGGCCGGAGCAGGGGAAGGTGGTGCGTATGTTCTGCGATGTATCCTATCCCGACGGGCGGCCATTCGAGCGGGACGGCCGGGGCATTCTGAAGGCGGCGGTGGCTGCCGCCGCGGAGCGGGGGCTGACCTTCGCCTTTGGCGCGGAGATGGAGTTCTACCTGTTCCAGCTGGACGAGCGGGGGGAGCCTACCCGCATTCCCTACGACCGGGCGGGGTACATGGACATCGCGCCGGACGACAAGGGGGAGAACATCCGCCGGGAAATCTGTCTGATGCTGGAACGGATGGGCATTCACCCCGAGAGCTCCCACCACGAGAGCGGCCCCGGCCAGAATGAGATCGACTTCCGCTACTCCGACCCGCTGACGGCGGCGGACAACGCCGTGACCTTCCACGCTGTGGTGCGGACGGTGGCCGCCCAGAACGGTCTGTGCGCTGACTTCTCCCCCAAGCCCCTGGAGGACCGGGACGGCAACGGGATGCACATCAATATCTCCGCCCGCGCCCAAGGGGCGGGGGACCCGCTGCCCGGCGTCATCGCGGGCATTCTGGATAAGGCGGAGGATATGACGCTGTTTCTGAACCCCTGCGAGGCGTCCTACCGCCGCCTGGGCCACGACAAGGCGCCCCGGTATGTGACCTGGTCGGCGGAGAACCGGTCCCAGCTGATCCGCATCCCCGCGGCGGTGGGGGAGAACCGCCGGGCGGAGCTGCGCTCCGCCGACCCCACGGCCAACCCCTACCTGGCCTACGCCCTGCTGATCTACGCGGGGCTGTATGGGCTGGAGCGGGAGCTGGCGCTGCCCCCCGCGTCCGACTGTAATCTCTACACCGCCTCGGCTCAAACGCTGGCCGGGCTGCGGCGGCTGCCCGGCTCCCTCCATGAGGCGGCGGCGGTGGCCTCCGCCAGCGATTTCATCAGCGCCCATCTGCCGGAGTCGGTGATCGCCGCCTACAGCGGGCGCTGAGAGCGGATATGACGGAAGGGAGGGAAGCCAGTGGTTTTCCAGGAACAAACCTATAGTGTGCTGATCGTCACCGCGTCCGAGCGCTTCGTCAGCAGCATGATGCCGCTGCTCCCTCCGACGGATTACTGGCCGGTGGACACGGCCCGCAGCGAGGCTGAGGCCCGGCGAAAGCTGGTGGAGCGCGATTTTGACATGGTCCTCATCAATGCGCCCCTGCCGGACGACTTTGGGATGCGCCTGGCGGTCGACATCTGCGGCAGCAGCGGGGCGGGGGTCCTGCTGCTGGTGAAGAACGAGCTGTTCAACGATATATATGCCAAGGTGGTCGGTTACGGCGTCATCACGCTGGCCAAGCCCACCAATCAGCAGATGGTGGCCCAGAGTCTGGGGGTCCTGTGCGCCACCCGGGAGCGGATGCGGCGGATGGAGGCCCGGCAGGCCACTGTGGAGGAGAAGATCCAGGAGATCCGCCTGGTGAACCGGGCCAAGTGGCTGCTTATCCAGGACCGGGGCATGACGGAGCCGGATGCCCACCGGTATATCGAGAAGGAGGCCATGGACCGGCGGCTGTCCCGCCGGGCGGTGGCGGAGGAGATCATCGGAGAATAGCTGTTTGGGGTGCTGCCCGGTGGCCTTTGTATGCGGGGCCGGGGTGCGCCTCGCGCTTTTTGCTGCCTTTTGGCGGGAAAGACCGCCTGCCGGAGGCGGCGATCCGCATCAAAAAGCCCTCAGGCCCTTGTCAATCTTTCCTGAATGATGTACAATATAAAAGATACCCAGTGGAGCTTTGGAACGGATCTGCTGCGTAGAGAGCATAGGAGGAGCGAGAAATGGGCATTGTTGTCATTGGCGCGACATTTGTTGATATCAAAGGATTCCCCCTTGGCAAGTACATTCCCACTGGCCGCAATGCTGGGCGGCTGCAGTATGTCCACGGCGGCGTGGCCCGCAACGTGGTGGAGGACATGGCCAATGTGGGGCTGCACCCCACCTATCTTGGCATCGTGGACGACACCCCGCTGGGGGGCGAGGTAGTGCGCCGTCTGGCGGAGCGGGGCGTGAACGTAGACTATGTGATGACCCGCCCTGGCGGCATGGGCACCTGGCTGGCGGTGTTCAACGACTACGGCGATGTGGCGGGCTCGGTGTCCCAGCGGCCGGACATGCTGCCGCTGGTGGAGCTGCTGGACACCAGGGGAGATGAGATCTTCGCCGGGGCCGACTCGGTGGTCATCGAGGTGGACCTGGACCGGGAGATCGTGGAGAAGGCGCTGGAGCTGGCCCAGCGGCATGGCCGCAGGATCTACGGCATCGTGGCCAACATCAGCCTGGTTCGGAAGAATCAGGATCTGCTGCCCCGGTTCAGCTGCTTTATCTGCAACCGGCAGGAGATGGGCTTCCTCTTCCAGGAGGACTGCGTCCGGAAATCCGCCGCGGAGATGGAGGAATTTCTGGGCAATCAGGTGGAGGATCTGGAGATCCCCTCCATGGTGGTCACTATGGGCAGCCTGGGGGCGGCCTACGCCCGGAGCGATGGGACCCGCGGCTTCTGCAAGCCGCCCAGGCGGATCAAGGCGGATGACACCACCGGCGCGGGGGATGCCTTCTGCGCGGGTGTGTCTCTGGCGCTGACCTACGGCAAGAGCATGGAGGAGGCCATCGCCATTGGTTCCGTGCTGGGAGCCTCGGTGCTCCATTCTGAGGAGAATGTCTGCGCCGTATTCGACGCGGCGGAGCTGGGGCTGACCCTGTAACAGCAAAAAACGGCTGTGTCACCTTGCGAGAGGTGGCGCGGCCGCTTTTTGCCGGCTGCGGCATGGAAAAGAGGGGAGACGGCGGAAAATCCCTCTTGCCAAAAACCCCTGTATTCGCTATAATAAAAACAATCTGTCTTTACAAAAGGAGAACCAGCAACTATGGATTACGCAAGCCTCTTTATGATCATCATTATGATCGCCATCTTCTACTTCCTG
>CAYSDG010000141.1:0-4158 GCA_964429705.1 uncultured Oscillospiraceae bacterium | reverse complement strand
CCTCAGGAGGATATGCCCTTCCTGCCGGACGGCACCCCGCTGGATATCGTGCTGAACCCGCTGGGCGTTCCCTCCCGTATGAACATCGGCCAGGTGCTGGAGGTCCATCTGGGCTATGCAGCCAAGGCCCTGGGCTGGAAGGTTGCCACCCCCATTTTCGACGGCGCCAACGAGCAGGACATCGCAGACGCTCTGGAACTGGCAGGCCTGGATAAGGAAGGCAAGAGCTGGCTGTACGACGGCCGCACCGGCGAGCGCTTTGACAACAAGGTCACGGTCGGCTACGTCTACTTCCTGAAGCTGCACCACCTGGTGGATGATAAGATCCATGCCCGTTCCACCGGCCCCTACTCCCTGGTCACCCAGCAGCCTCTGGGTGGTAAGGCCCAGTTCGGCGGCCAGCGCTTTGGTGAGATGGAAGTTTGGGCCCTGGAGGCTTATGGCGCCTCCTACACCCTGCAGGAGATCCTCACCGTCAAGTCCGACGACGTCACCGGTCGTGTCCGCACCTATGAGGCCATCGTCAAGGGCCACAACGTGCCCCAGCCCGGTGTGCCCGAGTCCTTCAAGGTCCTGGTCAAGGAGCTGCAGAGCCTGTGCCTGGACATCAAGGTTTTGGATAAGAATGGCGAGGAGATCATCCTGAAGGATGACGACGACGAAATGACCACCTTTAACCTCAACCGTATGGATATGGATTCCGACCGCGATGACCGCGAGGAGTATGTGGCGGATGACGGCGCATTCGCGGAGTCCGGCTTCGGCATTGAGGATGTGGATGAGGATGATATCGCCGACGACAGCGGCGATGAGTTTTGATTGGAAGGAGGAGCCTGAAGGATGAACAATATTGATTTTGAAGCGATTAAGATTGGCGTTGCTTCTCCGGCAATGATCCGTGAGTGGTCCTATGGCGAGGTCAAGAAGCCTGAGACCATCAACTACAGGACCCTGAAGCCCGAGCGGGACGGCCTGTTCTGTGAGCGCATCTTTGGCCCCACCAAGGACTGGGAGTGCCACTGCGGCAAGTATAAGAAGATCCGCTATAAGGGCAAGGTCTGCGACCGTTGCGGCGTGGAGGTCACCCGATCCAAGGTCCGCCGCGAGCGCATGGGCCACATCGAACTGGCTACCCCCGTTTCCCATATCTGGTATTTCAAGGGCATCCCCTCCCGTATGGGTCTGCTGCTGGACATCAGCCCCCGTATCCTGGAGAAGGTGCTGTACTTTGCCAACTATATCGTCACCGATCCCGGTGAGACCCCGCTGATGCGCAACCAGATCCTCAGCGAGAAGGAATACCGGGATATGCGCGAGAAGTATGAGGATGATTTCCAGGCCGGTATGGGCGCCGAGGCAGTGAAGAAGCTGCTGGCCACTGTCGGTCTGAGCAATGCCGACAGTGCCCGCAAGGTGGAGCTGATGGAGAAGGCTGAGCCTCTGCAGAGAAACAAGTGGGATCTGCAGGCCCAGCTGAAGCTCTCCAACGCCAACACCGAGCGCCTGGAGGCCCTCATCGCCGAGGTGGATGAGAAGCTGCTGCCCATCGAGGAGGAGATCGAGGCCCTCAACGGTCTGATCCCCCTGTCCGAGCAGCTCCATGCAGAGCTGAAGAGCGCTTCCGGCCAGAAGAAGGCCCGCATCGTCAAGCGCCTGGAGGTGGTGGATGCGTTCCGTCTCTCCGGCAACAAGCCTGAGTGGATGGTCATCGATATTCTGCCCGTTATCCCCCCCGAGATCCGTCCCATGGTCCAGCTGGACGGCGGCCGTTTCGCCACCAGCGACCTGAACGATCTCTATCGCCGCGTGATCAACCGCAACAACCGTCTGAAGAGACTGATCCAGCTCAACGCCCCCGACATCATCGTGCGCAACGAGAAGCGCATGCTCCAGGAGGCGGTGGACGCACTGATCGACAACGGCCGCCGCGGCCGCGCTGTCACCGGCGCGAACAACCGCGCGCTGAAGTCCCTGTCCGACATGCTCAAGGGTAAGCAGGGCCGCTTCCGCCAGAACCTGCTGGGTAAGCGCGTGGACTACTCCGGCCGTTCCGTTATCGTTGTCGGCCCCGAGCTGAAGATCTATCAGTGCGGTCTGCCCAAGGAGATGGCTCTGGAGCTGTTCCGCCCCTTCATCATGAAGAAGCTGGTGGAGGACGGTGCTGCCAACAACATCAAGTCTGCCAAGAAGATGGTGGATAAGGGCCGCGCCGAGGTGTGGGACGCGCTGGATGTGGTCATCAAGGACCACCCCGTTATGCTTAACCGCGCACCTACCCTGCACCGTCTGGGCATCCAGGCGTTCGAGCCTGTCCTGGTGGAAGGCCGCGCCATCAAGCTGCACCCCCTGACCTGTACCGCCTTCAACGCCGACTTCGACGGCGACCAGATGGCAGTTCACGTCCCCCTGTCCGCTGAGGCACAGGCTGAGGCCCGCCTGCTGATGCTGTCCGCCAACAACCTGCTGCGTCCTCAGGACGGCGGCCCCGTTACCGTTCCTTCTCAGGATATGGTCCTGGGCTCCTACTACCTGACCTATGTCAACCCCGAGGAGGATGGCGCAGGCAAGGTGTTCGTCAACGAGGACGAGGTCATGCTGGCCTATAACGACCACATCGTCGGCATCCACGCTCCCATCAAGATCCGCCGTACGGTGGAGTATAAGGGCGAGAGCTATACCCGCATCGTGGAGACCACCACCGGCCGTATGATCTTCAACCAGAACATTCCCCAGGATCTGGGCTTTGTGGACCGCAACGATCCCGAGCATGTCTGCGACTATGAGATCAACATGACCTGCGGCAAGAAGGAACTGGGCAAGATCGTTGACCGCACCATCCGCGAGCACGGCTTTACTGTCACCAGCGAGGTGCTGGACAACATCAAGTCCATGGGCTACAAGTATTCTACCCGTGGCGCGATCACCATCTCCATTTACGATATGACCGTGCCTGAGAAGAAGTACGAGTTGATCCACGAGACTGAAAAGCGTATCGTGGCCATCGAAGATGAGTACAAGATGGGCTTCATGACCAACGAGGAGCGCTATCGCGCTGTCGTCCGCGAGTGGGAGAAGACCACCGAGGATGTTACCGAGGCGCTGCAGGAGAACCTGGATGAGCTCAACCCCATCTACATGATGGCTACCTCCGGTGCCCGTGGTTCTATGAAGCAGATTCGTCAGCTGGCTGGTATGCGCGGCCTGATGGCCAACACCGCCGGCCGCACCATCGAGATCCCCATCAAGTCCAACTTCCGTGAGGGCCTGAGCGTTCTGGAGTACTTCATCTCCTCTCGAGGCGCTCGAAAGGGTATGGCCGATACCGCTCTGCGTACCGCAGACTCCGGTTACCTGACCCGCCGTCTGGTCGATGTCTCTCAGGAGGTCATCATCCGAGAGGACGACTGCGGCGTGAACGAGGGTATCTGGGTCGAGGAGATCAGCGAGAACGGCCAGGTCATCGAGAAGTTCGCTGACCGTATCCGTGGCCGCTTCCCCGTCAACGACATTGTCGATCCCGCCACTGGTGAGGTCCTCTTCGTTAAGGACCGCATGCTCAGCGAGAACGACGCCAAGGTCATGGAGGAGCACGGCATCACCCGCGTCGAGCTGCGTACGGTGCTGACCTGCCGGGCCAAGCGCGGTGTCTGCGCCCGCTGCTACGGTATGAACCTGGCCAGCGGCCGTCCTGTTGGCACCGGCGAGGCTGTCGGTATCATTGCCGCTCAGTCCATCGGTGAGCCCGGTACCCAGCTGACCATGCGTACCTTCCATACCGGCGGCGTCGCCGGCGGCGACATCACCCAGGGTCTTCCCCGTGTTGAGGAACTGTTCGAGGCCCGCAAGCCCAAGAAGATGGCGACCCTGGCCGAGATCGCCGGTAAGGTCCGCTTCGAGGAGAGTGCCAAGGGCTCTCTGCTGACCATCCACGTGGTGGCAGACGACGGCGATACCCGCAGCTACTCTGTGCCTCACACTGGCCTGCGTGTTCAGGACGGCGAGATCATCGAGAAGGGTACCGCACTCAACGAGGGCGCCCTCAACCCCCACGATGTTCTGCGTACCCGCGGCGCCAACGCTGTTCACAACTATCTGATCCAAGAAGTTCTGCGCGTGTACCGTCAGCAGGGCGTTGACATCAACGATAAGCATATCGAG
>CAYSDG010000140.1:0-4228 GCA_964429705.1 uncultured Oscillospiraceae bacterium | reverse complement strand
GAGATCAACCGCGCTACCCCCCGCACCCAGTCCGCCCTGCTGGAGGCCATGGAGGAACGCCAGGTCACGGTGGATGGCCAGACCTATCCCATGGCCACCCCCTTCATCGTCATGGCCACCCAGAACCCCCTGGAATCCTACGGCACCTTCCCCCTGCCCGAGGCCCAGATTGACCGCTTCTTCATGCGTCTGAGCATGGGCTACATGACCCGTGAGCAGGAGCTGCAGGTCCTCACCCGCCCCTCCAGCCAGGCCCTGGTGGAGGAGCTGACGCCGGTGGTCACTGCCCAGGAGACCGCCGCCCTGATGGCTCAGATCCCCCAGGTGCAGGTCAGCGCCGACGTGGCAAACTACATTCTGAACATCGTGGAGCGCACCCGCAAGGACAGCACCATGGTCGCCGGTGTCTCCACCCGCGGCGCTATCGCCCTGTACCGGGCCAGCCAGGTCACCGCCGCTTTGGCGGGCCGCGACTACGTGATCCCCGAGGACGTGAAGAAGGAAGCCGGTCCCGTGCTGGCTCACCGTCTGGCAGGCAGCGCCGCCTCCCGGGACTCCGAGACATACCTGAACCGGATCCTCAACGAGGTCCCCGCCCCTGTGGAGGCGCTATGATCGTCCTGTTTCTGATCTGTCTGGCGGCACTGGTGATCTATCTGGAGCGCAACTGGGCGGATCTGTGCCTGCGCCGCCTGCGCTACCATTTCAGCCATGATATTACGCTGGCGGAGCCGGACCAGATCATCACCCTGACATCCCAGGTGGAAAACCGCTGGCTGCTGCCCATTCTGTTCGTGCGCCTGACGGAGTACCTCCCCCGGGACGCCGCCATCCACGAGAACGAAGCCTGGATGCAGGAGCATTGCCATGTCTCCCCCATCGGCAAGCAGTACGCGGAGGAGAGCTTCTATCTCCTGCCCCATCGCCGCCGCACAGGCACTCTCCATATCTCCCTGCCCCGGCGGGGCGGGTATCGTCTGGGCGAGGTCACCCTGACCACCGGTGACTTTCTGGGACTGAAGGACACCAGCCAGCGTCTGGGCGGCACCGCCGATGTGGTGGTCACCCCCCGCCGGTGTGAGGATGCGGATGTACTGAAGGCTCTGGGCGGCTTCATGGGAGACATCTCCGTGCGCCGCTTCATTCTGGAGGACCCCATCCTGACCGTAGGCTTCCGTGAGTACACCGGCCGGGAGCCGATGAAGGCCATCGCCTGGAACCAGTCCGCCCGCTCCAGTCAGCTGCTGGTCAAGCAATATGACTACACCGTGGACGCCACCGTCACTGTGCTGCTGAACGCCGAGGGCGGCAGCGAGGAGCAGCTGGAGCAGTGTTTCAGTCTGGCCCGCACCGCCTGCGAGGAGCTGGAAAAGCAGGGCATCCCCTACGATTTCCGCTCCAACGGCGACCTGATCGGTCCCCTTGGCCCCGTGCGCCGGGTAAACGAGGGGCTGGGCCACCAGCACCTGAACACCATTCTCTATGCCCTGGGCCGGGCCAGCTGCTCCTGCTACAGCACGCTGGAGCGGCTGGTGGAGTCCAGTATGCGCTCCGCCCGCCCCAATCAGAGCTATATCCTCATCACCCCGCCCCTGTCTCCTGCTCAGGACCGGCTCCTGGACCGACTGCGGACGGTCAGCGACGGACAGGTGTATATCCTCACCGGTAAGGAGGCGATCCAATGAGCTTTCTGATGGCTGTGAAGGTCCTGTCGGACCTGTGCCTCTATTTCGGCGTCGTTGGGGGCGCAGCCCCCTGGTTCGGCGACACGGAGCTGTTTCTCCTGTGGCCCGCACTTCTGTGCGCCGCGGGCGTTTGGCTGGCGGGCTGCGGCGACCGGTGGCCGGTCCTGCGTTTTCTGGGCCTGCTGCCGCCCCTGGCCAGTCTGCTGCTGGCCAGCAGCAGGCTGGAATATATTCTGCTGATCCCTGCCCTGCTGTACACCTGCCTGCTGATCCTCAGCAACCGCTTATCCCTGCAGCAGGAGCAATACCGCAGCTTTTTCTCTCACAGCGCTGTGGCCGCCGGACTTCTCTCGTTGGTGCTGCTCTCCTACTCCCTGACCGACTGGCGAACGCTCCTGTTCTTTCTGTCCCTGTATCTGCTGCTGGGCGTCTTTCTGATGCGGCAGCTGCGGCTGGATCAAAACGGCTGGGGGATCAAGGGGATAAACCTCTTCAGTCTGCTGGGAGCGCTTGCCATGGGCGGTGTGCTGTGCCTGGCGGCCTGGCTTGCATTGCAGCTGACCGGGACAGTGTGGGGTGTTATCAGTACTATTCTGGTGCAGCTGCTCTCTGTGCTCGTTTACAGCGCCGCGTTTCTGTTCAGCTTTCTCCCCGCTCTGAAGGGACAGGAACCCAAGGAGGTCAATAGCATCGGCGGAGACAATCTGCTCCAGCAGATGGAGCAGATGCAGGGCGAGACGAACCCTATGACCGATCGGGTCCTGACCATCCTCGGCATCGTGCTGGCAGTGCTTATTGTCGCTCTGGTGATCTGGCGGATGCTGAAAACCACCCGCCGCCGCACCGCCGCTGCCAGCCGGATGGTCCGCAGCGAGCGGATCAATGTTCCACGTGAAACAGGCCCTGGCCTGTTTCGCTCTGACCGGGACAAGGTCCGACGCAGCTACCGGAAATTCATGCTCCTGCTGCTGGAGCGCGGCGCAGATCTGAATGAGTCCTATACCACCATGGAGATCAACAACCGTGCCGCCTTCCTGCAGGATGAGGCGCCTGCCGACCGGCTGCGCCAGCTGTACCTCACCGCCCGCTACGACCAGGAGACCGAGATCACCAGCCAGCAGGCCAAAGAGGCCAAGGAGCTTGTGAAAGCCATCAGCAAAGACCCGGAGCTGAACTGATCTGTCAAAAGCGGCTTTCCGCCGCAATATCAAGGGGCCGACCTCCGCCGAGGTCGGCCCCTTCTGCTGCAAAAACCACTTGTGAAACAGATGTTTGCATGGTATACTGAGTAGATGAATACTGACCAGAGAGGAGGGGCAGCATGAGCGTACACGACGGGCATCGCCAGCGCAAGCGGGAGCAATTTCTGCATCACGGGCTGGACAGCTTTGCCGACCACGAAGTGCTGGAGCTGCTCCTGTTTTATGCCATCCCCCGCCGGGACACCAATCCCATCGCCCACGAGCTGATTGAGCGCTTCGGCAGTCTGGAGCAGGTGCTGGCTGCCCCTGTGGAGGAGCTGGCCAAGGTCCCCGGCATGGGCGAATACGCAGCCGCTCTGCTGAAGCTGGTGCCCCAGGTCACCCGCCGGGCCAGAGCCTCCTTCATCGCCCAGGAGCGGGCGCTTGACACCAGTGAGCGCATCGGCACGTTCTTTGTGGAACAGTTCGTGGCGGAATCCAATGAGATCATGTACCAGCTGTGTCTGGACGCCAAGGGCCGGATGCTCAGCTGCCACCGGGTCAGCGAGGGCGATGTCAGCAGTGTCAGCCTGAACATGCGCAAGATCGTGGAGACCGCCCTGCGGTCCAACGCCGTGCTGGTGGCTCTGGCCCACAATCACCCCAGCGGGGTGGCACTCCCCTCTCAGGAGGACCGCATCGCCACCCGGATGGCCGCGGAGGCACTGGATACCATCGGCGTCCGGCTGGTGGACCATATCATTGTGGCGGATGATGATTTTATTTCCCTGCGGCAGGCGGGGATGATGTGAAGCATTTGTCCAGGGGGTATTTCACACTGCGGCACGAGTAACTTTTACCCGCGCCGCAGCCGACAAAACGCACCCTCTCCCTCAAAAAACACCCAGTAACGGAGGAACCCACCATGCCTGCATTCCAAGTCGTCTCTGAATATCGTCCTTCCGGCGACCAGCCCCAGGCCATCACGCAGCTGGCCCACGGCATTGAGGACGGTCTGCGGGAGCAGATCCTGCTGGGCGTTACCGGCTCGGGCAAGACCTATACCATGGCCAAGGTCATCGAGGCTGTGCAGCGGCCCACGCTGGTGCTGGCCCACAATAAGACCCTGGCCGCCCAGCTGTGTGAGGAGTTCCGGGAGTTTTTTCCAAACAACGCCGTGGAATATTTCGTATCCTATTATGATTACTACCAGCCCGAGGCCTATATCGCCCACACCGACACCTTCATCGAGAAGGACGCCTCCATCAACGAGGAAATCGACCGGCTGCGTCTGGCCGCCACCGCCTCCCTGCTGGAGCGGCGGGACGTGATCGTGGTGTCCTCCGTCAGCTGTATCTACGG
>CAYSDG010000139.1:0-4248 GCA_964429705.1 uncultured Oscillospiraceae bacterium | reverse complement strand
ATTTGCAGAAAAAAGCCAAGGAGCTTGCACCGGTCAAGGATGCCTCCGACCGCAAACTGGTGGAAAAGGTGCTGGAGTATATTCAGGGCATTGCGGAGGTCAAGTCCTACAATCTGGCCGGTGAAAAGAGCAAGGCACTGCATCATGCCATCGACGAAAACACAGCGGTAAATATAAAATCGGAGATCACCTTTGTTCCTGTCATGTTCCTGCAAAGCCTGACTGCAAAACTCATCGGCGTGGTCATTGCGACGGTGTCCGTTGCGTTTTATCTGAATGGCACGATGGAGCTGCTGAATGCCGTGGTCATGGTCATTGCCGCCTTTATCCTGTTCGGGGCGCTGGACAGCGCAGGCAGCTACTCGGCACTCCTGCGAAATGTTGACCTGAATGTGAGCAAAGCAAATTCCGTGCTGGATATGCCTACAATGGACATTGACGGGCGGAACATCACGCCTGCAAACTACAACATCGATGTGGAAAATATGGAGTTTTCTTACGAAAAGCGCAAAATCATCGACGGCGTATCTGCCCACATTCCGCAGAAAACCACTACTGCTATCGTCGGCCCCTCCGGTGGCGGCAAGACCACCCTTTGCCATCTGATTGCCCGGTTCTGGGATGTGGACAAGGGCAGTGTACGCTTGGGCGGCGTAGATGTGAAGAACTACAGTATGGATTCTCTCATGCGGAATTTCAGTTTCGTGTTCCAGAATGTGTATCTCTTTCAGGACACCGTTGCTAACAACATCCGTTTTGGTCAGCCGGATGCGCCCATGGAGAAGGTCATCGAAGCAGCGAAGAAAGCCTGCTGCCATGATTTTATTATGGCCTTGCCTGATGGCTACGAAACCGTCATCGGTGAAGGCGGAGCCAGCCTGTCCGGTGGCGAAAAGCAGCGAATTTCCATCGCTCGTGCTATCATGAAGGATGCGCCAGTCATCATTCTGGACGAGGCAACCGCCAATGTTGACCCGGAAAGCGAACAGGAACTGACCTCTGCCATCGAAGCCCTGACCAAAGAGAAAACCATCATTATGATCGCTCACCGCCTGAAAACTGTCCGTCATGCGGACAAGATTCTGGTGATCGATGACGGCAAAATTGTCCAGAGCGGTACCCACGAAGCCCTCATGGCACAAGGTGGCATCTATCGCCGGTTCGTGGAGTCCAGAGAATTGGCCGTTGGCTGGAAAGTATAAAAGAAAGAGGAAAACAACATGAAAGACAACAAACTCAAAGGCAAAGACCTGATCAACATCGGCATTTATGCCGCCATTTACTGCGTCATTATGATGTGCATCGCCATGCTGGGCTACATTCCCATTCTGATGCCCATGCTTTGCGTAATCGGCCCCATCATTCTGGGTGTCCCTATGATGCTCTTTTACACCAAGGTCAGAAAATTTGGCATGATTTCCATTCTGGCCATCGTTGTGGGTATTTTCCTGTGCGTCACCGGTATGGGCTTCTGGCCGGTGCTGTTCAGCATTGTGTTTGGTGTTCTGGCAGATCTCATTGCCAAAAGCGGCGGGTATGCCAGCGCCAAAAAGACCATTCTCAGCTACGGTACCTTCTGTGTGTTGATCTTCGGAAACTATGTACCCCTGTATCTTGACCCTGTGGGCTATTTTTCTACCCGACAGAGCTTTGGCACGGAATACATTAACACGCTTTCCGGCATTATGCAGCCCTGGACTGCTCCTGTTCTTGTGGTTGCAGCCTTTGTGTGCGGTATTCTGGGCGCGCTGCTGGGCAAGGCTCTGCTGAAAAAGCACTTTGTAAAGGCAGGCATCGCCTGATGGCGGCGGGTATTTTGCAAGCCAGCGTGCAAAACAGAGGACTTGTGCTTGACCCCAGAACAAAACTACTGATGCTGTTTAACATCGCCCTGTTTGTTTTGGGGTCTGCCGGGGGCGAGAGCGTAGAATCTCTTGTCCCCGTTCTTTGCTTTATGCCTGCTGTGCTGTTTATTAGTGCAAAAAAGTGGAAACAGGCGGCAACCTATCTCAGCGTCTATCTTGCATCCTGGCTCGTCTACAGCCATCTGGTGCCACTGACCACTGGAGCAGTCAACTTCATTCTGCTGGGATGTAGTGGGATGCTATCCCGATTTCTTCCGGGGATTGCCATGGGCGGGTATCTTGTTTCCACCACCACAGTCAGCGAGTTCACTGTTGCCATGTTGCGGATGCACCTGAGTGAAAAAATCATTATCCCACTGTCGGTCATGTTTCGGTTCTTTCCAACGGTTATGGACGAGGCAGCTTCTATCAACGCTGCCATGAAGATGCGTGGGATACATATTGGCGGAAGGAATGTCGGAAAAATGCTGGAGTATCGCCTTGTTCCGCTGATGACCTGCTGTGTCAAAATCGGCGAGGAACTGTCTGCGGCGGCTCTGACCCGTGGCCTTGGCGGAGAAGTGCGCCGAACCAACATCTGCAAAATTGGCTTTCATGTGCAGGATTATATTCTGCTGGGGATCGGGCTGATCCCATATATTCTTTGGATCCGGGAGGTGGTCATGTGATCGAACTGAATAATATCAGCTTTCGGCACGAAAATGCCGATATGCCGTCACTAAAAAATGTTTCCCTGACCATTGCTGATGGAGAATGTGTCCTGCTTTGCGGCGAATCCGGCAGTGGAAAAACCACCATCACCCGGCTGATCAATGGTCTGATTCCCCATTTCTATGAGGGAGAATTGGAAGGCTTTGCAATGGTAAACGGTCTGAATGTGACGGAAGCAGAGTTGTATGAAACGGCAAAACTTGTAGGCAGTGTGTTTCAGAACCCCAGAAGTCAGTTCTTCTGCGTAGATACTACCAGTGAACTTGCATTCGGCTGTGAAAATATGGGGATGTCGGAAAATGAGGTCCTTGCCCGTGTGGATGCAGCAGCAAAAGAGCTGAAGATTGAAAATCTTCTGGGACGCAGTATCTTCGAGTTGTCCGGCGGCGAAAAGCAGAAAATTGCCTGTGCTTCGGTTTCTGCCTTGCGCCCACAGGTGATGGTGCTGGATGAACCAACCTCCAATCTGGATTTGCAGGCAATCGAAGAATTAAAGCAAACTCTGCTTGCGTGGAAAGCCGAGGGAAAAACCATTGTGATTACAGAACACCGGCTCTCATGGCTGAAAGAGATCTGTGATCGGGTGGTCTGCATGAAGGATGGCAAGATTGCTTTTGACATTTCCATGACTAAGTTTACAGCGTATTCTACCCAACAACTTCACGAAATGGGTCTTCGCTCCATGAACAGCGAGGATATGCCACAAACCGGTATCCAACCAACAAACGACACATTGGAGCTTTTGGATTTCTGCTTCTCCTATGATGGAATCCCGGTGCTGAACATTCCAAGACTATCTCTACCCAAGGGCGGTATCATTGCTGTTACCGGCAAAAACGGTGCCGGAAAATCCACCTTTTCCCGATGCCTGTGCGGATTGGAGAAGAAGTTCAGGGGGCAGGTTGTGATAAACGGTCAGCGATGGAAGAATCGGCAACTGCTAAAAAACTGCTACATGGTTATGCAGGATGTAAACCACCAGCTTTTTTGCGAAACGGTGGAGGACGAGGTGCAGCTTGGAATAAGGTCGGAAAATGCTGAAAAAGTTGACCGTGTGTTAACGCAGCTTGATTTATCTGATTTGCGGGATCGTCATCCTATGAGCCTGTCCGGTGGACAGAAGCAGCGTGTGGCTATTGCGTCTGCTATCCTCGCCGGAAAGGAAATACTAATTTTCGATGAACCGACCAGTGGCCTGGATTTCAGGCACATGGAACGCACCGCAGAACTGATTGCTTCCCTGAAAGGAAGGCAGACAGTGCTGATCGTGACCCATGACCCGGAGTTGATCCAGCGGTGTTGCACTCATGTTCTGGTTATCAAAATGGAAAATTCCAATCATAATAATTAAAAGATGCACACCCCGTTGAACCTTTACACGAAAGGTCGGAGGGGTGTGCATTTGGTATCAAAATAGGTCATTACTTTCAGAAAAATACAGGTATTCACTGCGAATTCGGGAATTTTTCTAACTTTTTTGGACACTTTGAAAAGACCCAATTTCCGATTTTGGGTCAATAGGTCAAAAAATCTATATTTTGGGTCACCGTCTGGAATTTTCCGGGCGGTTATTTTTATGCCTTTTCCGCAACAGAACATCAGCGATACACTCCGATTGGAATCTGTACGTTTCTGCCCGTGAAATCAAATCCGTTATGAACACCCGCACCAA
>CAYSDG010000138.1:0-4295 GCA_964429705.1 uncultured Oscillospiraceae bacterium | reverse complement strand
TGGAGCGCTTCATCGACTTCGGCGAGGGCAAGGCCATCATGGTCAACAACGCCGAGTGGCTGCTGAAGCTGAACTATGTGGAGCTGCTGCGGGAGGTGGGCGCCTGCTTCAGCGTGAACAACATGCTGCGGGCCAAGTGCTATGAGCAGCGCATGGAGAAGGGTCTGAGCTTCCTGGAGTTCAACTACATGATCATGCAGTCCTACGACTTCTATCACCTCTTCCAGCACTACGGCTGCAACATGCAGTTCGGCGGCGACGACCAGTGGAGCAACATGCTGGGCGGCACCGAGCTGATCCGCAAGAAGCTGGGCAAGGATGCCCACGCCATGACCATCACCCTGCTGACCGACTCCCAGGGCAAGAAGATGGGCAAGACCGCCGGCAACGCCGTGTGGCTGGACCCCAACAAGACCAGCCCCTACGACTTCTATCAGTACTGGCGCAACGTGGACGACGCAGACGTGCTCAAGTGCATCCGGATGCTGACCTTCCTGCCCATGGAGCAGATCCGCGAGATGTCCAGCTGGGAGGGCAGCGACCTGAACCGGGCCAAGGAGATCCTGGCCTGGGAGCTGACCAACATGGTCCACGGCCAGGAGGAGGCCGACAAGGCCCAGGCTGCGGCCCGCGCCCTCTTCGGCGGCGGCGGCGACAAGGCCAACATGCCCACCACCGAGCTGGTGAACGACCAGTTTGGCGACGGACAGATCGGCATCATGAACCTGCTGGTGGCCTGCGGCCTGGCTCCCTCCAAGGGTGAGGCCCGCCGTCTGGTGCAGCAGGGCGGCATCTCCGTCAACGATGAGAAGGTCACCGACATCGACACCAAGTTCGGCTGCGAGCTGTTCCTGGGCGAGGGTGTCATCATCAAGAAGGGCAAGAAGGTATTCCACCGCGCGGTGATGAACTGATCCCCGGCGGATAAAAGAACAAAAGTGCTACTTTGACAGAAGTTTTCTTTGATGCTACAATGGTCGTATCATCGAAAAGGAGGACCCCTCTGTGAAGGAGTACGAGATCGTAAAAGAGACGTTCAACGCCTGCGGCGGCGACGCGTTCCGGGAGAGCTGCGACATTTTTGAGAAGGAACTGGCGGACCCCATGGCCTATGTCCAGGAGCAGTACAAGCTGGAGAGCGGCATGCGCTATGTGGAGGGCGAGAAGGACGGGAGCCAGGTCATCGAGGCCCTGTATCCCAGCGGCATCAAGCACCGCTACACCTTCACGGAGTTCTGATCCGGTCAATATAGCAGAGAGGGGGCTAGTTGCCCCCTCTCTTTTTTGCCGCGGCCCCTTGTCAGGCGCGGCGGTGTGTGCTATACTGAAGAAAATATTGGGAAAAGGGTGAAACAATGACCAAGTGACCTGATTTTCGCTTACAGGATACCTCCGGGGCGCACGGATGACCGTGGGCGTGGTTCCTGCTGCCGAAGATCAGAGTGGATGCTTGGACATTGGGCCGAAGCGTCTGGCTTCGCGCGCCCGTATCTGGTCCATCCATCTGTCTTCGGCCTGGCCGGAGACAGATTTTTTTGATGTCCGCCCGGCGGACGGAAGGGAGGAGCTTATGCTTCAGATCACAGACCTGACCATGGTCCACACCAGGGATCTGCGCACGCTGGTGGAGGGCCTGTCCTTTGTGCTCAACCGCGGCGACAAGGCCGCCATCATCGGCGAGGAGGGCAACGGGAAATCCACCCTCCTGAAATGGATCTATGACCCGGCGCTGGTGGAGGGCTACTGCCAGTGCAGCGGCCAGGTGACGGCCCGGGGCCACCGGCTGGGCTACCTGGCCCAGGAGCTGACGGCGGCGGAGAAGGCCATGACGGTGTACGACTGCTGCTGCCGCAGCGCCGCCTTTGCCGGGCTGGACTGGCGGGAGCTGGAGGACATCGCCCGGCCCCTGGGCCTCTCGCCGGAGCTGTACTACAGCCAGCAGACGGTGGGGACCCTCTCCGGCGGGGAGCGGATCAAGCTGCAGCTCAGCCGCCTGCTCTTCGACCGGCCGGATGTGCTGCTGCTGGACGAGCCCAGCAGCGACCTGGACCTGCCCACCCTCCGGTGGCTGGAGGGCTTCATCCGGGATTTTCCCGGGATCGTGCTCTTCATCTCCCACGACGAGATGCTGCTGGAGCGGACGGCCAACGTGGTGCTGCACATGGAGTATCTGGGCAAGTCGGCCCGGGAGCACACCGGCAGGCTGGACCGATGTACGGTCAGCCGCCTGGACTACCGCACCTATGCGGCGCGGCGGGAGGCGGCCCTGGCCGAGCAGACCCGGCAGGCCCGGAAGGAGCGGGAGGAGTACGACCAGAAAATGGAAAAGTTCCGCCAGATCCGCCAGCGGGTGGAGCATGAGCAGAACGCCATCTCCCGCCAGGACCCCGCCGGGGGCCGCCTGCTGAAAAAGAAGATGCACACGGTGCAGGCCATGGGCCGCCGGTTCCAGCGGGAGGCCCAGGACATGACCCAGCTGCCCCAGACGGAGGAGGCGGTATTCCTCCGCTTCCCGCCGGAGGCGGCCCTCCCGGCGGGAAAGACGGTGCTGGACCTGTCGCTGCCCCAGCTTTGGGCGGGGGAGCGGCTGCTGGCGGAGCACATCCGGCTCCATGTGTCCGGCGGGGAGCGGGTGGGCATTCTGGGCCGCAACGGGGCGGGGAAGACCACCCTCCTGCGGCACATCGCCGCCCTGCTGGCCCGGCGGGGGGACCTGCGGGCGGCCTATATGCCCCAGGACTACGGCGAGACCCTGCCCATGGACCGGACACCCATCGACTATCTGGCCCCCAGCGGCCAGCGGGAGGACATCGCCCGGGCCGGGACCTTTCTGGGCAGCGTCCGCTTCGCCCGGGAGGAGATGCTCCACCCCATCGCGGCCCTCAGCGGCGGCCAGAAGGCCAAGCTGTTCCTCACGGGGATGATGCTGACCGGCGCGAACGTGCTGGTGCTGGATGAGCCGACCCGGAATTTCTCGCCCCTGTCGGGGCCGCGGGTCCGCCAGGCCCTGGGGGACTATCCGGGCAGCATCATCAGTGTCAGCCACGACAGAAAGTTCCTGTTTGAAGTGTGTGACAAGGTATATTCCTTGACAGAAAATGGGCTGATGCCCGTGGAGAAGGCGGCGCTTCTGTAGCACTACAGCAGCTGGTATTCCGCCAGCACCGCCCGCAGCGCCGCCCGGTTGGCCCCGCTCATCTCACACAGGGGCAGGCGCAGCCGCTCTCCGCACAGGCCCAGCTCCGCCAGAGCGGTCTTGACCGGGATGGGGTTCACCTCGCAGAACAGGGCCTCGCACAGCTGCAGCAGCGCCAGCTGCCGCTGTCCGGCCTCCCGGAAGCGGCCCTCCAGACACAGGTGGGTCAGCTCCCGCATCTGCCGGGGCAGCAGGTTGGAGACCACGGAGATGACCCCCGCGCCCCCCAGCAGCATGATGGCGGCGGTCTCATCGTCATTGCCGGACCAGATGGTAAAGTCCTCCGGGCAGAGCAGGCGGGTCCGCTGCACCAGAGCCAGGTCCCCGCTGGCCTCCTTCACCCCCAGAATGTTGGGGTGGCTGGCCAGGGCGGCGTAGGTCTCCGCCGTACACGCCACGCCGGTGCGGCTGGGGACATTGTACAGGATCACAGGCCGGGGGGCCAGGTCCGCGATGGCGGTGTAGTGGCGGCGCAGCCCCTCCTGGGTGGCCTTGTTGTAGTAGGGGGTCACCACCAGCAGCGCGTCCGCCCCGGCCTGGGCGGCGTCCCGGGAGCCGGCGATGACGCTCTCGGTGCTGTTGGAGCCGGTCCCGGCGATGACGGGGACCCGGCCATCCGCCTGCCGCGCCACGGTCTCGATGGTCCGCAACCGCTCCGCGCCGCTCATGGTGGCGGCCTCGCCGGTGGTGCCGCAGACGATGAGAGCGTCCACGCCGCCCTCCAGCTGCCGGTCCACCAGCCGCCGGAGCGCGGCATAGTCCACGCTGTCGCTGGTAAAAGGGGTGACGAGGGCGGTGCCCACGCCGGTGAAGATAGGTCGTTTCATAGCTGCCTCCCAAAATTGTACTATGGGAGTATATGCGCGGGCAGGGGGCAGATGACAGAAAAAGAGGGAGCCTCGGCTCCCTCTTTTCATCGTTTTCTCTTATTTTGCGTGTTTCGCGCGGCGGCGCTCAGATATACCCCTCGGCGCACAGCAGCTCCGCCAGCAGCACCGCGCCGCCTGCCGCGCCCCGCAGGGTGTTGTGGCTGAGACAGACGAACTTGTAGTCGTACTGGCTGTCCTCCCGCAGGCGGCCGATGCTGACGGCCATGCCG
>CAYSDG010000137.1:0-4303 GCA_964429705.1 uncultured Oscillospiraceae bacterium | reverse complement strand
GTTTGTTTACTCGGGTTCACTTTCATAAACAGGAATAAACACTAAGATACAATGTTTCGAATTTAAAGCATTACGCCTTTAAGCGCCTGTATTATACTACGATTCAACATTACCGTCAATGCTTTTATGGCACTAACGCTTTTGTAAATTCAAAAGGGAAACCGCAGAAGATGCTTCACATCTATTTTGGCGATATGCCGGACCCAATTTATAATTATAATACAGAAAATCGCCGTCAAACCTTACTTGCTTTCAGGAGGGATCATTATGTCCAATTATAATATTCATTTCTGCCTTGCCGCCATGGGGAGGATCCGGGACTGCGTGATCGAATGAACGTCATTTGCTTTGGTGATTCCAATACCTATGGTTACGACCCAAGAGGCTGCTTCGGCGGACGATATGATGCCGACAGCCGTTGGGTGGATATTCTCGCCGCCAGGACTGGCTGGAACATCAAAAACGAGGGCATGAACGGGCGGGAGCTTCCCCGCGGCGCAATTTCCGTGCCCGGGGATACCGACCTTCTGATCGTCATGCTTGGCACAAATGACCTCCTGCAGGGCCGCAGTGTGGATGTGGTTGCCGCCAGAATGGAGAAATTAGTAACCGGCCTGACCCGCAGAAAGGTACTGCTGATCGGCCCGCCGCCCATGCAGCTGGGGGCGTGGGTGCCTGCTCAAGGTCTGATCAACGCCTCCAAAGAACTGAACCGTGCATACAAAGCCCTCGCCCAGCGGCTTGGCATCCGGTTTGCCGACGCAGGCGCGTGGAACATTTCTCTGGCCTTCGATGGCGTACACTTCACCGAGGAGGGCCACAGAGCCTTTGCGGAGGGGCTGTATCAGGAACTGACAGAAGGAAACGAAGGATCCCCGCCATTCCGGCGATCCGATAGTCACTCACCAAACATCCGCGAGTTCGGCGGCATGGCCGCATGGCCCTATGAAGATGGAGCAGCCTATGAAAATCATCATCTCTCCGGCAAAGAAAATGAATGTGGACACAGATAGTCTGCCCTGGCGTGACCTGCCGGTGTTCCTGCCCCAAACCGAAGAACTCCGCAAAACCATGCAGGGGATGTCCTACGATGTGCTGAAGAAGCTCTGGAAGTGCAATGACAAAATTGCCGCTTTGAACGTGGAGCGTTTGGCTCACATGGATCTGCACAGCCACCTGACCCCGGCGATCCTTTCCTACGAGGGCATCCAGTATCAGTACATGGCCCCCGGCGTATTCACGGACTCTGAGTTTGCCTATGTGCAGGAGCATCTGCGGATCCTCTCCGGCTTTTATGGTATCCTGCGCCCCTTCGACGGCGTGACACCCTACCGGTTGGAGATGCAGGCGAAGCTGAAAGCAGGGGAGGGGACAGACCTTTACAGCTTTTGGGGCAGCAGCATTGCCGGGAAGCTGTTTGCGGAAACGAACTGCATTGTGAACCTGGCCTCCAAAGAATACAGCGTCTGCGTGTCCAAGTACCTGCCGGAGAATATGCGGTTTATTACCTGCGTTTTCGGGGAGGAAAAAGACGGAAAGGTGATCGAGAAGGGGACCATGTGCAAGATAGCCCGGGGCGAGATGGTACGTTACATGGCAGAGAACCAGATCACGGAACCGGAGGAAATCAAGCGCTTCGACCGCCTGTATTACCGCTTTTGTGATACCCGGTCTGATGATAAAACACTTGTATTTATCCGAAATACAACGGGAGGTTGACATGATCAGCTGTATTTCTGTTGAAAATATGCGTATGAGCGATGCCCGCACCATCGCCGATCTGGTGCCCAGTCTGGAGCTGATGCGGCGGGCGGCGCAGGGTGTTTTCCACGCCGTGAGCTGGCACGGGCACACGGCCATTGTGGTTGGCTCCGGAAACAACGGCGGCGACGGCTTCGCCCTGGCCTGCATTCTGAAAGCAGAGGGGTTTGACTGCTCGGTATTCACCGTCAGCCAGCGACTGTCTGCGGACAGCGCCCACTATGCGGAGCAGGCGGCATCCGCCGGTGTTCCTGTCCGGCCCTTTGCGCCGGACTGTCTGACAGGGTTCGATATTGTCGTCGATTGCCTCCTGGGTACCGGATTTTCCGGAGGTGTCCGGGCAAATTACCGTGCCGCCATTGAGGCCATCAACGCTTCAAAAAGCTATGTGGTCAGCGTGGACATCAACAGCGGTATGAACGGCGACACCGGCGAGGCAGACATTGCGGTCAAGTCCGATCTGACCGTCACCATCGGCTATGTCAAAACCGGCCTGATCCGCGAAAACGCGGGAAAATACATGAAGCGGCTGGTTTGTACGGATATTGGCATCGTTCTGGCAAAAGAAGAGGGGAACATCTGCGGCCCGACAGAACCGCTGCGCCCCGGCTGCTATCGGTGTCCGGACTGGCTGGATATGAATGTTCAAAAAGCATATTGACCGACAAGCAGCCCGGAAGGGCTGCTTCTTCGTTTGCCGCAGCAGAAAAAGACCCGCCGGAACTCCGGCGGGTCTCTCTGTATCAGGGGGATCGCTTTACTTGGCCAGGACCTTCTTCAGCTTGGCGAAGCGGGGCAGACCGTCCACCTTCTTCATCTGGGTCTCGCCCTGGATGAGGGGCAGGGCATAGTCGATGAAGGGCTTCTCCACGCCGTTGCCCGCGGCGTTGATCCACTCCCGGGGGAACTTCTTCTCAGTGTTGGCCACATCGGTGAGGTCCAGCAGCTTGGTGCGGCAGACATACTTGCCGCACTCATAGGCACGCTCGAAGCCAACCATCTTGTCCGTGAGACCGGCCACGGCGTTCTCCACGGCGGCCTTGCCGGACATGAAGGACTCGTCGATGTCGGTCTGGCTGGCCAGGTGCGCGCCGCAGCGCTGCAGCAGGCTCAGCTCGATGCCGCGGACCTTGACGCCCAGCTCACGCTTCACCACGTCCGCCAGCATTGCGGCCAGGCCGCCCAGCTGGGCGTGGCCGAAGCCGTCGGTAGCGGAGGTCTTGGCCTCGGAGACGAAGGAGCCGTCGGCATAGTGGATGCCCTCGGACACGGCCACCATGCAGTTGCCGGTGCGGGTGTAGACATCCTTCACCTCAGCGAGGAACTTGTCCATGTCGAAGTCCGTCTCCGGCAGGTAGATCAGGTCGGGGCCTGCGCCGAACTCAGTGGCCAGACCGGCCGCGGCGGTGAGCCATCCGGCGTGGCGGCCCATGATCTCGATGATGCACACGGTGCCCACGTCGTACACCCGGGCGTCGTGATAGACCTCCATGCAGCTGGTGGCGATGTACTTGGCGGCGCTGGCGTAGCCGGGGCAGTGGTCGGTACCGAAGAGGTCGTTGTCGATGGTCTTGGGCACGCCCATCACGCGGCACTCATAGCCCACCTTCTGCATGTACTTGGAGATCTTGTTGCAGGTGTCCATGGAGTCGTTGCCGCCGTTGTAGAAGAAGTAGCGGACATTGTACTTCTTAAAGACTTCCAGGATGCGCTTGTAGTCGGTGTCATCCACATCGGGGTCAGCGATCTTGTAGCGGCAGGAGCCCAGAGCAGAGGAGGGGGTGTAGGGCAGCAGCTCCAGCTCAGCCGGGTCCTCCTGGGACATGTCGATGAGCCGGTCGTTGAGCACGCCCTTGATGCCGTGCTCCGCGCCGTACACAGCGGTGATGTTCTCGTTGTCCAGCGCGGTGCGGATCACGCCGTAGGCGCTGGCGTTGATGACGGAAGTGGGGCCGCCGGACTGGCCGATGATGAGAGCGCCCTTGAGAGTATTCATGGAAAGGTACCTCCAGATTATCGTTAAAAGTATAGCACTATTCTACCATCCGGCGCGGCCCTTGTAAACAGCATCTTTTCCCGGATGGGTCGGAAACGGGTCGCTTTTTTCCGAAAAAGCCCCCAGACCGGGGCCGCCGGACAAATCTGGCCCTTCACCCTTGCAATTTATGCAAATCATGTTAAAATAGGACTATCAAGGCCGGAGGGGAGCGTCCCTGCCAGCTGACAGTACGATTTTTGACGAACAATAGGAGGACACACCAATGCCCCTCGTAACAACCAAGGAAATGTTTGAAAAGGCCTACGGCGGCGGCTACGCCATCGGCGCCTTCAATGTAAACAACATGGAGATCGTCCAGGGCATCACCGAGGCCGCCCAGGAGGTCAACGCCCCTCTGATCCTGCAGGTCAGCAAGGGCGCCCGCAGCTACGCCAACCACACCTACCTGATGAAGCTGGTGGAGGCCGCCGTCATTGAGACCGGCCTGCCCATCGCCCTGCATCTGGACCACGGCGACAGCTTCGAGACCTGCAAGAGCTGCAT
>CAYSDG010000136.1:0-4338 GCA_964429705.1 uncultured Oscillospiraceae bacterium | reverse complement strand
TCCATGGTACGGTAGGGGTTGACCCAGTCGCCCACCACGCCCAGGCGCTTGAAGCCAGCCATCTGCTTCTGGATGAAATCCTCGGCGAAGTCCTCGCAGGCCTTGCGGAACTCGGGGACGGACATGTTCTTGTTCAGCTTCTTCTTGGAGTTCTCGATGGCGCGCTCGATGGGCAGGCCGTGGTTGTCCCAGCCGGGGACATAGGGGGTGTAGTAACCCATCATGGCATGAGAACGGGTGATGAAGTCCTTCAGAGTCTTGTTCAGGGCGTGACCCATGTGGATATAGCCGTTGGAGAAGGGGGGGCCGTCGTGCAGCACGAAGCGGGGCTTGCCCTCGTTTTTCTTCAGCAGCTCATTGTACAGGTCGCTCTTCTCCCAGCGCTCCAGCATACCGGGCTCGCGGTTGGGCAGGCCAGCACGCATGGGGAACTCGGTCTGGGGGAGATTGATGGTCTTATTGTAATCCATGGCGTTGTTTTCCTCCATTGTGATTTTTGTTTTATATTGATCGTTGAATTTGATATTCAGGGGGATTTTAGTAAAAGCTGTTATCTGTCCTTGCTGGGCGGGTCATGCGGCGGGTCAGAATAGAAAATGGTCTCGAACAAAAAGTCACTCGCTCGGAAGCAAAACTTCCACCCAACAGAGTATCTACAAAAACACAGCAAGCCCTTCGCCCGCAGGGTGTCCTCCTCTTGGAAAAACAAAAAACCGCCCCTGTCTCCAAAGAGACAAAGGCGTTCACCTCTGCGGTACCACTCTTTTTGCCGCCGATGGCGGCCACTCAAGTCAGGCGATATAACGGTCGCTCCCGGGCGGGTCTACTGGGCGCAACGCCGTTGGACCGCCTGCTCCAAGGGGATATTGGCCCGCCGCGCCTCTCCCCCCTTCCACCAAAGCGGGGGGTTCTCTGTGCAGGAGACAGCGGGTTACTTGTCCTTATCCACGCAATTTTCCATGATAATGACACCATATTATATGCATTTTCCGGTTTTGTCAACCATTTTGCCATAAAATCAGGAGAGAGCAAACGCCCTCTCCTGATAGATGCGATCCATTATTTATACAGAGGCCTCTAAAATGCGGCGGCGGACCATGTCCAGCGCGCTGCTGGCTGCGTACTGACGGATCTGATCCCGCTCCTGTCCGCAGTGGAAGCAGCGGCAGACCGTCCCATGGCTGCTGGCCACGGCGATATACACGGTACCCACGTCGTTGCCGCGGTCATCTCTGTCGGGGCCTGCCACGCCGGTGACGGACACCGCCAGATCGCTGCCGCAGATGCGGCGGCAGCCCTCGGCCATGGCGATGGCCACCGGCTCGGATACTGCGCCGTGCACCTCCAGCAGGGCAGTGGGGACGCCGAGGACACCGGATTTGACAGCGTTGGCATAGCTGACCACGCCGCCATGGAACACCCGGCTGGCGCCGGGAAGATCGGTCATACGCTTGGCGATCAGACCGCCGGTGCAGCTCTCTGCGGCGGACAGGGTCAGCCCCCGCTCCCGCAGCAGGGCGGAGACCGCCTCCTCAGGGGCGGCAGATGCAGTGACAGGGGACATGGAAACGCCTTCTTTCTGATAAATTTAAATGGTCAGTCCTCCAGGGACAGGGTGATGCGCTGTACGCCGGCCAGCGCCTTTTCCACCAGGCCCTCCACGTCCAGCGCGGCCTCGTAGGCCCGGACCTCCTCCAGATGGGGGTGGGTCTTGGGGTGACGGGGGGTGAAGACGGTACAGCAGTCCTCGTAGGGCAGGATGGAGGTGTCGAAGGTGCCGATGCGGCGGGAGATGCGGACGATCTCCTCCTTGTCCATACCGATGACGGGGCGCAGCACCGGCAGGTGGCAGGCGTCATCGGACACGGTGAGGGCATCCATAGTCTGGCTGGCCACCTGGCCCAGACACTCGCCGGTGACCAGAGCCTTGCAGCCGGTTCGCCGGGCCACGGCCTCGGCCAGGCGCATCATGAACCGGCGCATGATGAGGGTGAAGTGGTCCTCGGGGCAGCCTGTCCGGATGGCCTCCTGGATCTCTGTGAAGGGCACAACATGGAGCGTCATGCGTCCGCACCAGGGCACCAGCTCCCGGGCCAGCTGCACCACCTTGTCGTGGGCCAGCTGGGAGGTATAGGGGGGGCTGAAGAAGTGGACCAGCTCCAGCTGCACGCCGCGCTTGGCGATCATAAAGGAGGACACGGGGCTGTCGATGCCGCCGGAGAGCAGGCTCACGGCCTTGCTGCCCATGCCGATGGGCAGACCGCCTGCGCCGGGGACGGCGGGAGCGTGGACATAGGCGGCCTTCTCCCGGACCTCCACATGGACGGTAAGCTCCGGCTGGTGGACGTCCACAGCCAGATGGGGATAGGCCTCCCCCAGCATACCGCCCACATACTGGCTGATCTCGATGCTGGTCAGGGGAAATTTCTTGTCGGCGCGCTTGGTCTCCACCTTGAAAGTGCGGGCAGCCAGCAGCGCGTCGTGGAGATAGCCCTTGGCGCAGTCCAGAATGGCGTCCTTGTCCTTCTCGCAGGGCTTGGCCCGGCTGACAGCCACCACGCCAAAGATCTGCTGGCAGGCGGCGAAGGCCTCGTCGATGTCGCAGCAGTCCTGGGTAGGCTCTACGTAGATGGTGCTCTGCTTGGAGTAGACGTTGTACTTGCCGGCGCAGCGGTGCAGGCGGCGGCGGATATTGCTGAGCAGCTTGTCCTCAAAGGAGCGGCGGTTGAGTCCCTTGAGCACCACCTCGCCCAGCTTCAGCAGGATGATCTCATTCATATCATAACGGTTCCTTTCCGTGTAGTTTATCCTTGAATTATATATTATATCCGATAAACCGACTGTTGTCCAGACGGGATGCGGCGCGGCAATTTCGCAAAATGTGAAAAAAGCGATTGACAAATGCTGGGTTCGGTGCTATATTATAGCCGAATTAGGAGTTGCTAACTACAGATGAAAGAAGGTATGGTCATGAACTTAGTGGAAGCACAGGAGGGAAAGGAATACATCGTCCGGGAGATCGCCACGGATGACGAGGAGTTGGATGCGTTCCTGTTTTCTCTGGGCTGCTACAGCGGTGAGCCCATCACGGTGGTGGCGCGCCGGAAGGGCAGCTGCACCGTCTCCATCAAGGACGGGCGGTACACCATCGACGACCAGTTGGCTGCAGCCATCCTGATCTGAAAAATATCAGCGGCTAAACCACGGTTTAGCCCATATTTTTCGAATGATAGTTAGTTTTTGCTAACTAACTGACAGATGAAATTTGTTGATTATGCTGAAAAGCTGTGTAACATACAAGGAGGAAGTCAAATATGAGAATCGCTTTTGCGGGAAATCCCAACAGCGGCAAAACGACCATGTATAACGCCCTCACCGGCCGCAACGAAAAGGTTGGCAACTGGGCTGGCGTTACCGTGGACAAGAAGGAGGCACTCATCAAGAAGGCCTATTCCGGCGGCAAGGAGCTGATCGCCGTGGACCTGCCCGGCGCCTACTCCATGTCCCCCTTCACCTCGGAGGAGAGCATCACCAGCGGCTATGTGCGCAATGAGCATCCTGATGCCATCATCAACATCGTGGATGCCACCAACCTCAGCCGCAGCCTCTTTTTCACCACCCAGCTGCTGGAACTGGGCATCCCCGTGGTGGTGGCTCTGAACAAGAGCGATGTCAACGCCAAGAAGGAGACCAAGATCGATGCGAAGCTCCTCAGCGAGAAGCTGGGCTGCCCCGTTGTGGAGACTGTCTCCACCAACGCAAACGGCCTGAGCGAGGTGGTGAAGGCCGCCAGTGAGCTGAACGGCAAGGGCCAGAAGGCACCCTATACCCAGGGTGACGTGGATCTGACCAGCAAGGACGCTGTGGAGGAGGCCGACCGCAAGCGCTTTGCCTTCGTCAACGGTATCGTTGCCAAGGTGGAAAAGCGCAAGGTCCTCACCAAGGACAAGAACTCCCAGGATAAGATCGATGCTGTGCTGACCAACCCCATCGCGGGTCTGCTGATCTTCGGCGTGGTCATGTTCCTGGTGTTCCAGATCTCCCAGGCTTGGGTCGGTCCCTGGATCGCTGATCTGCTGGTCGGCTGGCTGGAGACCTTCCAGGAGTGGGTCGGCGGCCTGGTGGAGGGCGCAGCACCCATTCTGCAGGCTCTGCTGGTTGACGGTATCATCGGCGGTGTCAGTGCCGTTATCGGCTTCCTGCCCCTGGTCATGGTCATGTACTTCCTGATCTCCCTGCTGGAGGACTGCGGCTATATGGCCCGCGCCACTGTGGTCCTTGATCCCATCTTCAAGAAGGTGGGCCTGTCCGGCAAGTCCGTGATTCCCTTCGTCATCG
>CAYSDG010000135.1:0-4348 GCA_964429705.1 uncultured Oscillospiraceae bacterium | reverse complement strand
CCCTATCTGCCCCACACCCTGAACAACACCGTGGTGGCTCCGCCCCGTATGCTCATCGCCCTGCTGGAGAACAATCTGCAGGCCGACGGCAGCGTGAAGATCCCCGCCGCTCTGCGCCCCTATATGGGCGGAAAAGAGCTTCTGATCCCCAAGAAGTAAGCCCCGCTCCCCACACATTACCGGAAAGGAACTGCACATCATGAAAAAATTACTGGCATTGTTGGGCGGTACCGCCCTGGCCGCAGCTGTGATCCCCTACGCATACCAGAAAAACGAGGAGACCGACGAAAAGACCATCCAGGCCCTGCTGTGGAAGGCGACCATCGCCGCCGCAGGCGAGGACGGCCAGCAGAAGCTCTCCCTGTCCGTGGGCTTCAACAGCCCCTTCCAGCCTCAGAAGAACGATCTCTTTGCCGACAATCTTACCGTCAACTACCACACCGCCCCCTCCTGCGGCATCGACCCCGATGCCGACTGCTACGCAGACTGTGACTGCACCTGCGGCTGTGCCTGCGATGCCGACTGCGGATGTGAGGAGGAAGCCCCCTGCTGCTGCCAGGAGGCTCAGCCTGCGCCCACTGAGGAAATGGCCGCGGACGAGCCTGCGGCAGAGGATGCCGCCGCTGCGGATGACCAGTGATGCCCCACAACGTGTTAGGAGAGGAACGATACACCTATGAAAAAGTTTTTTGAAGAATTCAAGGCCTTTGCCATGCGCGGCAACGTGCTGGATATGGCCGTCGGTGTCGTCATCGGCGGTGCCTTCGGCAAGATCACCAACTCTGTGGTCAATGACATCCTGATGCCCATTGTCTCCCTGCTCACCGGCGGCATCGACTTCAGCGACTGGAAGTGGGTGCTGAAGGACGCTGTGCTGAACGCCGACGGCACCGAGGCCGCAGCCGCCATCTCCGTCAACTTCGGCAGCCTGATCTCTGTGATCCTGGACTTCATCATCATCGCCTTCGCCATCTTCTGCATGATCAAGGCTATCAACAAGCTCCAGCGGAAAAAGGCCGAGGAGCCTGCCGCTCCCCCCGCTCCCCCGGAGCCCACTGCCGAAGAGAAGCTTCTGACCGAGATCCGCGACCTGCTGAAGGAGCAGAAATGAGAGATACCCTGACACATGGCTTGCCCCAGCTGGGGGCGGACCTGTCTATCATCGAATCGCTGGAGACCTTTTCCGCCTTTCTGGTGGAGAAAAACAAGGTCATGAATCTGACCGGCATCACCGAGCCGCGTGAGGTAGCGACCCTCCACCTGCTGGACAGCCTGAGCCTGCTGCCCCTAGCGGCGCTGGACGGCGCGTCCATCGTGGACGTGGGTACCGGCGCGGGCTTTCCCGGCGTGCCGCTGGCCATTGCCCTGCCTGCCAGCCGCGTCACCCTGTTGGACAGCCTGAATAAGCGTGTCGACTTCCTACGGGAGGCCGGGGCGCAGCTGGGGCTCACCAACGCGGAATATGTCCACGGCCGGGCAGAGGAGTTTGCCGCCGACCACCGTGAGAGCTATGACTTTGCTGTCAGCCGTGCGGTGGCCAGCCTGCCTATGCTGTGCGAGCTGTGTCTGCCTCTGGTGAAGGTGGGCGGTCAGTTTCTGGCCATGAAATCCAGCCACACCGAGGAGGAGATCGCCGCCGCCAAGTCCGCCATCAGCAAGCTGGGCGGCAGGATCACAGCTGTGAAGGATTACACCATCCCCACCACCGATGTGGTCCACCGGGTGGTGTGCATCCAGAAGATCTCCCCCACTCCGAAAAAATATCCCCGGCGCTTTGCACAGATCAAAAAATCTCCGCTGTGAGCGGAGCGCGACCCCGAAGGAGGTGTTTCCAGTGGGTCAAACCATCGCTGTGATCTCCGGCAAGGGCGGAACGGGAAAGACCTCCCTCACCGCCAACGTTGGCATGGCCCTGGCCCAGCTGGGCTACCAGGTGCTGTGCCTGGACTGTGACATCGGCCTGCGAAATCTGGATATTGCCCTGTCCATGACGGACCGGGCCGTGATGGATTTCACCGACGTGATGCTGGGGCGCTGCTCCCTGGAGGATGCGGTCGTCCCCCATCCCCGACAAAAAAATCTCTATCTCCTCACCGCCCCCACCCGGGTAGCGGAGCAGGATGTGGACCTGGAGGCATTCCGGTCCCTGTTTCCCGCTATCAAGGAACGCTTCGACTACTGTCTGGTGGATGCGCCCGCTGGTCTGGGCCACGCCTTCCGGCTGTCTCTCTCCGCCGCGGACCGGGCCATCGTGGTCACCACCACGGACCAGAGCAGCCTGCGGGACGCCCAGCGCACCGTCATGGAGCTGAACGGACTGGGCCGCGGCCGGGTCCATCTGGTGGTGAACCGCTGCCGGAAAAAGCTGCTGAAAAGCCTGCACCAGACCATCGACGATGCCATCGACACTGCGGGCCTTCCCCTGCTGGGCGTGATCCCAGAGGATGAGACCATGCCCCTGCACGCGGGGCGGGGCAACCCCCTGCTGCTGACAGGCAACGACTGCGCCGCCAGGGCCTACCGCAACATCGCCCGCCGGATCACCGGCCAGCGGGTCTCCCTGATGCGCCTGCGCTGACATCGGTGCGCCACACCGTTTGATTTTGATCTGACTTTGCCAGAAAGGAGCGATATCCTATGTATATTGCCTTGATGTCCCACGACAATAAGAAGGAACTGATGGTCCAGTTCTGCACCGCCTATGCAGGCATTCTGTCCCGTCACAACCTGTGCGCCACCAGCACCACCGGCCGCATGATCTCCGAGGCCACCGGCCTGGAGGTCCACCGCTATCTGTCCTGCCAGCACGGCGGCAGCGAGCAGATCGGCGCCCGCATCTCCTATAACGAGATCGACATGGTGCTGTTTTTTGACGACCCCCGCGACCCCACCCACGAGAAGGAGCTTCTCTATATCTCCCGCCTGTGCGACCAGAACAGCATCCCCTTCGCCTCCAATATCGCCACCGCTGAAATGCTGGTGCTGGGCATGGAGCAGGGATACCTTGACTGGCGTAAGTATGAGAACCCCAAGAATAAGCAGAGATCCCTGTTGAAAAACGGCGGGAAATAACAACTGCGCATTGACTTTTTCGGCCAAAAGGGTATAATACCAGTAAATTGGCCTGCGCTGAGATGGCAAAGGAGTACCCCCTACCCACCGGACAGAGAGAGCCGCCCTGTGTGCTGAAAGCGGCTTGCGGACCGGGCGGGGCGAAGACATTGCCGGAGCGCGGATGGCAACATCCGGGGTGTCCCCCCCGCCAAAGGGGACCATGAGGTCTGCGGATGCCGCAGGCGAATGTGGGTGGCACCACGAAGTATGTTTTTTCATGCTCTCGTCCCGCTGATCAGGGGACGAGAGCATTGTTTTTTGTTCTTTTTGATTCCGCGCCTCGGCGCGGGGGGGAGTTTCGGCCCCGGGCCGAGTGACTTTGGCCTCGGCCCCAAAGTCACCAAAGGTCCGCCGGAACCCCTTTGGTTCCGGTCCTTCGGCTCTTACTGGGTTCTCGTGCGGCGGATCAGAATAGAACATGTTATCGACAGACGTTGCTCCCACCAAAATATCGCTTGCGGTAGTGCGCCTGTCGGCCCTCGAAATGATACATTCCTAAACCTTCGGCCTAAGCCGCTGACCAAGCGAGGCGCATAGCTGCAGTTCTTTGCTGGTGGCTCCGAATACGAAACCCGCAGGGCCGCACCGCGCCATTGTCTGCAACGTCAGACAGCGGCACAAACCGACAAGTCTGTTTGTCTCTGTGTCGTGGGCCGACATGCGAAGTAGTGAAAGATGGATCTGACACCGAACCGCAACGGCTAAGAATCGTTTCTTTTCTGAAGCTCCGCATGAGCATTCACCCTAAAAGACGGGGGCATTCGGGGGTGTCCCCCGAACGCCTTTTTGGTAACTTTTTCGGCGTCGAAAAAGTTACCCGCTCGTAAGCGGAACTCCCCAGCCGGAGGCAAACAGACGATCAGACAGACAAGCCGCCCCGGGGCGAACCCCCTAAATGCAAGTACCACCCTCGGCCGGTCGGCCGAAATCTCCCTGTATAAGGAACTTTTCATCAGGATACAACAATAGATCACATAAAAAATCCCCCTTCCGCCCGAAGGGCGAAAAGAAAAGGAGAATGACACTATGAGCAAGGTACAACCCAGAACCCTCTCCGGCTTCATGGAACTACTTCCCGCACCCCAGCAGCAGATGGAGGAGATCATGTCCATTCTGCGCGAGACCTACTCCCTCTACGGCTTCACCCCGCTGGACACGCCCATCATCGAGTCCAGCGACGTGCTGCTGGCCAAGGGCGGCGGCGAGACGGAGAAGCAGATCTACCGCTTCACCA
>CAYSDG010000134.1:0-4446 GCA_964429705.1 uncultured Oscillospiraceae bacterium | reverse complement strand
CGAGAAGATCGGCAAGAAGATCCGCGAGGCCACCCTGGAGAAGGTGCCCTACATGCTGGTGGTTGGCGACCGGGATATGGAGAACGAGACCGTCTCCGTCCGTCTGCGCACCGGTGAGGACCTGGGTGCTATGACCCTGGCCGATTTCACTGCCCGTCTGAAGGACAAGGTGGATACCAGAGCGCTGGACCTGTAAACAACACACACAATGATAAAAACTCCGGGTATTCGATTATTTCGTCGAATACCCGGAGTTTTTGATTTTTTTGGGGGAGATAGTGTCATGTTGATGCTCTGTTTTGTCTCCGACGGGGTACTTTTTTCCGCGAAAAAGTACCCAAAACGCGCCGGAGAGTGCCCAGGACCCCCAGTTTTTGGGGCGTTGGCTCGATTTTGCACCAGAAGGGCCAACGATTCTTGGCCTGTGCGGTTCGGTGTCAGATACAGCTCATCCAACTTCGGCTGTCGCCCCACGACGCCGACAGAAACTGACTTGTCGGTTGTTGCCGCCGTCTTACAGTTCAGACCATGGTGCGGTACTGCTCTGTAGTCTCGTATTCGGGACCATCGGCAAAGCACCGCACAAATGCGCCCCACTTGGTCAGGGGCTGCGGCTAAGATCTTCGGAATGTATCATTTCGAGGGCCGACAGGCGCACGACTGTAAGATGATTCCTGGTGGGAGAACCGATTTTCGAGACCATTTTCTATTCTGACCCGCCGCACGAGCCACCCGGCAAAAGCGGGGAGTCCGGACCGACGGGGGCCGGCGGCGTTTTGGTTACTTTGCCGCCGAGGGCAAAGTGACCCGCTCCGGAGAGCGGAATTCTCACCGCCGAAGGCAAACAGAGTTGCGATGAGATAACAGCTGACCCTGCGCCCACAGGGCGCACGGAAACAACTGGGTAAAAGTCACCCGCGCCGGGGCGCGGAATCCCTCTTTAGCAGCCGCCAAAAGCACCCGCCGGGAGAAAAGCCCTCACCCAAGCTGCAGCATCTGCAGCAGGATCAGCCAGGAGAGGCCGTAGTAGGTGACAACGGCCACCAGGTCGTTGACGGTGGTGATCAGCGGCCCGGAGGCCACGGCGGGGTCCACCCCCATCCGCTTGAAAAACAGGGGGATCAGGGTGCCGGACAGGGAGGAAACCAACATAGCCAGCACCATGGCCAGCCCCAGACAGCCGGACACAGCGAAGGCAAAGACCGGCGCGTTCCCCTTCAGGCAGAGGTAGCCGCCGATGGCGGCGAAGGACAGCGTCCCCAGCAGCGCACCATTGAGCAGACCGATGCGGGCCTCCTTCCACACCAGGGCTGCCTTCTGTCCCCGGGCCAACTGGGTGTCCATCAGCACCCGGATGGCCACAGCCAGTGACTGGGTCCCCACGTTGCCTGCCATGTCCAGGATCAGGGACTGGAAGCACATGATGACCGGCAGCTGGGCCACGATGCCCTCGAAGAGCCCCACGACAGCTGATACGCCCAGCCCCATCACCAGCAGGATGCACAGCCAGGGCAGCCGCTTTTTCAGGCTCAGGGCGATAGGCTCGGCCAGGTCCTCCTGCTCGGCCAGACCTGCCAGTCTGGCGTAGTCCTCCCCCAGCTCATCGTCCAGGATCTCCACAAAGTCCTGGGCCGTGACCACGCCCAACAGCCGGTCGCTGTCATCCAGCACCGGCACGGAGGCCTCTGCGTACTCCGTCAGAAGGGGGATGGCGTCCTCCACAGGGGTCCGGGCGTAGAGATAGGGGTAGGAGAAGGTGGTGATCTCCGCCAGAGGGGTTCCCTCTCTGGCGATGATCAGATCCTTCAGGTCGATAGCACCGCAGAAGATGTTGGCACTGTCCACCAGATAGAGCGTGGAGATGTTGTCGTTCTCAGCCGCCTGCCACACCAGCTGGGACATGGCTTCCTTGACGGTGGAGGTCTCCGCGATAGCGATGAAGTTGGTGGACATGCGGCTACCGATCTCGTCGGCGTCGAAGGAGCGGAGCAGGCAGATCTCCTGCCGGATCTCCGGCTCTACCAGCTCCAACAGGGAGGAGCGCTCCTCTCTGCTGAGTGCGCCCAGCAGCTCCGCCGCCGCAGAAGCCTCCATGGCAGAGAGAACGGCGGTCTTCTGCCGGACGCCCAGGACGGCGAAATAGGCGGCACCGTCCTCCGCGTACTCCAGCACATCGGCCAGAGACTCGGCGGGGAGGATGCGCAGCAGCTTCTGCCGCTCCTCACCGGTCATCCGGGACAGCGCCTGGGCGATGTCCTTCTCATGATAGGCGCAGACAGCCTCCCGCAGCCGGGCGGGGGGCAGATTACTGCGGACAGCTGCGGCGACCTCGCTGGAAAAATCGGGGAGCGCTGTCCCCAGGGAACCCATTTTGTTCTTGAACTGATTCATTGCGCGTGCCTCCTTTACACAGATCAGGGTAAGGGCGGGCGCGGCAGGGACCTGCGGCAAACGGGGGAAAAGCCCGAAAAAAGGCAAAAAAGACCACTGTATGCTGCAGGCAAAACTCTGCACCGCCTGCCCGGCTTGTGTAGAGCTGCATGAAACAAACAATGGCACTCCCAATATCAGCTGTGAGCGGGATCAACCGCGGCGCGGCAGCCGCCGCCGGAGCACAGGCAAAGCGCAGCTGCCCCTGCTCCGGTGGTGAAGATATGGGAATACCGGGAAGTGTTTGGATCGGCAACTGCTACTGTCCATGTGCTCACCTCACATTCATTTCAAAATGTAATTCATTATACCGGATCCGGCAGCGGTTGGCAAGGTGGTCTCCGAAAGTTTACAATTTGGCGGCCTCACCGCCGGGAAGCGACCAACATAGGCTGAACAAAGGAGGAAGGTCTATGCCCATCATCTATCTCAGCCCCTCCACCCAGGAGGGAAACCAGTATGTCACTGGTTCCGGCAGCGAGGAGTATTGGATGAACCGCCTGGCGGATGCCATGGTCCCCTATCTCCGTGCCAGCGGCATCCGCTATACCCGCAATACGCCGGACATGACCGCCGGCAGCTCCATCGCCCAGGCGAACCGGGGTCAGTATGACTTCTATCTGGCCCTGCACTCCAATGCCTCGACTCCCTCCAATTACGGCGGGACCCGGGGGATCATCGCCTTCTACTATCCCGCCAGCGTCCAGGGACAGCGGGCGGCCCAGATCTTTGCCAACGATCTGCGGGATGTCTATCCGGAGCCGGAGCTGGTGCGCACCCAGCCCACCACCAGCCTGGGGGAGGTGAGCCGTCCCCGCTTTCCGGCGGTCCTGCTGGAGCTGGGCTACCACGACAATGTCAGCGATGCCCGGTGGGTGGAGAATCATCTGGATCCCATTGCCCGCAGTCTGGTCATCAGTCTGGCGGACTTTTTAGATATTCCCTTCCTGTGGCCGACGGAGCCATGGCAGGGGATGGTGCGGACCGGCGGTGGAAATCTGAATCTGCGCGACCGCCCCCTGGAGAGCGCCGCCGTGGTGGCCCGCATTCCCGACGGCGCAGCTGTCACCGTGTACGGCCAGGCGGGTGATTGGTATGTCACCGGTTATGGTGACGCGGTGGGCTACGCCGCTGTCCGGTATATTCGCTGACGAATTTGTCCATTTCCTAGTGTTGACTTGTGGATTTTTACTTGACAGGAGGGAGGGAAAGCGAGTATTATTGAATAGGATTGCTGTCGGCAGATAAAAGGGGTCATCTGCTGATTATTTCCGCGCCCGGGGCAACGTCACCGCCGGGCGGACACAAACCCCCATGCCATACAAACAATTTAGGAGGAAGCAAAATAATGGGATTTGAAATGATCCATATCGTGGCTGTTGTGGCCGCGTTTGTGATCGCCGCCGTTGTTTTCTTCTTTCTCGGTATCGTCTATCGCAAGAAGGTCTCTGAAAAAGAGATCTCCAGCGCGGAAGAGGAAGCGCGCCGTATTATCAACGAGGCTATCAAAAGCTCTGAAAATAAAAAGCGCGAAGCCCTGGTAGAGGCCAAGGAGGAGATCCTGCGGGCCCGCAGCGAGTATGAGAAGGAAGAAAAGGCCCGCCGCGCCGACCTGCAGAAGCAGGAGCGCCGCCTGCAGCAGAAGGAAGAGAATATCGACCGGAAGACCGAGAATATCGAGAAGAAGGAAGAGGCTCTGGTCCAGAAGCATGCGGCAGCCGACCGGGAGCAGGAAGAGATCCTGCTCATCAAGCGCAGCCAGACCGAGATGCTGGAGCGCATCTCCGGCTTTACCGCCGAGGAAGCAAAGAATTACCTCATCGCCCAGGTGGAGTCCGAGGTGATCCACGAGACCGCCATCAAGATCAAGGAGATCGAGGCCCGGGCGAAGGAGGAGGCCGATCAGCGCGCCAAGGAGATCGTGGCGACTGCCATCCAGCGCTGCGCTGCCGACCATGTAGCCGAGATCACTGTCAGTGTGGTTCCCCTGCCCAATGACGAGATGAAGGGCCGCAT
>CAYSDG010000133.1:0-4449 GCA_964429705.1 uncultured Oscillospiraceae bacterium | reverse complement strand
TATCAGGAGGCCGTGAAGGAGCGCTACCGCTTCTTCTCCTTCGGTGATGCGATGTTCATCTCCTGAAGCGGCTGAGGATACGAATATATGCCGCGGCTTCACGAACGGACAAGGAGGACCTATGCTGCTTGAAATATTGAAAAACCACATGAGCGAGGATACTGCCACGATCCTCTTTCCCCTGATCTTTGTGGTGCTGTTTCTGGTCATCGGCGGGGGCGCGCTGTGGCTCACGCCCCGCATATCTGCCTGGCTGGACCGACAGCAGGCGAAAAACAAGAATTTTTTCGACGGGATGCTGGAGCACGACCCCAATGATCCCGCCGCGTCCCAGCCGGAGGAGCAGGAGACGCCGGAGAAAGAGGAGTGACCGATGTTTGAAGTAATCAAAACCGAGGGCCGCGCCCGCCGCGGCCGGTTCACCTGCGCCCACGGCGGCGAGGTACAGACCCCCGTCTTTATGAACGTGGGCACCCAGGGGGCCATCAAGGGCGGCCTCAGCGCCCACGACCTGAAGGACATCAAGTGCCAGATCGAGCTGAGCAACACCTACCACCTCCATCTGCGCCCCGGCGACGATGTGGTGCGGGCGCTGGGCGGCCTGCACAAAATGATGGACTGGGACGGCCCCATCCTGACTGACAGCGGCGGCTTCCAGGTCTTTTCCCTGTCCGGCCTGCGCAAGATCACCGAGGAGGGCGTCACCTTCGCCAGCCATATCGACGGGCGGCGCATCTTCATGGGCCCCGAGGAGAGTATGCGCATCCAGTCCAATCTGGGCAGCGACATCGCCATGGCCTTCGATGAGTGCATCGCCAACCCCTCGCCCTATGAGTACGTCAAGCAGTCCTGCGAGCGGACCCTGCGCTGGCTGGGCCGGTGCAAGGCGGAGCACGACCGGCTCAACGCCCTGCCGGACTGCGTCAACCCCGGCCAGATGCTCTTCGGCATCAACCAGGGCGGCGTTTTCCAGGATCTGCGCGTCTGGCACATGCAGGAGATCGCCAAGCTGGACTGCGATGGCTACGCCATCGGCGGTCTGGCGGTGGGGGAGGAGACCCAGGTGATGTACGACGTCATCGACGCCGTGGAGCCCCACATGCCCCGGGAGAAGCCCCGCTACCTCATGGGTGTGGGCACCCCCAGCAACATCGTGGAGGGCGTGTACCGGGGCGTGGACTTCTTCGACTGCGTCATGCCCGCCCGAAACGCCCGGCACGGCAAGCTCTTCACCTGGCAGGGCAGCCTCAACATCAAAAACGAGAAGTATAAGCTGGACACCCAGCCCATCGACCCCACCTGCGACTGCCCCGTGTGCCGCAGCTTCAGCCGGGCCTATCTCCGCCACCTCTTCAAGGCGGAGGAGATGCTGGCCATGCGTCTGGCGGTGATGCACAACCTGTATTTCTACAACACCCTCATGGAGCGCATCCGTCAGGCTCTGGACCAGGGCTGCTACGCCGACTTCCGGCAGGAGTACAGCGCCCGGCTGGACCAGCGCATCTGACGCGCGGACGGTCCGGGGCGGACACCGGTATATCCCATATTTGATATGATATAGAGAAGGAGCGAGAACTATGAAATTCATTGATCTGCACTGCGACACGCTGCTCAAGGCCCTGCGGGACGGCGTGGATGACCTCTATCAGCTGCCCGACGCGATGGCGGGCGCGGATAAGCTGGAGACCGGCGGCTGCCTGGCCCAGTGCTTTGCCATCTTCCTGCCCCCCAAGGGCCGCCCCGGTATGCCGGAGGACGAGGCTCTGATCGCCCGGGCTGCCTCCATTCTGGAGAGCACCCTCCGCCAGCATCCCGACCGCATCGCCGCCGCGCGCAATGCCGCTGACATCCAGGCCAACAACGCCGCGGGCAAGGTGTCCGCCATCCTGACCATGGAGGACGGCCGGGCCGTGGAGGGGAAGATGGAGAATCTGGAGCGGTTCTATCAGCTGGGCGTGCGGATGCTGAGCCTGACCTGGAACTCCGCCAACTGCTTCGGCGCGGCCAACAGCAAGGACCCCGCCGAGATGGCCAAGGGCCTGACCCCCTTCGGCAAGGAGGCCATCGAGCGGATGAACGAGCTGGGCATGGCCGTGGACGTGTCCCACCTGGCCGACGGCGGCTTCTGGGACGTGGCGGAGATCAGCCGGGTGCCCTTCCTGGCCACCCACTCCAACTGCCGCAGCCTCTGCCCCCACCAGCGCAACCTGACGGATGAGATGATCCGGAAGCTGGCGGACAAGGGCGGCATCTCCGGCGTCAACTTCTATGGCGCGTTCCTCAACGCCGATGTGGCGGACGAGCGCTCCACCGCCGCCATGATCGCCCGCCACGCCCGCCATCTGGCCAACGTGGGCGGCGTGGAGTGCGTGGCCCTCGGCTCTGATTTCGACGGCATCAGCGGCCAGCTGGAGGTAGACGGCGCGGACAAGATGCCCCTGGTGTTCGACGCGCTGGCCAAGGAGGGCTTCACCGAGAGCGAGATCGAGAAGGTTGCCTGGCGCAACGCCATGCGCTTCATCGGCGATGTCCTGAAGTAAGAAGTAAACAGAAGACCGGAGACGGGCAAAACGGCCCGCCTCCGGCCTTTTTTGCCCGCTGTCCGGTGTCGGACGGCGTGAAAAAAGGCTGCCGGCTCCCCGTGGGGGAGCGGCAGCCTTTTGCCGTATTCGGATAAAAGGGCAGATTTACAGCGCCAGACGGGTCTTGACATCCTCGTCATCCTCCGGGATCAGGAGGTTCAGCAGAAAGACCACCAGGAAGGAGACCATCAGGGAGCTGCCCAGGATATTCTGGGCCAGCTGGGGCAGGAACTGCAGGATCTCGGGCTTGGACTCGATGCCGACACCGATGGCCAGCGCCACGCCCACGATCATCTTGTTGCGGTAGGTCATCTTCTGCTCGTTGAGCAGCTCGATGCCGGACATGGTGATCGCGGCAAAGACGGTCAGCGTCGCGCCGCCCAGAACGCTCTGGGGGATGGTGGCCATCAGGGCGCTGAACTTGGGGCAGATGCCCGCCAGCAACATCACCGCGCCCACCAGGGTGAACACCCGGCGGGAGACGACCTTGGTGGTGCAGATCAGACCCACGTTCTGGCTGTAGGGGTCGGTGGGCAGGCCGCCGATGCAGGCGCCGATCATGCCGCACAGGCCCTGGCCCTTGATCGCGCCGCCCAGCTCATCGTCCGTACACTCCCGGCCGAAGCCGCCCATGGTGGTGGAGGAGACGTCGCCAATGGTCTGGACGGCCTGGACCACGTACATCAGGATCATCATGATGATGGCGTCGAGGTGGAACTCCAGCCCGAAGTAGAAGGGCACCGGCAGGGAGAACCAGCCGGCCTCGTGGAAGTCGGCGAAGCTGACCAGTCCGCCGCCCATGAGCAGCGCGGCGGCGTAGCCCACGGCGATGCCGATGAGCATACCGGAGACCTTCACCAGCTTCTTGCCGAAGAAGTTGCACGCCAGCGTGACCAGCAGCGTGAGAATGGCCAGGATCCAGAACTTGGGGGAGCCGAAGGTGCCGGAGGCGGAGGCGCCGGAGCCGCCGCCGATGTAGTTGATGGCCGTCTTATAGAGGGAGAGGCCGATGCAGAGGACCACCGTGCCGCAGACGATGGGCGGGAAGAAGCGGCGGATCCTGCCGATGAACATGCCGATGAAGATCGACACAAAGCCCGCCACCAGCTGCGCGCCGAAGATGGCGGCGATGCCGTACTGCTGGCCGATGACGGTCAGGATGGGCATGTACGCGAAGGCGACGCCCATGACATTGGGCAGCTTCATGCCGAAGCCGAACACCGGGAACAGCTGCAGCAGGGTGGTGATGCCGCCGATGATCATGGCCGCCTGGGTCAGCATGATCTTTTCCTCGGCGGTCAGACCGCAGATGCCCGCGATCAGCATGGGGGGCGTGATGTTGCCGATCAGCATGGCCAGGACATGCTGCATGGCCTGGGGGAAGGCAACGCCCCAGGAGGGCTTGCCGTCGAACCGGAGGAGCTCGGCGCTGGAGGGAGTGGATCTACCCATAGAACAATACCTCGTTTTTCAATTTTATCTCGCCGCATAGGGGCGGGTGCGCGCAGACAGGTCAGCCGTTGGAGCCGTCCGGGGCGGACATGGCGATCTGCTCCGGGGTGATGGGCAGCTCGCGGTGCCACACGCCCGTTGCGCGGTAGATGGCGTGGGCGATGGCGGGGGCGGGGGTGTTGATGACGATCTCGCCGATGGACTTGGCCCCGAAGGGGCCGGTGGGCTCGTAGCTGTGTTCGAACTCCACCTTCAGCCTGCCCATATCCAGGCGGGTGGGGAGCTTGTATTGCAGGAAGGAGGACTCGATGGGCTTTCCGGCGGGGTCGTAGGTCACGTTTTCCATCAGCGTGTGGCCGATGCCCTGGACAATGCCGCCCTCCGTCTGGATCCGGGCCAGGGCGGGGTTGATGGG
>CAYSDG010000132.1:0-4491 GCA_964429705.1 uncultured Oscillospiraceae bacterium | reverse complement strand
TCATGGGCCATGGCCGCCACTTTATCGCGTCCAAGAAGTTCGCCGCCGCTGAGGGCGGTCTGGCCCGTATCGTCTGGATGCCCAAGGAGCTGAAGGACGATGTGGCACCCCGCCTGAACGCCACTGCCAAGGAGATGCTGGGCATCGACAACTTCTGCGACATGGTGGCCGATGAGACCATCACCAGCGACGCTGAGGAGCTGCTGAGCTTCCTCACCGAGAAGGGCCACCCCGTCCTGAACCTGGAACCCCTGATGTGATCCCGGGCTTGCAGCCCATATCAAAGCAAAAAAAGGAGAGCCGTCTGGCTCTCCTTTTTTATTTTGTTTTTAAGAGATCATGCTTCAGCCTGTCCGTCGTCCCCAGCGGGAGCGCTTCCCTTCTGACTGGTCTGGAGCGCCAGAAATACGCTCAGCACCACGGCGCACCCGGCAAAGAGAAGGCTCATGGCCTGTCCGCCATCGGCAATGGCGGCGATGGAGGTCATCACGGCCAGATCCCCCACGGCGGTGAAAGTGCGGGGTGTGCTCTCCCGGCGCAGGAAGCCCGCCAGCTGGCCGAAGGCGTAGGCCACCAGAGCAGCGGCCAGCACCTGAAGATAATACCGGGCCAGAACAGGGTCGGAGGCGGCAGGGAGATACGTGGCCAGCACCAGAAATACGCCGAAGAACAGGCTGGGCAGGGTGGGAAGAACGGTCAGTTCGTCCCAGGCACGCATCTGACGGCCCAAAATCAGAAAACCGCCGCCGGTCATCACCGCCAGCACACCATTGACCAGCGCGGGGATGCTGCTGCCCGCCGCAATGTTCGTCACCAGCAGCAGAATGCCGCCGGCGGCCAGCATCATGCAGCCTACGATCAGGGCCGTCAGAGACCGCTCGGGCGGGGCAAAGTGGCTGTCGAAGCCGGGTTTTTCCCGGCTGGCACCCCGGGCCAGGACCAGCTCCCGCACTGCCAGGACCGCCAGAGCAATGGGCAGTGCTGTGCCGGCCGCAGAGGGGCGGGACAGGCCGGTGGCCGGATCGAAGCCTGTCTGATTTTGGATCAGACGCAGGCCGAAGAGGATGATACCGCCGCACCAGATGCGGACGGTGGAACGCAATGTAGCTTTCATATGTCAGACGCCCTTTCACGGGAAGAATTTGATATGTCTCAGTATAGCACGCCCCGCCCCGTTTGTCATCATTTTTTGGACAGGGGCCGCATAGGCTTGGGGAGAAGGAGTGGATGTACGGATGAGAAAATATGTGGTCATGAGTTGGCTCGTGCTGGGGCTGCTGTTTCTGGCGGCATGGCTGCGGGCAGAGCCTGGAGAGTCGGAGGAGCTGCCCATGTCCCAGCCGGAGGCAGCGGCTGCGGACGAGCCTGAGAAACTGGACACGCCGCCAGAGACATTGGGCGGACCGCTGGACAGCGCGGTGATGCTTCGGGTACTGGTGGGAGACGAGGTGCGTGAGATGGATATGGGGACCTATCTGGTGGGCGTGGTGCGGGCGGAGATGCCCGCCGCCTTTGCTGAGGAGGCGCTGAAGGCCCAGGCGGTGGCCGCCCGGACCTATACCTACTACAAAATGCTCCACGGCGGCAGTGCTGCCCACCCCCAGGCGGATGCCTGCGATGACATCACCTGCTGCAAGGCGTACATGGATGCCCAGACCGCCGCGGCCAGCTGGGGCGGCCAGGCAGAGACCTATGAGGCCAAGCTCCGGTCTGCTGTGGCGGACACCGATGGAGAGTGCGTCCTCTATGAGGGACAGCCGGTTCTGGCGGTGTTCCACGCCTCCTCCGCCGGGCGTACGCAGGATGCCGCCGACGTCTGGAGCAGCGCACTGCCCTATCTCCAGAGCGTGACATCTCCGGAGGACGAGACCACCGTGCCGGGCTATCACTCCAACGCCAGCTTTTCCACCGGCGAACTGAAGGCGCTGCTGCAAGCGGCGCTGCCGGAGGCAGCGCTCTCCGGTCCGGCCAGCAGCTGGTTCACCGGTGTGGGGCAGAATGCCGCCGGAGCAGTAACAGAGATCACCGTGGGGGGCGTGGCCATCAGCGGCAGCCGCCTGCGCACGATCCTGGGTCTGCGTAGCGCCTGCTTTACCATGTCCTTTGAGGGGGACACCGTCACCTTCTCTGTCACCGGCTACGGCCACGGCGTGGGCATGAGCCAGTACGGGGCTAATGTGCTGGCGGGGGACGGAAAAGACTACCGGGAGATCCTGTCCTGGTACTACACGGATACTACGGTAGCCGGCTACATCCCGGAGATGTGAGACAATGAAAACCGCCCGAACAATCTTGTTCGGACGGTTTGATCACAGCAGCAGAAATTCGGCACCGAGCACCACCAGGCAGCAGACGACGGCCACCTGGAACAGGCTCCCGCCGAACCAGGCCAGCACTGCACCCGCCAGCAGGGCCAGCAGGCCTGCCAGGGGGCTCTGGGTGGCGTCCACGATGGCGGGGAAGGTCATCACCGCCAGGGTCACATAGGGGACATAGTGGAGGAAGGAGCGGAGGGTGCGGCTGGTGATCTCCCGGCGGATCAGCACCAGGGGCGCTACGCGGATCAGGCAGGATACGGCGGCAGACACGAGAATATAGAGCCAGATGTTCATGGAGCGGTGTCCTCCTTTGCGTCTTCCTCCTGCACGGGAAAGAGGATGGCTGCCGCCAGGGAGATGACAACGGTCAGCAGGATGGTTTTCATGCCGGAGGAGATCCCCGCCAGCAGGCTCCAGCGGCTGGCCAGAAAGCTGGCGGCGAAGCTGATGAGCACCAGGCCCAGAACGATCCGGTCCTTCCGGGCGGGGGGAATGATGATGGCGATGAACATGCCGTACAGCCCTACGCTGAGGGCGCTGACCAGCCGCAGGGGCAGGATATTGCCCACCACGACGCCCAGATAGGTCCCCAGGGCCCAGCCGGGGATGGCTACGGCCATGGCCCCGTAGGTATACCAGGGGTCCAGCCGCCCGGGAAAGGCGGCGGACACGCCAAAGATCTCGTCTGTGATGCTGAAGCCTACCAGGAGCCGGTGCCGCAGCGGGGTATCCGGCGGGAGCTTCTGGCTGAGGGCGGTGCTCATCAGCAGATAGCGGGCGTTGGCCACCAGGGCCATGATGGCCATCTCCAGGTAGGTACCGCCGGCAGCGGCCAGGGAGATCACGGCGTATTCCCCGGCGGAGGCGTGGTTGAGCAGGCTGGACACGGCCGCTTGCAGAGCGGTGAAATTGGCGTTTTTGGCGGCGATGCCCAGAGTGAAGGCCACGGCAAAATAGCCGAGGGCGATGGGCATACCGTCCCGCACGCCGGAGCGGAAGCAGGTCTTGTGCGCGGACAAGGAGATCCCTCCCAACTTTCAGATAGGAAATATTATATGCCTTTTGAATGAATAGTCAATAAAAAATGTAAGAATTTGCATGGCGGAGGGTTGACGGCAGAGATGTACACAAACTGTGGACAGGTGAGGAACTCTGACCCGCCGCCCGGTATCCGGACAGAAAAAAGCGGCGGGAAGGCTCTCCTTCCCGCCGCGCTGTTATGCTTCTGCTGTGCCGGTCTGCCCGGCGGCGAACTGTGCCAAATAGCGCTGGACAACTTGTTTGATGAGGCCCATCTGGGCCTTCAGATAGAATTCGTCCTCGAACATGGCGTAGTGGACGCTGGCCCGAATGATCATAAAGATCAGGGGTGTGGTGATCTCGCTGGGCAGGCCGATCTTGTCCTCCAGCTGCCTGGCATATGCGGCATAGCGCTGGTTCACGCCCTCGAAGAACTTCTTGCCGTGTTCGATGTACTTGGGATGGGTGTAGACCTGGTACATCAGGCGGTATTTCGCGCCGTGCTCCCGGGCGGTCCAATAGGGGATTTCGTCCAGAAAGCGCTCGATGTCCGCGGCAGCCCTGGGGGCCTTGGCCATGAACTCATCCTCGACCTTGCTCATACAGTGGGCGGTTGCCTGAACGATCAGGTCATCCATATCCTGGAAATAGTTGTAGAACACCGCGGTATTGCACCCGCAGTACTTCCCCAATGCCCGGACACCCACGCTGCTCAGACCGATCTCTGCCATGCAGGCGTAGCTGCGCTCCATCAGCTCGATCTTTCGTTTTAAATGCTGCTCCTCATTGTGTACGCCCATGGTTTCACCTCTCTGCACTACACAAACATTTGTCTATATTGTACAACAAATTTCGACAAAAGGCAATAGAGATCTTTCGAAATACGGCGTATGGTGGATCTTTGCGGCGATTCGGCGTGATATTATCTTACGGGGCAACAGCGATCTTGATCACGCCGTCCAGCCGATTTTCGAAGATGCGGTAGGCCTCCTCAATGTCGGACAGAGGAAAGCGATGGGTGATCAGGGGCGTGGTGTCGAGCTGGCCCTGCTCAATGAGCCGGAGGATCTCAGCGCAGTCGCAGCCGTCCACGCCGCCGGTCTTGAAGGTCAGGTTTTTGCCGTACATCTCCGGCAGCGGCAGGGTCTGGGCC
>CAYSDG010000131.1:0-4556 GCA_964429705.1 uncultured Oscillospiraceae bacterium | reverse complement strand
TCTCCAGATAGTCGTAGAAGGACGCGATGCGCTTGAGCTCCGCCCAGTCCTTGTGCTCGATCACCGCCTGGAACAGCTCTCCTGCCTCACAGGCGGAGCCGATGATGAGCCCCTCCCGGTGGGCCATCAGCTCGCTCTTGGGGATGATGGGCACCCGCTTGAAATACTCCAGGTTGGACTTGGAGATCAGCTGGTAGAGATGCTTCAGGCCCACCTTGTTTTTCGCGATGATAATAATGTGCCGGGGGCGGCGGTTCTGGGTCCCCTTTTTGATCCGCAGGGGCAGCATCGCGGCGTTGATGCCCTGCACAGAGTGGACATCCAGCTCCTCCTCCAGCTTTTTGAAGAAGTGGGGCAGAAAAAGGCCGCAGGTGGCGGCATCGTCGCTGGCCCGGTGGTGCTGGAAGGCGGGCAGCTTCAGATGCTCCGCCACAATGTCCAGCTTGAACTTATTCAGCTCCGGCAGCAGGTTCTGGGCCAGGATCAGCGTATCCAGATAGGTCGGCTCGAAGTCCAGCCCCGCCCGGCGGCAGCCCGCCCGGATGAAGCCAATATCGAACTCCGCATTGTGGGCCACCAGTGGCCGGTCCCCCACGAAGTCCAGAAAGGCCCGCAGGGCCTCGGCGGGCTTGGGCGCGCCCTGGAGCATGGCATCGGTGATGCCGGTGAGGGCGATGATCTCCGGCGTCAGGTGCCGGCCGGGGTCCACGAAGGTCTGGAAGCGGTCCACGATCTCACCATTTTTGATGACCACCGCGCCGATCTCCGTGATCTCCTCCTGGCGCACCTGGAGTCCGGTGGTCTCAATGTCGAAGGCCACGAATTCATCCTGAAAGGAGAACTCCCCGTCGCCGTGGACGGCGATGCGGTCATCCACGTTGTTGATGTAGTAGCCCTCCATGCCGTACAGGAGCTTGATGTCCTTGGCGGAGTGCCACGCGTCCGGAAAGCCCTGGACCACGCCGTGGTCCGTGATGGCGATGGCGGGATGGCCCCAGGCCTCCGCCCGCCGGACGATGTTGCGCTCCGGCCCCTCCTTGGGGCTGAGGGCGGAGAGGGCATCCATGTTGGAGAAGGTGGAGTGCATATGCAGCTCCACCCGCTTCACCTCCGCCTTGTCCATACGCATCTCGTGGGGGTAGGTGTTGATGTGCTTGGGCTCCAGAAGGATGTCGGTGCCGTCCCGGTTGAGCTTGATGAAGCCCTGGACCTTCAGCCACATGCCGGGCTTGATCTCTTTCTTCAGGGCGTCCTTCTCCTCCTTCTGCATGTACTTGGTCACACGCACGGAACACTGGAAGTCCGTCATGTCGAAGGTCAGGCAGAATACGCCGGGGCGTCGGGTCTCATAGAGATCCGCGAAAAACACCCGCCCGGCCACCGTCACCCGGCCCATCTTGGGGTTCAGTCCCGTCATGGGGACGATCTCGCCGCCCTTGATGCTCTCGCCCATCAGCACGTCGCCGCCGGCGGACTTACCGGCGCTCTGGTCCCTGGGGGCCTCCACCCGCTGGCGGATGATGACCTTCGTCAGGTCGTAGCCCTGGCGGATGGTCTCCGCCACAGCGTCCTTCTCCTCCCCCAGGTCCACCCGGGTGGTCAGATCCAGCGCCATGGTGCGACTCTCCCGCACCAGCTCCACCGCCGTCAGGTAAGCCCCGTCCAGGGCTACCCGCTGCTCCCAGGACAGGGCTATGGTGGGAAATAATTCAAAAAATGGTATCTTTTGTGCCATATTGCCTCTTTTCCGCTAAAAACCGCCTGTGCCGTCTCGTTACAGCTTCTCGATCTCCCGCATCAGCTCGTCCACCAGCTGCTCCTGGGGGACCTTGCGCAGGACCTCCCCCTTCCGGAAGATGAGACCCTCACCCTTGCCGCCGGCAATGCCCACATCGGCGGCGGACGCCTCGCCGGGACCGTTGACAGCGCAGCCCATAACGGCCACCGTGATGGGCTTGGTGCAGCCCATGAGCCGCCGCTCCACCTCCTCCGCCATGGGGATGAGGTCGATATTGGTCCGCCCGCAGGTGGGACAGGCGATGAGATTCGGCCCATCCTGCCGCAGACCGGCAGCCCGCAGGATCTTCCTGGCGGCGTAGATCTCCTCCACCGGGTCGGCGGTCAGCGTCACCCGCAGGGTGTCGCCCACGCCCAGACACAGCAGTCCGCCGATGCCCATGGCGCTCTTCACCATTCCCATGGAGGGGGTGCCCGCTTCGGTGACCCCCAGATGGAGGGGGTAGCTGCAGCGCTGGCTCAGCAGCCGGTAGGCCGCCATGGTCAGGGGAACAGAGGAGCACTTCACGGAGATGCAGATGTCGTCAAAATCAAATTTGTTCAGCAGCGCTGCGTGGCCCATGGCGCTCTCCACCAGGGCCTCGGCGGTGACGCCGCCGTATTTCTTCCGCAGCTCCTTCTCCAGAGAGCCGCCGTTGACGCCGATGCGGATGGGGATACCGTCCCGGCGGCAGGCATCCGCCACCGCCTTGACCCGGTCCTCTCCGCCGATGTTGCCGGGATTGATGCGGATCTTATCCGCCCCCTGCCAGGCGCACTCCAGCGCCAGCTGGTAGTCGAAGTGGATGTCCGTCACCAGCGGGATATGGATGCGGCTCTTGATCGCACCCACAGCCCTGGCGGCGGCCATGTCCGGCACAGCCACCCGGATGATCTCACATCCCGCCTCCTCCAGGCGCAGGATCTGCTCCACGGTAGCCTCAATATCGTCCGTTTTGGTGGAGCACATGGACTGAATGGACACCGGCGCGCCGCCGCCCACCAGCACATTGCCCACCTTGATCTGCTTTGTCATACTAGCACCTCTGTATTTGATGTCTTGGACCGGCAGCCCGCCCCGGGGCTAAAGCCAACCCTGACAGAATATCGCCCGATCCGGGCTTCAGGAAATCAGCTTGCGCACATCGTTGACCGCCACAAAAGCCATCAGCGCCAGCAGCAGCGTCAGGAATACCGCGTTGATCACAGTTTCATACTTCATCGGGATCTTCTTCCCTGTCACGCGCTCCACCAGCGTGGAGATCAGCAGGAAGAAGATATGGCCGCCATCCAGCGCGGGGATGGGCAGCAGGTTGAACACCGCCAGATTCATGGCGATCATAGCGCCCAGATAGGCGATATTCAGCGCCGCGTCCAGCACCGTGGGGCTGGACTGCCCCACCTCGGAAATGGTGGAGACGATGCCGATGGGGCCGGAGAGATCGTCCATCCCGGCGTTGCCCCGGACCATCTCCTTCAGGCTGTAAAACACCAGGCGGACAAAGTCCACGCTGTCATACCAGCTGTGGCGCAGCTTCGCCAGGGGCGAGGCCGCCTCCACCGCGCCGAAATACAGGCCAAAGCCGGTGTAGGTGCCGCCGGACTGGCTATCCGTATACTCCTGGGCCACCATGGGGAACTCGTCCAGCACCACCTTCTCCCCCTGGCGCAGCACCACCAGGTCAAAGCCCTGGCCGCTGCCCCGGGTCAGAAAGATGCTGACATCACTGAAGGTGTAGATCCGCTCCCCATCAATGCTGTAAAGGACATCTCCTTCCAGGAGGCCATCCTCTCCCCGCAGGGAGAATTCCGGGGCGAAGCCGGTGATCTCCGCCGTGCGGTAGCCCGTGGCGGTGGCGTTGACCAGCAGCACCAGCACAAAGCCCAGCACAAAGTTCATCCCGGCTCCGGCGGCAAAGACAAACGCCTTCTTCCAGAAGCTCTGGCGGCTCAGACTGTGGGGGTCGTCAGACTCCTCCTCCTCCCCCTCCATGGCGCAGAAGCCGCCGATGGGCAGGGCCCGCAGGGAGAACACCGTCCCCTTCTTGCCCTCTCTCTGCCACAGCAGCGGCCCCATGCCGATGGCAAACTCGTGGACCGTGACGCCGCAGATGCGGGCAGCGATAAAGTGTCCCCACTCGTGGACGGCGATGAGAACACCGAAGAGCAGGATCGCGACGATAATATACATAGTTCAGGCTTCCCTTTCCAAATTTACCTCTTCCCGCCGGGTCAGCGGCTTTCACGCACAACACGCCGGGCGCACTGGTCTGCTTCCAGTATATCCGCCAGGCTGGGATCATATCTCACTTCTATTTTCTCCAGCGCCTCGCCCACCAGCTCCGGGATCTGCCCGAAGGAGATCTGGTCCCGCAGGAAGAGGCCGACCGCCTCCTCGTTGGCGCCGTTGAGAATGGCGCAGCTGGTGCCGCCGGTCCGGGCGCAGTCCATGGCCATTTTCAGGGCAGGGAACGCCTCCAGATCCGGCGCGTGGAAGGTCAGGGGCGGACAGGTCAGCAGGTCCAGCGGCGGCGCGGGAGATACCGCCCGCTCCGGATAGGTCAGGGCCAGACGGATGGGCAGACGCATGTCCGGTGTCCCCATCTGGGCCATCACGGCCCCGTCCACGAACTCCACCATGGAGTGGATGATGCTCTGGCGGTGGATGACCACGGACACCTGCTCCGGTGTCACGCGGAAAAGCCGCATGGCCTCGATAAACTCCAGTCCCTTGTTCATCAGGGTGGCAGAGTCAATAGTGATCTTAGCCCCCATGGACC
>CAYSDG010000130.1:0-4644 GCA_964429705.1 uncultured Oscillospiraceae bacterium | reverse complement strand
GGGGCGTGGCGGACCGCACCGACTACGACCTGACCCAGCACCAGAACACCTCCGGTCAGAAGATGGTCTACCGCGAGGGTGAGGGCAAGGACATGGTAGAGTACGTCCCTTATGTCATCGAGCCCTCCCTGGGTGTGGAGCGCAGCTTCCTGGCCTTCCTGTGCGACGCCTACGACGAGGAAGTGGTGGACGAGGCCAAGAACGACGTCCGCGTGGTGCTGCACCTGCACCCCGCTCTGGCCCCCTTCAAGTGCGCCGTGCTGCCCCTGAGCAAGAAGCTGGCAGACAAGGGCCAGGAGATCTACGCCGAGCTGAGCAAGTACTTCATGGTGGACTACGATGACACCGGCTCCATCGGCAAGCGCTATCGCCGCGAGGACGAGATCGGCACTCCCTTCTGCATCACCGTGGACTTCGACACCGTGGGCGACGAGGCCAAGGGCATCGCGGCCGACAACGCCGTCACCATCCGTGAGCGCGACTCCATGGAGCAGGTGCGCGTACCCATCTCCGAGCTGAAAAGCTGGCTGGAGAGCAAGCTGGCATTCTGATCGGAGTTCCGGAAAATAGTATAAAAGAATTGAAAGCCATGTGCTCACCGTTTTGGTGGGCACATGGCTTTCTGCCTATCACAGTATACCGCAGGCTCTTTGTCGTTATATTTGACAAATCATTTCGAATCATATATAATTATTTTTAACTAAAACACCGAAAGCAGATGGGTGTTGCCGCATATAAAACAATACCCGATCTGTGTTTCCCGGTATATAAAGTATTAAAAACTGTGTATCCGGCAAAGAGGAGAGGCCAATGGGCTAAGTGTCCCGTGTTTGCACAACGACATAAGGATGAAAGCCGTATGAAAGGCAACTATCTTTTCTGGTCGACATTTATCATTGGAGCCATCATCAGTATCATTTCCGGCGTTGCCTTGTTTCTGCCCAGCACGAATCATGAGCTGTACGACAATATTTTCTTTTTGACGACAGGCATCCTGGTGCTCATGCTGGCCGGAAGAAGGGTCAAATCGTTTATTGATGAAAACCGCGAATTCAAGATCTCTCTTACAGGAGGTAATTTATGAACACTTTCAAGCGAAAGCGCCTCGTTATAATGGGAATCCTTCTGGTTTTGGCTCTGGCTGTCGCTTATTTGATCCGAACTCCGTTCCTCCAGCATGATTTTAAGGGGACCTATCTCGCTGGCTCCGGCCCTTATCAACTGATCTTTTCTGTCTTGCCTGAGGACCAGGAGGTCTATTATGCTGACCAGGACAAGGGTATCTATCTTTGGGGCCGCTTTGTGCCGGAGGGCGATAAAGCCTACCGGATTATTTTTGAGGATACATCCATCATTCCAGAACAAATATTAGTCTGTCAGGATACGACGCTCCTGCTGCAGATCGGTGACGCAATGGTACCGTTTCAAAAGGACAGCAATATTCCGGTACTCGTCTCGCCGCGAGATCCTGGCGATGCGAGTTCCTGATCAAATATCATCTGTGGATTCCACCGCATTGATCTCATTCTGAATGCAGCCGCCTCATATAAAACCAAAAGCTCCCGCCAATGGCGGGAGCTTTTGGTGTGTGTTGTGTGTGTTAGGAGGGAGAAATAGCATTGGGTGTTTCCCTTTGCTGATGATATGATACGAAAGCTTTTTATCCAAATCGTGACGCTGATGTAAACAAATTGTGAATTAGAGGTGCTCCTTCACGTTTCACGTGGAACAATGCGCAGCCAACCGCATAAATGATCCCCCCAGCTCATGGAGCCGGGGGGGATTTTACGTTTTCTTCGCTGGGTCACCGGTATTTTTGACTCTCTGCTACCGCCAGTTCATCGCAGCGGTTGTTGTACGGGTTCGTTGCGTGGCCTTTTACCCAGTGGGTATGGACCTGGTGGTATTCACACAGGTCCAGCAGGACCTCCCAGAGATCCGGGTTCAGAGCGGGCTTTTTATCCGACTTCACCCAGCCCTGCTTCCGCCAGCCCACGGCCCAGCCCTTCTCCAGCGCATCGATCACATACTTGCTGTCGGAGTACAGCTCCACAGCGCAGGGCTCCTTCAGAAGCTGGAGGGCGCGGATGACCCCCGTCAGCTCCATGCGGTTGTTGGTGGTATTTTTTTCACCGCCAGAGATCTCCTTGCTGTGGGGACCATACTGCAGGATGGCCCCCCAGCCGCCAGGACCGGGGTTGCCGGAACAGGCACCGTCGGTATAGATGGTAACTGACTTCATCACAGCTCCTCCAGTATCTTCCGACGCTTCTCTTCATACTCCTCCGCCGTGATCAGGCGGCTGTCATAGAGCTTCTGCAGCTCCCGAAGCCGCTCCTCAGCGGACTGGGGCTCCTTCTCCTCTTCCAGCTCCTCCTCATCGATGACATAGGATCCCATCATGCCCCTCTTTCCCGCCGCCGCGGCGAAGCTGCTGATGGTGATGACCAGGGCGATGCCCGTCCAAAACAGGCCGAAGGGTCCAAAGGCGGGGATCACAACGACCACGCCGATGAGGCAGAAGATCACGCCAACGATCCCGCTGAAAATGCTCTGCCACTTACCGGGCTGATAATGCATACGCCGTCTTCTCATGCTCATGGACCTCCCTTTTTAGTTCAGCTCCTGTACGTCAGACTGGGCAATCTCGGCGCTCTCCGGAGCGGGAGCCGCCTCCTGCTCCTCCTTCTCTGCCAGGGCGATGGAGATGACCCGGTCGCCCTCCTCCTTAAAGCGCATGACATATACGCCCTGAGCTGCGCGGCCGGTGATGCGGATAGCGTCCACCGCGGTGCGGATCATGATGCCCTTCTCGGTGATGGCCAGCAGGTCCTCGCTGCCGTCCACCAGCTTCACGCCCACGACCTTGCCGGTCTTTTCCGTCACATCGTAGTTCTTGATGCCAAGGCCGCCACGGCCGGTGATGCGGTACTCCTCCACCGGTGTCTGTTTGCCCAGGCCCTTCTCCGTAATAGAGAGGATATTCTGATCCTCTGCAGCCAGCACAGCGCCCACCACGAAGTCGCCCTCCCGCAGCTTGATGCCGCGCACGCCGAAGGCCTCACGGCCCATGGGGCGAACGTCGTTCTCATCGAAGCGGATGGCGTAGCCGTCGTGGGTAGCAATGAGGATCTGCTTGCTGCCGTCGGTCTCCAGAACGGCGATCAGTTCGTCGTCCTCGTCCAGATTCAGGGCGCGGATACCGGTGGTGCGGATGTTGCGCAGCGCGCTCACCGCCAAGCGCTTCACCGTACCATTGCGGGTGACCATCATCAGGAACAGCTCCTCGTTCTCCAGGTTCCGGGTGGCGATCATGGCGCTGACCTTCTCCGTGGACTCGATGGGCAGCACGTTGACCATGCTGGTGCCCTTAGCCGTCTTGCCGGACTCCGCGATCTGATAGCCCTTCTTGCGGTAGACCCTGCCGGTGTTGGTGAAGAAGAAGATATAGTCGTGGGTAGAGGCGGTGAACACCGTGTTGACAGTATCCTCCTCCTTGGTGGACATGGACTTATTGCCCATGCCGCCCTTACCCTGTGTCCGGTACTCGCTGGCAGGGGTGCGCTTGATGTAGCCGCCGCTGGTCAGAGTATAGACGCACTGCTCCTCTTCGATCAAGTCCTCAATGTCAATGTCATCCTCCACCACGCCGATCTCGGTGCGGCGGTCATCGCCATACTTGTCAGCGATGGCAATAAGCTCCTCCTTCAGGACGCCCTTGAGCATCTCCTCACTGGAGAGCAGCTGGTTGAAGTACTCGATCTTCTTCTCCAGCTCGTCATACTCGATCTGCAGCTTCTCCCGATCCAGGCCCTGCAATGCTTTCAGGCGCATCTCCAGAATGGCCTGGGCCTGCACGGCGTCCAGACCAAAGCGCTCCATCAGCGCCTCCTTGGCATCGTCATAGCGGCTGCGGATGATATGGATGACCTCATCGATGTTGTCCTGAGCAATGAGTAGGCCCTCCAGCAGGTGGGCGCGCTCCTTCGCCTTGCGCAGGTCATAGACCGTGCGCCGACGGATGATCTGCTCCTGATAGGCCAGATACTCGTCCAGGATCTGGCGCAGATTCAGGATGCGGGGCTGCTTCTGGTCGTCCACCAGAGCCAGCATAATAATGGAGAAATTGCTCTGCAGCGCCGTCTGTTTGAAGAGAGTGTTCAGCACCACCTGGGCGTTGGCATCCCGCTTCAGCTCGATGACGATACGCATACCGCTGCGGTCCGTCTCGTCCCGCAGATCGGAGATGCCCTCGATCCGCTTGTCCTTCACCTGCTCAGCGATATTCTTGATCAACTGACGCTTGTTCACCTGATAGGGAAGCTCCGTTACGATGATGCGGGTGCGGTTTCCGGCAAACTCCTCAAACTCCGTTCTGGCCCGAACCACCACCTTGCCTCGGCCGGTGGCATAGGCAGCACGGATGCCGCTGCGGCCCATGATGATGCCCTTGGTGGGGAAATCAGGGCCAGTGATGTGCTCCATCAGGTCGTTAAGGTCCGCGTCGGGGTTGTCCAGCACGCAGACACAGGCGTTGATGACCTCCCGCAGGTTGTGGGGCGGGATATTGGTGGCCATACCGACAGCGATACCGCTGGAGCCGTTCACCAGCAGGTTAGGAAAGCGGCTGGGCAGGACCCTGGG
>CAYSDG010000129.1:0-4660 GCA_964429705.1 uncultured Oscillospiraceae bacterium | reverse complement strand
CCTGGTCCAGTATCTCCGACGGCCGCAGATCCCGCACCTTGCCCCCCAGGGTGGAGGCGCAGAAGGCGCAGCCCATGCGGCAGCCCACCTGGCTGGATACGCAGACAGTGTTGCCGTGCTTATACTGCATCAGGACCGTCTCGATGCAGTTGCCGTCAGCCAGACGCCACAGGTACTTCACCGTACCGTCCAACCGGGAGCACTGCTTGCGCTCCACGACAGGGGCGTCTATGTAGTAGACCTGCTCCAGCTTCTCCCGCAGGGCCTTGCTCAGATTGCTCATCTCACCGAAGGAGCGCACGCCCCTGTGGAGCCAGGTGAACACCTGCTTGCCCCGGAAGGCGGGCTCCCCCATCTCTTTTAACGCCCCGGTGATCTCCTCCAGGGTCATGGATTTGATGTCCTGTTTCATACTTTCCTCATTTTACAGAGATAGAATCCGTCCGTCCCGTGGCGCTGGGGCCAGAGGGTCAGACTGCCGTCCGTCTCCTCCCCGCTGCCGGGCAGGCAGAAGCGCTCCCGGCGCATATCCGGATGGGCGCGGAGGAACGCCTCCACCACCCGCTCGTTCTCCTCGGGCAGGATCGTACAGGTGGAATACAGTAAAGTTCCACCCCTTGCCACATATTGGTACGCATTGTCTAAGATCGCCTTCTGGATCTTCGGCAGCCCCGCGAGGGCTCCGGGGGCCTTATAGCGGATATCCGGCTTCTTCCGGATGATGCCCAGACCCGAGCAGGGCACATCGCAGATCACCAGATCGAACGCCTCGTTCCACTCCGGCCGGTTCTCCCGGCCATCGGCCAGGGCGGTCTCCACGCAGGTGACACCCAGGCGCTGGGCGCTGCTCTCGATGAGGGCCAGCTTGTGGGGATGGATGTCGCAGGAGATGATCCGGCCCCTGTTCTCCATGGCCATGGCGGCGGCAAAGCTCTTGCCGCCGGGGGCGGCGCACATATCCAGCACCTGATCACCGGGCTTGGCCCCGGCCGCCAGCGCCGCCAGCTTGGCGGCGGCATCCTGCACCTGGAACCAGCCGCTCTGGAAAGCGGGCAGCTCTTCGATATTGCCCAGCCCCGTGACCTCCCAGCAGTCCGGGAGCCAGGGATGGGCCGCCGCCGTGGCCCCCGCGTTCTCCAGCGCTGCCAGCAGCGCCTCCTGGCTGCACAGCAGGCTGTTGCGCTGGATGGTCATAGGCACGCTCTCGTTGTCCAGGCGGAGAAACGCCTCCGCCTCCTCCCTGCCCAGCAGTTCCAGCAGCCGCTCCACCAGCCACCGGGGGTGGCTGTAGCGGACAGAGAGCCAGGCCGCCTCGTCCGGCGCGGGGATGGCGGGGAGACTGTCCTTGCTGCGGCTCAGCTTGCGCAGCACCGCGTTGACAAAGCCCGCCGCCCGCTGGCGCTTATGGCTTTTCACCATCTCCACCGCCTGGCTGACGGCGGCGCTGTCCGGCACCCGGTCCATCAGCAGGATCTGATAGGCCCCGATGCGCAGCACATCCCGGACAAAGGGCTCCAGCTTCTCAAAGCTCTGGGTACAATAGCAGCCCAGATAGTAGTCCAGCAGCGCCCTGTTCTGCAGCACGCCGTAGGTCAGGCGGGCGGCAAAGGCTGCCTCCCGCTTATCCAAGCTCTTCACGGCGGCCTTCAGGCTGCCGTCCGACCAGGCATCCAGCTTTCTGCAGGCGGTCAGTACCTGCAGCGCCGCCTCCCGGCCGGTCATCTTCTGCGCCGGTCATCCCGACCGGCAAAGATCAGCACATAGCGCAGCAGCTGCACCAGGCTCATCAGCAGCGCCGCCACATAGGTCAGCGCCGCGGCCCGCAGCACCTTCTTCGCGCCGGGGTACTCGTCCTCGCTCAGCAGGCCGACGCCCTGGATGCTCCCCAGGGCCCGGGCGGACGCGTCGAACTCCACCGGCAGCGTTACCAGCTGGAAAAGCGTGGTGAGCCCGAAGAGCGCGATGCCGATGGCGAACATGGGCTGGCTGTACAGCACCAGGCCCAGCATCAGCGCCACGAAGGCGAACTTGGACCCGAACTGGGTGACGGGGATGATGGCCGAGCGCACCCGCACAGGGCCGAAGCCCACGGCGTACTGCACAGCGTGGCCCGCCTCGTGGGCGGCAACACCCACCGCCGCCACCGTGGCGGCATTGTAGACAGGCTCGGAGAGATAGATGGTGTTGTCCCGGGGGGCGTAGTGGTCCGTCAGACTGCCGGAGCAGGGACGGATGGCCACATCGTGGACCCCGTGGGCGCGCAGGACCTCGTAGGCAGCCTGGGCCCCGGTGACACCCCGGGCATTGCGGTGCTGGCTGTAGCGGCGAAAACTGCCGCTGACCTGGGCCTGGGCCCACGCGGACAGGATCAGCACCGGGATCAGCACGATCCAATAGATGGTATCGGCGTAAAACGCCGGTTCAGAATAGTAGGGCATAGTGGTCCTCCCTTCCTTGGCGCGGGGAGCCGATCACAGGGCGATCGGGTGGCCCCGCAGATAGTCGGCAGCGGCCATGCGCTTGCCGCCGTCCGCCTGGAGCTGGGTGATGACGATGCTCCGCCCATCGCCGCAGGCCACGGCGATGCCCGCCTTGTCGGCGGAGAGGATGGTGCCGGGGGCCTTGGCCGTCTCCCCGCCCAGATGGGCGCGGAACACCTTCCACCGGGTCCCGGCCACATCGGTGGTGGCGCAGGGCCAGGGGATCAGGCCCCGGATCTGGTTGATGATGGTCTGTGCGGGCCGGCTGAAGTCGATAGGGCTCATCTCCCGGCTCAGCTTGGCAGCGTACTGGTGCTGGGGGCCAAAATTCTGGGGCGTGCGGGCGGCAGTCCCGTCCCGCAGCTGACGCAGGGCCTCGCTGGCGGCCTCGCCGCCCATGACGGCCAGCCGGTCATAGAGCTGGCTGGCGTCCTCCTCCGGGTCGATGGCCGTCTCCTTCGCCAGAAGGATGTCCCCGGCGTCCAGCTCCTGCACCATGTACTGAATGGAAACACCGGTGGTCTCATCCCCGTTGAGGATGGCCCAGTTGATGGGGGCCGCCCCCCGGTACTGGGGCAGGATGGAGGAGTGGACATTGATGATGGCCACCTTCGGCAGCTCCAGGACCTCCTGGGGCAGGAGCATCCCGTAGGCTGCCACCACGATCACATCCGGCTCCAGGGACCGCAGCTGGTCGATCACCGCCGCGTCCCGGCAGCTCTGGGGCTGATAAACCGGGATGTCATGTGCCAGGGCAAATTCCTTTACAGGCGTTGGGATCAGCTTCATTCCGCGGTTTTTCGGCTTGTCCGGCTGGGTATACACCGCCGCCACGTCCCACTGATCCTCCACCAGGCGCTTCAGCGTCTGCACGGCGAAATCCGGGGTGCCCATAAATACCACGCGCATCACTCAGCGTCCTCCATATCCTCGTCGTCGCAGTCCTCCTCGGCGGCGTAGTACGCCTCCAGCTCCTCCTCGGTGAGGAAGTGGTCGATATGCTCCACGTAGAGGTGGCCGTCCAGATGCTCCAGCTCATGGCAGAAGCAGCGGCCGGTTAGCTCCTCCCCCTCGGCCTCGCACCAGACACCGTTGCGGTCCTGGAAGCGGACCTTCACGTAGTAGGGGCGGGTGACCATGCCGTACTTGCCGGGCACACTGAGGCAGCCCTCGGGGCCGGTCTGCTCCCCGTCGGTCTCCAGAATGACGGGATTCACCAGCTCCATGATCTCCTCATCGTCGTTGATGACCAGCACCACCCGGCGCATAATGCCGATCTGGGGCGCAGCCAGGCCGACGCCCTTGGACTCGATCAGGGTATCGCGCATATCATCCAGCAGGTCCCACAGTCGCTGGCCGAACTCCGTGACAGCGTGGCACTTCTTTGCCAGGCGGGGGTCCCCCTGGGTAATGATCTCTCTGATAGCCATATGCAGTATATCCTCCTTGCGGCAGTATCAAACCGCCGGTTTTCTTTTGTTTTCTGTGTCAGTCCGGGGCGTTGCAGTCCACGAACAGGTTCATGCCCCGGTGTTCCCTCTGCTGATGGAAGGCCCGGACATAGTAGCTAAGCACCTCGCGGGTGGCGTGGTCGTTGCGCCCCAGCCAGAAGATGCGGTAGCGGTAGCGGTTGTTCACCTTCAGCACCGGCGCGGGGGCAGGCCCCAGCAGCTCCACCGACAGGTTTCCCGCCGTAGGCAGCCGCAGCGCGGCGGCCATGGCCTGCTTCAGCTGGGCGGCGGCCCGCAGCACCGCGCCCTCCTCCGGCCCGGAGATGGTCAGGGTGAAAATATCCGCGTAGGGCGGATAGCGCCGGACCCGGCGGATGCGGATCTCTCCGGCGTAGAAGGTGTTGTAGTCCTGGGCGGCGGCGCTGGTGATGACCTCGTTGTCCGGGGTGAAGGTCTGGATCACCGCGCGGCCGTCCTTGCTGCCCCGGCCCGCGCGGCCAACCACCTGGGTCAGCAGGCTGAAGGTGCGCTCGGCGGCCCGATAGCTGTCCAGATACAGGCCCAGGTCCGCCGCCAGCACCCCCACCAGGGTCACGTTTTCAAAATCCAGCCCCTTGGCCACCATCTGGGTGCCCAGGAGGATGGGGATCTGCTTCTTTTCAAACCGCGACAGCAGCTGCTCGTGATTGCCGGACACGGTATCCGCGTCCATGCGCAGCACCTCTGTAC
>CAYSDG010000128.1:0-4677 GCA_964429705.1 uncultured Oscillospiraceae bacterium | reverse complement strand
GAACTCAATGGGAGCCACCGCCAGAGAGATAGAGATCTGGCGCTTGATCTCCTCGGGATCATAATCACAGGTGGTATTACCATCGGCAGGCTTTCCCTGGCGCTCGATACCGCCGGTGAGATAAAGCATGCTTTCGGCCAAGGAGGTCTTACCGCTGCCGCCATGACCAAGCAGGCAAATATTACGAATGTCCATACGAGTGTAGTCTCCTTTTTGTTGATATCCAATTCTGCTTCCAGAATTCGCTTAACGAGTTAATTATATATTATTTTCAGATTTAGCACAACTACATTTTGCCTCTACTGCTGCATTTTTGACAGTTTAGACAAAAGTGAGCGCACAAATTTTAACATAGTAACAACGAAAAGCGTTTAAGTACGGTCCACGCCCCACAGCAGCGGCACCATCGGAACCACCCACAGCAGCAGGTAAGTTGCCAGCATGACCGGCGTGAGGACGTAGTAGCTCCCCGCAAAAAGGAGATAAAAGCTCAGCAGCGCGCCAAAGATGCCGCTGCAGGCGGAGAGCAGGTTGCCCACGCGGACGGTGTGGCACAGCCGGCGGCTCCCGGTCACCAGCTCCACAAAGGGGTAGAGCCCATCGCGGTAGAGGAGGCCGTTGGGGTTTCCCGCCTCCCGCTCCGGGTCAGACAGCTGCAGCCGGTCCGAGGCCTCGGGATACACCGCGCCCGCATCCGTTCCAAAGCGGGTCTTGAGGAGCTTCGGGGTGATGTTGCCGTCCCGCACTGCCAGCAGCAGGCGCATATCGTTGCGCCCCAAAGCCCGCAGTGCGCTCTCCACCGTCTCCGATGTGTTGTATTTGATGGAAAATACCGCCGTCAGTTCTCCGTCCACCGCCAGGCACAGGCAGGTCTTGGAGGGCATGGTCGTCGGCAGACGCACCGCCTTATGGCGCATGAAAACAGGCGTGCCCACCAGGACGGTCTCACCGTGGATCATGCCGCTGAGTCCGCCGTCATCGTGGACATGGAAATGCTCCAGCGGCTGATAGGCGATGCGCTCGCCCCGGCAGACCTCGTCAAAGACCCGGGCCAGACAGCCGCCGCCGTGGACCGCCAGGGTGGCAGTGTAGGAGATGGCGTGATCGCGCTCCTCGCCGTAAAGCTTCAGCCCGTTGAGCGCCACCGTCCCCTGGGGGAACAGGTCGCCGTCCGTGACCACGATCTGCCGGGAGGCAGCCAGCGCCGCAGCGCCATACTGACCCGCCACCGCAGCTCCGCTGTGATTCAGCCGGGCCGCCAGACGGCCAAAGGGTACAAAATAGGCCAGCGGGCACACCAGCGAAACGCTGGCGCACAGCACCACAGACCAGCACCACAGCAGATCCTGCCCCCGCCCCAGTCCAACCGTGGACAGGACCGCGAAAACAAGGGAGGCAGCTGTCAAAACAGGTGTCAGCAGCCGCTGCCACTGGGAGGCGGTATCCTCCATGGACACACGGGTGCAAAAACCGGCCCGATGGCCGAGGCCCTTGGCAATACCCACCTCACTGCAGTCCGCCAGATAGCCCGGCTCGCCCATGGCAGCCGTGCGGAAGGTCTCCCACATGCCCCGGTGGTAGCCCGCCAGCCCCCACAGGGAGAATACCAGCCCCAGCGCCGCCACGCTGCCCAGCGGGGCGACAGCCGCCCGCTCCGGCAGGAACAGCAGAGTAATCTCATCCAGCAGGGTCACCACATTGCTCAAGCACGCCAAAAAGGAGGCTGTAAACGTCCGCTCTCTGATGTCGTTCAGCACCGAGCGGAACACCGGCCAGCACAGAACGCACAGCAGTGCCTGCAGCATCAGGACGCACACCGCCGCATTTCCAGCGCTTGCGCTGAAAAACGGCACCTGCACGCCCATCTGCTCCAGGATCCACGGAAGCCACAGCAGCGCCAGCACCGGTACCGCCAGAAGCAGGCTTCTGCGGCAGGAGGTATAGTCCCGCTTATGGCGCACCGCGCCCTCGCTGGGCGGTGGCTCTTCCTCCATATCTGGCAGAGCCGCCCGCAGCACAGGGGTTTTCCGCCGGACCACCTTGGCCTCCCGCTTTTTTCGCTCCTTCTCCAGCTTTTTCTTCAGCTTTTCCTGTTTTTTCTGCTGCTCCTCCTTGACGGCGTCCACCGTGCTGGCCACGATGTCCTCCATGGAGATAGGGATCTCCGGCTCCTCCGTGGTGCCGGTCACCGCCGGAGCCGGGGCATTGGGCTCCCGCTCCTCTTCCTCCTCGGGATACAGCTCCTCCTGCCGGACGATACCGAACAGCTCCTCCGGCGAGATATCATCGATCTCATTATCCGCCCGGAGTGTCTCCGGGGCAGCAGACTCCGGTGTTTCCGGCTCCTCCGGAATGTAGGCAGGGCCGGGAAAGAGAATCGTTTTATGTCCGGGCTTCTCCGGCCTGTCCGGCTTCGGCGGCTCCGGTATCCGCTCCTGCCGGGTCTCCGCCTTTTCCTGAGCAGGCTCCATCGACGCGGCTGCGGGCTCTGTCTGCTCTGCCGCTTTTTCCGCCGACGGCTCCGCTCCGCCAGACGCGCTGGCGCTGCCATATTCCGCCAAAATATCCTCCAGCGAGAATTTGCCGCTCTCCAGCGTATCCATCCCCAACAGCAGACGCTGCGTATCCATCAGCGCGTCCTGCGGGGTATGCTCCTTCTTATCTTTATCGCTCATAATTTCTTGCTCACTCCGTTATCGTTGCGGGGATCAACAGCTCAGCCAAGGCGCTGACGGACCGCCTCGTACAGCAGGATCGCCGCCGCCGCGGAGGCGTTGAGGGAGGAGATGCTCCCCTTCATGGGGATACTGACCAAAAAGTCGCAGTTCTCCCGCACCAGGCGGCTCATCCCGTCGCCCTCGCTGCCGATAACGATGGCAGCCGCGCCCTTCAGATCCGCATTGTACAGCGTGGTGTTGCCCTCTGCCGCGGTACCGAATACCCAGATGCCCTGCTTCTGCAGATCCTTCAGCAGCGCGGGGATGTTGGGCACCCGGGCCACCGGCATATAGCTGACCGCACCGGCGCTGGTCTTGGCCACCACAGCTGTCAGCCCCGCGCTGCGGCGCTTGGGGATGATGACGCCGTGAGCGCCCGCGCACTCCGCGGTGCGGATGATGGCCCCCAGGTTATGGGGGTCCGAGATCTCATCGCAGACCACCAGCAGGGGCTTCTCCCCCTTGTCGGCAGCGGACTGGAGAATATCCTCCACCGCAGCGTACTCCCGCACAGCGGCCACAGCAATGACGCCCTGGTGGCTGTGGGTGGCGCTCATGGCGTCCAGCTTGCGCCGGTCCACCTCCACGACCACCACGCCCGCCTTGCGGGCTTCAGCGGAAATGCGGCCCAGGGTCCGGTCCGTCTCCCCCTTGGCCAGATAGAGCTTGTCGATCGCCGTACCGGAGCGCAGGGCCTCCGTCACCGCGTTGCGCCCCTCGATCAGGCCGTCGGCCTCCTGCATGGCATCCTGCCGTTCATTCCATTCTTTCATATATTATGTAACTCCTTTGCAGACACAATTGCTGATTGTGTCTCAGTATAACACATTCCCAGCGGCTTAATAAAGGGGTATTCATAGAAATTTCACAGAAAATCCACACCCTGTTCTTGTGGGAAGCGTAAATTTATGGTACTATCACAGAAGAGATCATGGGTATTGCGCGTCTTTTGTCAAATGGCGCGGGCAGACAGCTGTCGGCATTGCCCAAGAAGGAGAGCATAATGAGCGAGAACCGAAACAAACGACCGAACAACGACAACAAAAACAACAAAAACAAGAAAAACACCAACGGACTGCTGGTCCTGCTGGGCTGGGCCGTGGCACTGACGGTGCTGTTCAACTATCTGTCTGTCTACACCGAGCAGACCACCGCTGCCGCCACCACCCATGAGATCCGCTACAGCGAATTCATCGATCTGGTGGAGGACGGCCACGTGAAGGAGGTCATCTTCCAGGACGGCATGCTGCAGATCACACCGGAGGACGGCTTCGTCTACACCGATGAGGACGGCAATGCATACGACGAGGATTTCACCCTCTTCACCATGCAGATGGGCAGCTACTCCGAGGGACTGCTGAACCTTTTGGACGAGCACGACGTGGAGTACACCAACCCCTATGTCCCCGGTATCTCCCCTGTGCTGGAGTTCATGCTCAGCTATGTGCTGCCCACCATCATCATGGTCGGCATCTTCGTGCTGTTCATGAATCTGATGGCCAAGCGGGGCGGCGGCATGGGCGGCATCGGCAGCGTGGGCAAGAGCAACGCCAAGGTCTACATGGAGAAATCCACCGGTGTCACCTTCGCCGATGTGGCCGGTCAGGACGAGGCCAAGGAGTCCCTGGTCGAGATCATCGACTTTCTTCATAACCCCGGCAAATATACCGCCATCGGCGCGAAGCTTCCCCGCGGCGCGCTGCTGGTCGGTTCCCCCGGTACCGGTAAGACCCTGCTGGCCAAGGCTGTGGCCGGCGAGGCGGGCGTTCCCTTCTTCTCCATCTCCGGCTCCGGCTTTGTGGAGATGTTCGTGGGCGTGGGCGCCAGCCGCGTGAGAGACCTGTTCCAGGAGGCCGCCAAGGTAGCTCCCTGCATCATCTTCATCGACGAGATCGACGCCATCGGCAAGACCCGCGACACCCGCTTCGGCGGCAACGACGAGCGTGAGCAGACGCTGAAC
>CAYSDG010000127.1:0-4681 GCA_964429705.1 uncultured Oscillospiraceae bacterium | reverse complement strand
GGCCCTGACCCTGTCCGGTGTCAGCAAGGCGGAGCGCCGCCGCCGGGCCGCCGAGGCTCTGACCAAGGTTGGCCTGGCCGACCAGATGAAAAAGCGGCCCAACCAGCTCTCCGGCGGCCAGATGCAGCGTGTGGCCATCGCTCGCGCCCTGGTGAACGACCCGGACATTCTGCTGGCCGACGAGCCCACCGGCGCGCTGGACAGCGAGACCAGCGTGCAGGTCATGGATCTGCTGGCGGAGATCGCCAAGGAAAAGCTGGTCATCATGGTCACCCACAACCCGGAGCTGGCCGACCAGTACGCTACCCGCATCGTCCGGCTGAAGGACGGCACCATCGTGGATGACACCGCCCCCTTCGACGGCGTACAGGAGAAGCCCGCCGCCCTGAATACCCGGCAGAAGAAGCCCAGCATGTCCCTGCTCACGGCCTTCTCCCTGTCCCTGAACAATCTGATGACCAAGAAGGGCCGCACCATCCTCACCAGCTTCGCAGGCTCCATCGGCATCATCGGCATCGCCCTGATCCTGTCCCTCTCCACCGGCATCAACAGCTACATCGGTCAGGTCCAGGAGGACACCCTTTCCAGCTACCCTATCACCATTATGGGTGAGAGCGTGGATATGTCCAGCCTGATGACCAGTTTTATGGGTACCCGTCAGGAACAGATGGAGGGGGAGCCCCGGGAGGATGACCGGGTCTACTCCTCCACCGTCATGTTTGACATGATGGATGCCATGATGAACGCCGAGACCCAGACCAACAATCTGAAGGACTTCAAGGCCTATCTGGACGCTGGCGGCGGTGGCATCGCCGATCTGGCCACCATCCGGTACGGCTACGATCTGGCCTTTGACATCTACACCCAGGATGAGGACGGCAACATCGTCAAAAGCGATGTGATGACCCTGATCCAGGAGGCCATGAGCTCCATGTACGGCGGCGACTACTCCTCCTATTTCGACACCATGGGCTCCATGTACCAGAGCATGGATGTGTGGGAGGAGCTGCTGCCCGGCGAGGGCGGAGAGCTAATCGCCGACCAGGTGAAGAACCAGTACGACATTCTCTACGGCTCCTGGCCCCAGAACTACGACGAGGTCGTGCTCTTCGTCAACGAGCGCAACGAGGTCAGCGACCTGATGCTCTACGCTCTGGGCTACATCGCCAACGACGACATGACCGACGTGCTGAACCGGGCCATGAACGGCGAGAACATCAACGCAGAGCTGCGCTCCTGGAGCTATGACGAGCTGTGCCAGACCAACTTCAAGCTGATCCTCCCCGCCGAATACTATCAGCGCGATACCGCCACCGGCGGCTACACCGATATGTCCGCCACCGCCAGCGGCATGGACTACCTCTACAACAGCAAGGACGTTGGCACCCAGCTGAAGGTGGTTGGCATCGCCCGCCCCAACGACGAGGCTACCTCCACCATGGTCACCGGCGCTATCGGCTACACCAGTGAGCTGACCCGCTACGCCATCGAGGCCACTGAGGCCACGGACATCGTCCGGGAGCAGATGGAGGACGAGACGGTGGATGTCTTCACCGCCCTTCCCTTCCGTACCGATGACTATACCGAGCCCACCGCAGAGGAAAAGACCGACGCCATCACCGGTTATCTGCTGGAGCAGCCCATTGCCGACAAGGCCGCGGCCTACACGGATGTGATGAGCCAGGCCAGCGGCGAATATGTGGACAGCGTGGTAGCCCAGCAGATGAGCGGCATGGACCGGGCCGCTATCGAGGAGATGATCGTGCAGCAGTACGCCGGTGAGATGGGCGTAGATGCCGCCACCATCTCCGGCTACATTGCCGACATGAGCGACGACGAGCTTTTTGCCCAGGTGGAAGAGGCCATGGCCACCGCCGTCCGGGAGCAGTATGCCGCCGGTGTGCAGCAGCAGCTGGGGGCCATGAGCCAGGACCAGCTGGCCACCGCGCTGGATGCCGTTCTGGAGCAGGATGCCCAGGTGATGGCCTATGCCCACCTGTCCCCCTTCACCGAGGAGCAGTATGTCTATCTCTACGACAGCTGCATGCCCGCCACAGTCTCCGACGCCACCTATGACAAGAATCTGGACCGGCTGGGCTATGTGGATCTGGCCAGCCCCGACACCATCAGCATCTACGCCTCCACCTTCGCTGAGAAGGACGAGATCGCCGCGCTGATCCAGGAATATAACGACAGCGTGACGGACGAGGCGGATGAGATCACCTACACTGACTACGTAGCCCTGCTGATGAGCTCCATTACCGACATCATCAGCGGCATCAGCTACCTGCTCATTGCCTTCGTCTCCATCTCCCTGATCGTCAGCTCCATCATGATCGGCGTGATCACCCTGATTTCCGTCCAGGAGCGCACCAAGGAGATCGGCATCCTCCGCGCCGTGGGTGCATCCAAGCGGGATGTCAGCCGCGTCTTCAACGCTGAGACCATGATCGTGGGCCTGGGCGCAGGTCTGGTGGGCATCGTGGTGACACTGATCCTCATCATCCCCATCAACGCCATTCTCCTCCACTTCACCGGTCTGGAGGGACTGAAGGCCGCTCTGCCCGTGGCAGGCGGCGTGGGCCTCATCGCTATCAGCGCTCTGCTGACCCTCATCGCAGGTCTGATCCCCTCCCGCGTGGCCGCCAAGAAGGACCCTGTAGTCGCTCTGCGGACAGAGTAATATCCACAACGACAGCAAAAAGCAGCGTGGTTTTTACCACGCTGCTTTTTATATCTTCTAATCTCTGCCCCGCGGCTCCGCGGAGCTGTTTCATACCCGATCGGCTCAAATCTCCAGCTCCCGCAGGATCTCCCGGTTCACCGCGTTGCTGGCCCATACGCTGCCCCGGCGGTCCAGCGGGATGGCTTCGCCCTCCAGAGTGGAGATATGGCCCCCGGCCTCAGTGATGATCAAGCTCCCGGCAGCATAGTCCCATGGGCAGAGGCTGTACTCAAAGAACACATCATACCGCCCGGCGGCCACATAACACAGGTCCAGCGCCGCCGCGCCCATGCGGCGGAAATCACAGCTGCGCTGGAAGAGCTGGGTGGTCAGGCGCATGGTGGGCTCCAGATACTCCCGGCGGTAGATGGCGGTGCCCATGCCGAAGATTCCCTTCTCCAGGGGCCGGTCGCTGACGTGGATAGGCTGGCCGTTGAGGAAAGCTCCGCCGCCCCGCCGGGCCGCAAACAGCTCCCCTTTGAAGGGGTCCAGCACCACGCCGCACTCCACTGTGCCGTCCTTCACCAGTGCCACGGAAATGGCACTCTGGTGCAGCTCCCGGACAAAGTTTGTGGTGCCGTCGATGGGGTCCACGATGAAGGCCCACCCCCGGGTGGGGTCAGCCTCATGGTCGGACTCCTCGCCATAGAAGATGGCCTCCGGCAGCAGGGAGAGCAGTTCCCTTTTCAAAAATGTCTCCACCGCCACATCATACTCCGTCACCAGGTCGGCAGCAGAGGTCTTCTGGTGGGTGTGGGCGGAAATATCCCGGGCCGACAGGACGATCTCCCCCGCCCGGCGAACGATCTCTGTGATCTGCTCCAGCATATCCCGATCCCTCCTCACAGCAGTGTCCACTCAAAGTTTTCAAACAGCAGCCGACTGCCAACATCGGTGCCCTCCGGCAGCAGAAACATCGCCACCTGGTTGTCTACCCCTGTGTCGCTGACCATATAGGCGTAGTCGCCATTGATGGTCTGTACCGTATAGATAACAGGCTCCATATCCTGTCCTCCTGACATATCTGATATTTCCCCGCAGATGGGGTCAGAAAAAGTGTACCACGTTCCCGGCACTTTTACAAGAAAAGCAAAAAAGGTGTTGACAGCGGTATGGAAGTGTAGTATATTCTTATCAGGACGAAGTCCTAGATAGGAGCGACATTGATGGGAAGAAATACATTACAAAAGGAGATCATCCTCCAGGCACTTTGCCGGATGCGCAACCACCCCACCGCCGCCATGGTCTACGACGAGATCCATCAGACACACCCCACCATCAGCCGGTCCACCGTGTACCGGGTCCTGGGCCAGATGGCCGAGGAGGGCACGGTCCTTCATCTGGGTCTGGCCGGAAGTGATGCCCGCTTCGACGGGAACACCATGCAGCACGGTCACGTTCGCTGCCGCCTGTGCGGCGCTGTGGCGGATATTCCCGCTGTGGCCATCGCCGCGCCGGAGGACACCGCAGGTTTCGTGCTGGAGGAATACGCCGTGGAGTACCGGGGCGTTTGCCCCACCTGCCGCGCAGCCGCCGGTACATCTATATAAACACTGTATAGGATCGCCTTTGGGCGTCTATAATATCAGGAACAATTCAATTCAAATAATAACAACAAAAGGAGAACAAGAGTATGAAGAAGTGGGTCTGCCCTGTTTGCGGCTATGTTCATGAAGGCGATGTCCCCCCCGAGTTCTGCCCCACCTGCAAGGTCCCCGGCAGCAAGTTCACCGAGCTGAAGGCCGATGCCAAGCTGGCCGCTGAGCACGAGTACGGCATCTATGCCAAGACCGTGAAGAATAACCCCGACATTTCCGACGAGGATAGGAAGTATATCTTCGAGCAGCTGATGGCCAACTTCAACGGCGAGTGCTCTGAGGTCGGTATGTATCTGTGCATGGCCCGCATCGCCCACCGCGAGGGCTACCCCGAGGTCGGCCTGTACTGGGAGAAGGC
>CAYSDG010000126.1:0-4730 GCA_964429705.1 uncultured Oscillospiraceae bacterium | reverse complement strand
TACGGCGCGATCATCGTGAAGAACGATGAGATCATCTCCACCGGCTACAACGGCGCGCCCCGCGGTCGGAAGAACTGCGCGGACCTGGGCTACTGCGCCCGGGAGGCGATGAACATCCCCTCCGGAGAGCGCTATGAGCTGTGCCGCAGTGTTCACGCGGAGGCAAACTGCATCATCTCTGCCGCCCGGCGGGACACGCTGGATGCCACGCTGTACATGGCCTGCGAGGACCCGGCCACCGGGCATCTGATCCCTGGCTCCTCCTCCTGCTCCATGTGCCGCCGTCTGATCATCAACGCCGGTATCACCAAGGTCATCATCCGGGACACGCCCACGACATATCGCGAGGTGGACGTGCAGAAGGAGTGGGTGGAGGAGGACGACTCCCTGCCGGAGCTCCTCAAGTGACCCTGACAAAAGAAAGGAAGCATATTATGTTAGAACCTGCCATCGTAGACGCCTATATCGACGTGCTGCGCAGTGAGCTGCTGCTGGCCACCGGCTGCACTGAGCCCATTGCCATTGCTTATGCTGCCGCCCTGCTGCGCAAGCATCTGGGGGAGGTCCCGGAGAAGATCCTGGTGGAGGTCTCCGGCAATATCATCAAGAACGTGAAGAGCGTTGTGGTACCCAATACCGGCAGACTGAAGGGCATCCGCGCCGCTGTGGCTGCCGGTGTGGTGGCCGGTGAGGCGGACCAGCAGTTGCAGGTCATCTCCCGCATCTCCCCGGAGTATCACCCCGACATCGCGGTTTACGCCGCCGACACCCATATGGAGATCGTCTGTGCCGATACTCCCTGGCTGCTGGACATCCAGCTGACCGGCTGGAAGGGGGAGCACAGCGCCAAGGTCCGCATCGCTGAGACCCACGCCAACGTGGTCCGCATCGAGAAGGACGGGGAGATCATCCTGGATAAGCCTCTGCCTGAGCCCGGCAGCGACAGCGCCGAGGACAGAAGCTTCATGTCTGTGGAGGGCATTTTGGAGTTTGCCAATACAGTGGATCTGTCCCGGGTCAGCGAGCTGCTGGACCGCCAGATCGAGTACAACACCGCCATTGCGCAGGACGGTCTGGAGAACGACTGGGGTGCCAATATCGGCTCCATCCTGCTGAAGGACTATCCCATGGACATCAAGAACGAGGCCAAGGCCTGGGCAGCCGCGGGCAGCGATGCCCGCATGAGCGGCTGTGAGCGCCCCGTGGTCATCGTGTCCGGCTCCGGCAACCAGGGCATGACCGCCTCCCTGCCTGTGATTCGCTACGCCCACCACCTGGGTGTCAGCAAGGAGAAGCTGTATCAGGCCCTGCTGGTCAGTGACCTGGTCACCATTCACCAGAAGAGCGGCATCGGCCGCCTGTCCGCCTACTGCGGCGCAGTCAGCGCGGGCGTGGGCGCGGGCGCGGCCATTGCCTACCTGATGGACGGCTCCTACCGCGCGGTGGCCCACACCATCGTCAATGCCGTGGCGATCCTCTCCGGTACCATCTGCGACGGCGCCAAGCCCTCCTGCGCGGCTAAGATCGCCGCCAGCGTGGACGCCGGTATCATGGGCTACCACATGTACCGCAATGACCAGCAGTTCCGCGGCGGCGACGGTATCATCACCAAGGGCGTGGAGAACACCATCACCAACGTGGGTATCCTGGCAAAACAGGGCATGAAGCAGACGGACCGGGTCATTCTGGATATTATGACCAACCGCTGCTCTTAAGGGGGAAGCTTTGCCCTCCGATAGGTAAATTTTGTGTAAAAAAACATTGACAGTGCGCCGCCAAAAGGCGTATACTGTCCGCAACAAAGCAACGAAGTAAAATAAAATTGTTTGTTACAGGAGGACGTTATGGCACAGTTAATGGACGCTTTAGTAAAACCCGTGGCAGGCCCCGGTCTGGAGCTTCGTCAGGTACCCATCCCTGAGCCCGGTCCCGGCGAGGTGCTCATCAAGGTCCACAAGACCGCCATCTGCGGCACCGATGTACATATCTATAACTGGGATCCCTGGGCACAGGAGCATATCAAGCCCCCTATGACCATCGGCCACGAGTACGTGGGCGAGATTGCCAAGCTGGGCGCCGGTGTCACCGGCCTGCACATCGGCCAGCGGGTCAGCGGCGAGGGCCACATCACCTGCGGCCACTGCCGCAACTGCCACACCGGCAATATCCAGTGGTGCAAGGACACCGTGGGCGTGGGCGTGGACAGAGACGGTGCGTTTGCCGAGTATGTGTGCATCCCCGAGTCCAACGTGATCATCATCGACGAGAGCCTGCCCGAGGAGATCGTGTCCTTCTTTGACGCCTTCGGCAACGCCACCCACACCGCTCTGATGTGGGACATGGTTGGTGAAGATGTCCTCATCACCGGCGCTGGTCCCATCGGCATCATCGCCGTGGGCATCTGCAAGTACGCCGGTGCCCGCCGTGTTGTCATCACCGATGTCAACGACTATCGCCTGGGCCTGGCCCGTAAGATGGGCGCTGACGCTGCTGTCAACGTGGCCCATGAGGACCTGGAGAAGATCATGCGGGAGCAGGGCCTGGTGGAGGGCTTCGACATCGGTCTGGAGATGAGCGGCGCGCCCTCAGGCCTCCAGCAGATGATCTCCGTGATGCGCAACGGCGGCAAGATCAGCCTGCTGGGCATCTCTAACAAGCCCGTCCCCATGGATATGAACGGCATCATCATGAAGGGTCTGACCCTGCAGGGCATCTATGGCCGCAAGATGGACAACTGGCATCAGATGAGCTACATGGTCCAGGGCGGTCTGGATCTCAGCCCCGTTATCACCCACCGCTACCACTACACCCAGTTCGAGGAGGGCTTCGCTGCCATGAACAGCGGCCGCTCCGGCAAGGTCATTCTGGACTGGACCAAGTAATAGGAGGAGAAAGCAATGAAGACTGCACTGGAAAAATACCGTGCCGAGCTGGAAGCTATCCGCGAGGCCGGCACCTATAAGGATGAGCGCATCATCACCACCCCCCAGCGCTCCTGCATCGACACCACTGCTGCCAGCAAGGTAGTCAACATGTGCGCCAACAACTATCTGGGCCTCAGCAACCACCCTGCGCTGATCGAGGCGGCCAAGGCCAGCTACGACAACTGGGGCTACGGCCTGAGCTCCGTCCGCTTTATCTGCGGCACCCAGAAGATCCACAAAGATCTGGAGCAGAAGCTGTCCCAGTTCCTGGGCATGGATGACGCCATCCTCTACTCCTCCTGCTTCGATGCCAACGGCGGTCTCTTTGAGACTATCCTGGGGCCCGAGGACGCAGTAATCAGCGATGAGCTGAACCACGCCTCCATCATCGACGGCGTCCGCCTGTGCAAGGCCAAGCGCTATCGCTATAAGAACAACAATATGGAGGACCTGCGTGCACAGCTGGTGGCCGCCGATGAGGCAGGCGCCAAGGTGAAGCTGATCGCCACCGACGGTGTCTTCTCCATGGACGGCTACATTGCCAACCTGCAGGGCATCTGCGATCTGGCCGATGAGTTTGACGCCTTGGTCATGGTGGATGACAGCCATGCCTCCGGCTTCATGGGTGCTACCGGCCGCGGCACCGCAGAGTTCTGCGGCGTGCAGGGCCGTGTGGACATCATCACCGGCACCTTTGGTAAGGCTCTGGGCGGTGCTTCCGGCGGCTTCACCGCTGCCCGCCAGGAGATTGTGGACCTGCTGCGCCAGCGCAGCCGCCCCTACCTGTTCTCCAACACCGTGGCTCCCGCTATCTGCGCTGCCACCATCAAGACCCTGGAGCTGCTGACCGAGTCCACCGCTCTGCGGGACAAGGTCCACGAGAATGCCCGCTACTTCCGTGCTGAGATGGAGAAGGTCGGCTTCGAGCTGCTGCCCGGCGAGCATCCCATCGTTCCCGTTATGCTCTATGACGCCAAGACTGCCCACGAGTTCTCCCGCCGCATGCTGGAGAAGGGCGTGTACGTAGTGGCTTTCTGCTACCCCGTGGTGCCCAAGGGCAAGGACCGCATCCGCACGCAGATCTCTGCCGGTCACACCAAGGAGGACCTGGACTTCGCGGTGAAGTGCTTCAAGGAAGTCAAGGAGGAGATGGGCCTCTGATCACCAGCGGCGTTTGCTGCTGTGAAGCAGGCTGATCCCGGCTGACAAAAAAATACGTCCCCCGGCTGTCGAACACCGACAGCCGGGGGACATTTGGTTTTATTTGCTTATTTTCTGCCGCGCATGAGAGCCTTCATACGCTTTTCGTGGTCCAGGATCTGCTTGCGGATGCGCAGAGTCTTGGGCGTGACCTCCAGCAGCTCGTCGTCCGCCAGGAACTCCAGGCACTGCTCCAGGCTCAGGTTCCGGGGAGGCACCAGGCGCAGTGCATCATCGCTGCCGCTGGCGCGCATGTTGGTCAGCTGCTTCTTCTTGCAGACGTTGACGGTGATGTCCTCCTGCTTGGGGCTGACACCCACCACCATGCCGGCGTAGACGGGAACACCTGCGCCGATGAACAGTGCGCCGCGCTCCTGGGCGTTGAAGAGACCATAGGTCACGGACTCGCCGGTCTCAAAGGCGACCAGGGAGCCGGTGTTGCGGCGGCTGAGCTCGCCCTTGAAGGGGGCATAGCTGTCGAAGACGGAGGCCATGATGCCCTCGCCGCGGGTGTCGGTCAAAAACTCGTTGCGGTAGCCGAAGAGGCCGCGGGCAGGAACTAGGAACTCGATCTTCATGCGGTCGCCCACGGGGGTCATCTCCAGC
>CAYSDG010000125.1:0-4848 GCA_964429705.1 uncultured Oscillospiraceae bacterium | reverse complement strand
GCTTGAATGGCATTCAAGAGGTCAGCGGTTCGATCCCGCTTATCTCCACCAAAAGTTCTGAAATCGAAAGATTTCAGAACTTTTTCTTTTGTTTTTCGTTTCAAAGGAAAAAGAGAGGGGCGGCCTCCTCCCGGAAACCGCCTAACATATTTACTATAACACAAAAACTGCATGCCTGTCCATTCTCATTTTGACCGATATTGGGCCTCGTTTTTTATGGAACATCCCATCTTGAAATTTTTAATGTCGGGATGTATAGTAAAGATGCAAAAAGGAGTGAGTCCAATGTACTAAGAGATCTCCATCCTGAAGAAAGCAGAGGTTACGTAAATGACAGAACCCAACAATTCCATGAAATGACCCTCGATTTGTTGCAGTGATTAGGCAGCCGATCGGGGGTCATTTCTTTTTGTTCGTGGTTTGATCAGATCGATATATCCATACAGAGCAACAGGCGGCTTCCCGAGGAAGCCGCCTGTTTGCCTGTTATTCCTCCTCCACGAGGTAAACGGAGAACGGCAGAGTCATATTCTCGGTGGGCGCGTTTCTGGAGCGGGCCCGGTCCGGGCGGCCGTCGTCCTCGTCCTGCTCGGCGGGGTCGTCCGCGATCCCGATGAATTTCTTGCCTGCGTCCATCAGCCGGGCGATGGTTTCATTCTTGAAGCGGGACATGAAGCCGATCTGATCCTCCTCAGTCAGATAGACGGCGATCGCCCACTCGTTGTGCGGATTGTCCGGATCCCGGTAGAGCAGCAGCTCGGTTCCGGGCTGGATATTGTGCAGCGCTGCGCGCTCTTCCTCGCTCTTGATATGAAATTTCGCACCGGCCAGGCCGGTTTTCAGTACCAGGATCCGCCGCTCCTTTGGCTTTGAGCTGTCCTGCCGGAACATTCTGCCCCGGAAGGACTGGGGGGCTGCCTGTGCTGCCTTATCCATACATCTTCACCCTTTCCATCATAGACTGTATCTCGTCTGTCAGCCTGCGAAATACCTGCTCCGCTTCAAACTTTCGGTGTTCGAGCTGCTGCTTGTAGGCTTCGACCTGTGCGGGGTCGGAGAGCATTTCCGCGGCGCTGAGGGGAAACGTCTGCTTCAGCGCCTCTGCCTGCTTCGTGACCTGTTCCTGCTGCGCCTGACAGCGCTGCCATTCTTCCTGGATGGCGGCCTCCTCCGCGGTGGGGACGAAGCAGCTGTAGAGCTTCCCGGCGAGGGAGTAGTCCGTGGAGAAGGTGCGCTTTTTCGATTCGCTGCCGCCATCGTCTGTGGTCAGCGCAAGGGTCATCGTCAGATGTGTCGGCTCCTCTTCCGTGTTTGTCAGCATGTCATAGATGAGCTGCAGCGCGGCCATATCCTGACGCCGGTAGGCATCCTGAGCCTTTTCAAACAGCGTCTTCTGATCAGCTGTCATTTCCGGGTGCATTTTGGGATGAAAGCAGTTTACGATCTTGCGATACAGCTCCTGCAGTGCGGCTGCCTGCTCGCCCGTCAGGTGGGGACCGGAGGCATCCGGCGGAGGGCTGCCGACCGCGTCCTGCAGCTTTTCCTGGCGCAGCGTATCGATTTTGGCATCCATGGCTGCTTCGTCGACAGGCTCCCGGCGGTTGATGGCGGCCTGCACCAGCTTCTTCTTTTCTTCCAGCAGCTCGCATTCGATCTCCTGCCGGATGACGGCCTCCTCGGCAGAGCCGACCAGCTCCATATACTGCCGTTCCAGCTGGGGAGCGTCCACAAACCGCATTTTGTCGACCTGCTCATACAGGGTGAGCAGCGTGCCGCGGGAGGACATGACCTCGGCGTACAGCCAGTCGGTAAAGGTGTGTGTCTTCATTTACATGACCTCCAGTGCTGCGGAAATATCGGAGAGGGACAGCTCGGCCAACTCCTGGTTGGTGATGTCGCTGTCCAGTACCAGACGATCGGCCTGGTTATTGATAGCGCGCTCAAAGAGATTGCGGATGGCGCGGGCGTTTCCAAAATGGGCTTCGCGGGCCTCGTACATCCCATCCAGAGTCTCCCGCAGCGGCGCGATGGCCTCCGGGGCCAGGGTGTAGCCGTTGGTGTCGCAGAACCGCTGCAGGATCTGCAGCAGCTCCTCGCCGCTGTAGTCCGGGAACTGAAAATACTTGTTGAACCGGGAGCGCAGACCGGGGTTGGAGTCGATGAACTGGTGCATCAGCTCGTCATAGCCTGCCACGATCACGACCAGCTCATCGCGATGATCCTCCATCGCCTTCAGGATCGTCTCGATGGCCTCCTTGCCGTAGCTGTCCTCCTTGTCGTTGGCAAGGGAATACGCCTCGTCAATAAAGAGCACACCGCCGAGGGACTCCTGGATGACCTTCTGGGTCTTGATGGCGGTCTGGCCCAGATAGCCTGCGACCAGTCCGCTCCGGTCGGTCTCCACGAGCTGCCCCCGGGGCAGAATGCCCATGAGATAGTAGAGTTTGGCAACCAGGCGCGCCACGGTCGTCTTGCCGGTGCCGGGGTTGCCGGTAAAGACAAGGTGATAGGAGACGGTGGGTACTTTCATGCCGCGCTGGGTGCGAAGCTGACAGATCTTAATGAAATTCAGCAGGCTCTGTACATCGCTTTTGACCTTGTCCAGTCCTACCAGAGCGTTCAGCTCTGCCAGAACGCTCTCCAGCGTCTCCTCCGGCTCTCGCTGCTGCGCTGGACTGTGGATGTCCACGTCGAGGAGCGCTTCGTCCGTTCTGGGCTCGGCGGAGGTCGGCGGCAGGTCGTGCAGCAGGGGGGAGGGGAGACCGTCGGCCGGGGGGAATGCCTCCGGCGGCTGTTTGGCCGGCGCTTCGGACGCAGATGGCTGGTAATAGCCGCTCCTGCGCAGGGGCGTGACCATTCTGGGCAGATATTCCGGCGCTGTGCCGGGGATGACCTGCATCGCGTCACAGTGCTGCAGGAGCATATCGCTGATCTGACGCACAACGGCGGCTTCCGCCAGGGTAAAGTCGCCGTTGATCATGGCGAGGTCCGCCAGAAACCGGCAGATGGCATCGGCCATGCTGCGGCTGAAGCTGGTGTTGTGCTTGGCGTCAAGCTGGACCAGTGCTTTGAAAAAACCGGGAAGTTTCAATTGCCGGGACTCCTCACCGGCGCAGTCCAGCGCGGTCAGGACCTGGGCTGTGGTGTACTGCTGTCCATAAAAGACAGGCAGGACCGCCACATATTCTTCCGCGCAGAGCTTGTTGCCTGCCCAGATACGCAGAGCGGCGGCCATCAGCCAGTCCTTGATCTCCTCTGTCTGCCCGCTGCCGAGCCTGTCTTCCATATTTTCCATCAGCTCCGCAAGTGCCTGCCGGATCGATTCCGTATTCATGAAGGGACCTCCGTTTACAGACTGCTCCGGAGATCCTCTGCCAGGATGCTCCGCATATCATCTATGCTGGGATTCGGGATAGTTACGACCCGGCTGGCCTGCTCTACCAGAACATTTTCGAAGAGATTTCTGACATTGCGGGCGTTGCCAAAGTGCTCCTCTTTGGAGGCAACCATCTGCTCAAAGATCTCTCTGGCCAGCGCCTTGGCGTCTTCGCTCAGCTGGTAGTCGTTTTTGGCTATTTGCAGCAGGAAAATGTCGTAAAGCTCCTGAGCGGTATAATCCTCAAAGAAAATGTAGCGGTTGAACCGGGATTTGAGACCGGGGTTGGAGTTGATGAAGCGCTCCATCAGCTTCGGGTAACCGGCAACGATCACCACGAGGTCGTCCCGGTTGTCCTCCATTGCCTTCAGAAGTGTGTCGATGGCCTCCTGCCCATAGTCCTGGTCCGCGTCCTCCGGCGCCAGGGCATACGCTTCGTCGATAAAAAGAACGCCGCCGAGGGCCTGCTGGATGATGTCCTGCGTCTTGAGAGCGGTCTGGCCGATGTATCCGGCGACCAGGCCGCTGCGGTCCACTTCGATGAGATGGCCCCTGCTCAGAACACCCAGACACCTGTAAATTTTCGCGAGGATGCGGGCCACCGTGGTTTTGCCGGTGCCGGGATTGCCGGTAAAGACCATGTGCAGGGAAAGTTCCGCGTTTTTCAGCCCGAGCTTCTTCCGCATGGCCTGCACCCGGGTCAGATTGATCAGATCAGTCACGCTGTCCTTTACGGATGTCAGACCGATCAATTCCTGCAGCTCCTGCATATTGCTCTCCAGCGTGCCATCGTCCGTGGTTTTCAGCTGCGCAAAAAACGCCTGATCCCCTTCGGGGTCGTGGATAGCCTGCGGGGTAAATTCTGCCGTCACACGGGGGCTGTCCAGCGCAGGGAACGCCTCCTCATAGCTGCTCTGGTTCAATTTGGTGGTGGGGACATTGATCACCTTCACATTGATGTTGTGTCTGTTGTTGCGGCAGTAGTGCCGCAGCCGGATGATAATGTCGTTGATCGCAATGGCCTCTTTGGATGTAAAATCCCCATTGCACTGGGCCAGCTTGATCAGCAGCTGGTTCAGCGTGTGGATGAACGCTCCGCTGTAGTTGGTACGCCCCTGCTTATCCAGGTCCACCATTGCACAGAAGAAGTCCGGCGTCAGGGGAAACCGCTCCGGGGCGCCCATCATGAAGATGGCGTGCTTCAGCTGGACCTCATCGTGTCCGGCCTCACAGCAGGCGTCCAAGGCGTCCAGATATACGGGAGCATATGCCTTGTTCTGGCTCCACACCTTGCAGGCGCAGGTGGCGACAAAGGGGTAGAGCTGATCGCTTTCGCTTGCCTCGATCTCTTCCGCGGCGAGTCCGGCCAGCTCTTCATATAGGGAACGGATCTCGGAGAAATCTGATTTCATAGATGATGATCGCTGGCGTTACCGCTACCCGGAATACGATACTTCCCGAATCTGGGCAAA
>CAYSDG010000124.1:0-4880 GCA_964429705.1 uncultured Oscillospiraceae bacterium | reverse complement strand
GCTGCATACCCTCCACGACCTCGGAGTAGGTCTCGGCGGTCTTGGACTCCTCCACGGTGATCACGCCGTCATGGCTGACCTTCTCCATGGCCTCGGCGATGAGGGTGCCGATGGTCTCGTCACCGGAGGAGATGGCGCCCACGCGGGCGATGTCGGAGGTGCCGGAGACGGGCTGGGAGTTCTTCTTGATCTCCTCGATGGCCGCGGCGGTGGCCTTGGCAATGCCCTTCTTCATAACCATGGGGTTGGCGCCGGCGGCCAGGTTCTTCAGGCCCTCGCGGATGATGGCCTGGGCCAGCAGGGTGGCGGTGGTGGTGCCGTCGCCGGCCACATCGTTGGTCTTGGTGGAGACCTCCTTCACCAGCTGAGCGCCCATGTTCTCAAAGGGATCCTCCAGCTCGATCTCGCGGGCGATGGTCACGCCGTCGTTGGTGATCAGGGGAGCGCCGTACTTCTTATCCAGCACCACGTTGCGGCCCTTGGGACCCATGGTGACCTTAACGGTATCAGCCAGCTGGTTGACGCCAGCTTCCAGTGCCTTGCGGGCCTCATCGCCGCGCATGATTAACTTAGCCATAGTAGCTTACCTCCAAATAGATAACAGAATGTTGTTACGAAAAAATACGCGCTGGTCAGTCAACGATAGCCAGAATGTCGCTCAGGCGGACGATAGTAAACTCCTCGTCCCCCATCTTCACGTTGCTGCCGGCAAACTTGTCGGTGATGACCTTGTCGCCGACCTTCACGGTCATGACGATCTCCTTGCCATCGACCATGCCGCCGGGGCCAACGGCCACGACCTCTGCCACAGAGGACTTCTCCTTGGCGGTGGGGGCCAGGATGATGCCGCCCTTGGTGGTCTCCTCAGCCTCGGTGGCCTTCAGGACCACGCGGTCTCCTAAGGGAGTCAGTTTCATAGTTGGTTCCTCCTATATGATAATTTTTTTGATAACAAAATTTGACACCGTTAGCACTCAAAATCCTCGAGTGCTAACGGTGCTTATATTACAACATCCTACCTCATATTGCAAGGGGGTAGCGGCAAAAATTTTCCGCTTTTACAAAATGTTCACAAAGCGTGCAACCCATCAGGGCAGCGGACGGGCGGTGGCGTTGGGGTCACAGCCTGCGGGGCCGAAGAAGTTGACCTTCTGCTCGGCCAGGCGCAGCACGACGCGCTGGGAGCGAACCGTCTCCCCGTCCAGGCAGGTGACGATGTCCCGCCCGTCATCAGAGGAAATGATCACCTCGCGGGCGGTGACGCAGTGGGTGAAGTCGGGGACTTTGTAGTACTCCCCTTTGGAATACAGACCCACGAATTGCAGAAACTGCACGCGGCTGACCTTTTTGACCAGAATGGTGTTGAGCACACCGTCGTCCATCCGGGCCTCGGCAACAGGGTTGAAGCCGCCGCCGTAGTAGCGGCCGTTGCACATGGTCACCAGGGCGTACTCGCCGGAGAGATCCACGCCGTCTGCGGTGACGGTCCAGCGGTGTCCCAAACTGCGGGCCAGAAAATTGACGGCCAGGGAGGCGATATAGCTGCCCTTGCTGCCCAGCAGGGGGCTCTTGCCGAAGGTGTGGACATCTGCCGCCACCTGGGCGTCGAAGCCGGAGCAGGCGATGGTCAGGGCCAGACGGCCGTTGCAGTCGATGGCATCCAGGGGAAACTGGGGGCCGTTCCACAGGTTCTCCGGATCGGAGAAGAGGGGGGCCGTGTCCCCAAAATTCTTCAGAAAATCGTTGCCAGTGCCAACGGGTATCACGGTCATGGCGGCGTTGGAGAAGCCTGCAATGCCGTTGGCTACCTCGTTAACGGTGCCGTCCCCGCCGCAGGCGTAGAAGCGGACCTCGCCCCCGGCCTGGGCAATGGAGCGGGCGGTCTCACAGGCGTGGCCCGCCCGTTTGGTGAGAATACACTCCACCTCCAGCCGGTGCCGGTCCGCCAGGGCCTTGGCCATGGACATCAGTGCTGCGGTGCAGTCCTTTTTTCCGGCGGAGGGATTGATGATAAAAATATGCTTCATAGGCGGCAGACCCTCTCAGCGGCTGAACTGATACAGGTCGCAGCGGATCATGCCGTTGTACAGCTTGCGCTTTTTCTCCGCCTTGCGTCCGAAGAACTGCTCAAACTCCCGGTGGCTGGTCAGCACCAGCACCCGCCACTTGGCGGGAACGTGGCGGTACATCTCGCCAAAGGCCTGGTACAGCCGCTCTGCCTCCTCCTTCTCCAGCAGACGCTCGCCGTAGGGGGGATTGGTGACGATCTGGCCGTACTCCCCCTGGCAGCGCAGATCCTTCATATTTGCCACATCGAAGCGGACGATGTCATCCACACCGGCCTTCACGGCGTTCTCCCGGGCGATACGGATGGCCTTGGGGTCGATATCGCCGCCCCAGATGTCGTACTGTCCGTGGAACTCCTTGTCCATGGCCTCGTCCGCGGCATCCAGCCAGAGCTTGCTGTCCACGCAGCCCCACTTCTGGGCGGAGAAGGAGCGGTCCAGACCGGGGGCCCGGTTTTTAGCGATGTAGGCGGCCTCAATGGCGATGGTGCCGGAGCCGCAGAAGGGGTCGCGGAAGGGGGCCTTGCCCCGGTAGCGGGCCAGGGTCACCATGGCGGCGGCCAGAGTCTCCCGCAGGGGCGCGGTAACACCCACGGCGCGGTAGCCCCGCTTGTGCAGGCTGTCGCCGCTGGTGTCCAGATAGATGGTGCACTGGTCGTGCATGATGGAGAACTGGATCTGGTACCTGGCCCCATCCTCCGGCAGACGCTCCAGACCGTAGACCCGGCCCAGACGGTCCACCACCGCCTTCTTGACGATCTTCTGACAGTCGGGGACGGAGTGGAGCTGGGAGTCCAGTGCGTGGCCCTTTACGGGAAATTCACCGTTTTTGGGGATAAACTCCTCCCACGCGATGGCGGAGACACCCTGGAAGAGGGCCTCGAAACTGCGGGCGGGGAAGGCGCCCAGCAGGAGCAGCACCCGCTCGCCGCAGCGGAGATTGAGATTGATGCGGGGCAGGTCTGCCCAGGTGCCGCGGCAGAGCACCCGGCCATTTTCCACCTGCACATCCTGCAGGTTCAGCCGGCGCAACTCGTCGCCCACCAGACCCTCCAGTCCGAAGAGGCAGGGGATGGCAAAAGTCAGCATGATAAAACCGTTCCTCTCTTATAGATAGCGCGGGCGGCAAAGTGCCGCTGCTGCGCGAAAGGGGATATTGTCGTACCCTCAGTATACCGGAAAAAGGTCCGGTTGGCAATGGATTTTTCCGCCCGGGCGGCGCTTTGCGGCGGGAAATGCTCGTTTTTTCCATGGAAACCTGAAGTTGCGGGAAAAAGAGGGCGGCGCAATTTAAAGTTGGTGGACAATCCGGTGGAAAAGCGGTATGATATTACCATAGGAAGGGAGTGAGGAGCGTGTCTTTTGGACAGCAGCTGCAGCTCCTGCGCCGGGGCCACGGCCTGACGCAGGAGGAATTTGCACGGCAGCTTCAGGTGTCCCGGCAGGCGGTGAGCAAGTGGGAGTCCTCCCGGAGCTATCCGGAGATCGAGAAGATCATCTACATCTGTAACTGCTACGGTGTCACCATGGACGAGCTGTTTGCGGAGGAGGTGCCCCGGATGGAGCGGGAGGAGAGCAGGGGCGGCCCGGCGGAGCACAGGCTGGAGAGCCAATCCCTGCCGAAGGCCATCGGCGATTTCTTCACCAATCTGCCGCCCGGACAGCAGACAGCCTTCTGTATGGGCGCGGCCACGCTGGGCATCGTGCTGCTGGTCCTCATCTCAACGACAGTTGCGAAAGGAGAGTCGGATCAAATGGTTTTGCAATTCGTTTGGCTGGGGCTGCTGATCCTGTTCAGCATCGGCGAGGCGCTGACAGTGGGACTGACATCGGTGTGGTTTGCTGTCGGCTCTCTGATGGCGCTGGTGTGCGCTCTGCTGGGGGGCAGCCTGTGGCTGCAGCTGCCGCTGTTCGTCGTGACCAGCGCGCTGAGCATGCTGGCCTTCCGGCCTCTGGCCCGGCGGTTCATCAACGACCGGGTGGAGCCCACCAATGTGGACCGGATCATCGGCACCGAGGCACTGGTCACAGAGGAGATACATAACCTGCAGGGAAAGGGCGCGGTCAGCATCGGCGGCCTGACCTGGAGCGCAAGAGGTGAGAAGGACGACCAGATCCCAGTTGGCACCCTGGTGCGGGTGCGGCGGATCGAGGGCGTCAAGGTATATGTGGAAACAGTAAAGGAGGAAGTATAATGCCTAGCAGCAGTATTGTCAGTGTTGTGATCGTTCTCACGGTCGTGTTGATCGCCCTTGTGATCCTGGCCGCCAATATCCGGGTGGTCCAGCAGTCAAAGGCCTCGGTGGTGGAGCGGTTGGGGGCCTTCCGTACCGTGTGGGGCGTGGGTCTGCATGTGAAGATCCCCTTTTTGGAGCGGGTGGCAAAGACCGTTTCCCTGAAGGAGCAGGTGGTGGATTTCGACCCCCAGCCTGTCATCACCAAGGATAATGTCACCATGCAGATCGACACCGTGGTCTATTTCCAGATCACCGATCCCAAGCTGTACACCTACGGCGTGGAAAACCCCATGAGCGCCATCGAGAATCTGACCGCCACCACCCTGCGCAATATCATCGGTGATCTGGAGCTGGATGAATCCCTCACCAGCCGCGACCATATCAACACCCAGATGCGCGCCATTCTGGACGAGGCTACCGATCCCTGGGGCATCAAGGTCAACCGGGTGGAGCTGAAGAATATTATGCCGCCCCGGGATATTCAGGAGTCCATGGAGAAGCAGATGCGGGCTGAGCGCGAGCGCCGCGAGGCCATTTTGCAGGCCGAGGGCCAGAAGCAGAGCCAGATCCTGGTGGC
>CAYSDG010000123.1:0-4881 GCA_964429705.1 uncultured Oscillospiraceae bacterium | reverse complement strand
CGCAAGGGAAGGTGAGCTTGACGTTACATCAGCGGTAGTTGCAAATGTTTGGAAAATCCCCATATTCCTGGATAATAACCGCATTTTTTACACAAAAAAGCAGATACCCGAACTGACACGATTGTATCAATTCGGGTATCTGTTATGGTCCGAGTGGCGGGACTTGAACCCACGGCCTCATGGACCCGAACCATGCGCGCTACCAGCTGCGCTACACCCGGATGACCATCCCATTATAGCGGCTGCCGTCGCTTCTGTCAAGTGGTGGTTTTCACAGTTCACACGCTATTTTATTCTGGAAACATCACTTGCTCTTGGCTTTTTCCCGAACATATGTTATACTATTCCCATTCTGACTAAAGAAAGGTGTTTCCCATGACCAAGAACCGCTCTCTGAAAGCGCCGCTGCTGCTGCTTCTGCTTCTGATCCTGACCACGGCAGCGGCCTGTGCCGCTCCCTGTCAAGCCACCATCACCCCGGACGACATTCCCTCCTATTCTGACACCCCCTACATCGTCCTCTGTGACAACCTTCCGGACTTTCAGGAGGACGATCTGACGACCGAACCCTTTGAAACCTACAGCTCTCTGGACGCGCTGGGCCGCTGCGGCGCAGCCTATGCCAATATCTGCCAGGAGCTGATGCCCACCGAGGAGCGCGGCTCCATCGGCCAGGTCAAGCCCTCCGGCTGGCACACCGTCCGCTACGACGGTCTGGTGGATGGCAATTATCTCTACAACCGCTGCCATCTCATCGGCTTTCAGCTGGCGGGAGAAAACGCCAACGAGCTGAATCTCATCACCGGCACCCGCTACATGAACGTAGACGGTATGCTGCCCTTTGAGAATACCGTGGCAGAATATGTGGAGGACACCGGCAACCATGTTCTCTACCGCGTCACCCCCATCTACGACGGCACAGACCTGGTTGCCAGCGGCGTACAGATGGAGGCCCTCTCTGTGGAGGACGGCGGCTCCGGCGTATGCTTCAATGTCTACGTATATAATGTGCAGCCCGGTGTGGAGATCGACTACGCCACCGGCGACAGCTGGCTGTCCGGCAGTGCCCCCTCCCCGTCCGGCGGCGATGCGGACAGCACCACCAGCGGCCAGCTTCAGTTCACCTACGTGCTGAATACCAGAAGCGGCAAATTCCACGACCCCGGCTGCTCCGGCGCGGCAAAGATCAGCGAGGAGAACAAGGCCACCTTCACCGGTCAGCGTGACGAGCTGATCGCCCAGGGCTACGAGCCCTGCGGGCAGTGCCAGCCCTGATAGCAAAAACGCCCCTCCGTCACAACCGCTTTGAAAAGCACAAGCCCGGCCGAGCGATATGCATCGCTCGGCCGGGCTTTCTGTCATGGCTGGAGCTGGCGGCCCAGCGGGTTCCACCGTCCGCTCTTATAGTAGATCGTAAACATCACAAACAGCATCAGATTATGCAGGATCATGCACGCCCAGGCGGAGACCAGCCCCAGCCCCAAAAACTGGGTACAGACCAGCGTACCGATGATACGGATGCCCCACATGCCGATGACATTGTAGACAAAGGGCGTCACTGTGTTGCCCACGCCCTGCATCATACCCTCGATAATAATGGATACGCCATAGAAGGGCTCGGACACCGCCACCATGCGCAGCACCACCGCGCCCAGCAGGATGACCTCCTCCGTTTTGGAGAAAAGTTCCATCATATTGGGGGCAAAGATGAAGAGCAGCGTACCGGACACCACCATCATCGCTACCTCCATGGCGATGATCATGCGGGCCAGGTCGTTCATCCGCTTTTTATCGTTGGCACCCATGGCGTTGCCCGCCAGTGTGGCGGCAGCGGTCTGCATGCCGTAGCCGGGGATATAGAAGGCGGATTCCACCGTGTTGGCAATGGTGTGGGCCGCAGTGGAGATCTCGCCCAGCGAGTTGATCATCGCGGCAAAGGCCACATAGCCCAGAGAGGTGGCGAAGCGCTGGAGCATATTGGGCAGCGCCACCTTCAGACAGGGCCGCAGCACATGCCAGTCGGGCCGCAGCTTCTGCCCCCTGGGGGAGATCACCGGATGCCGCCACAGGGCGATGGTGATGCACACACCGCCCAGAGCGAAGGCGATGGCGCTGGCAATGGCCGCGCCGATGACCCCCAGCCCCATGCCGGGCAGTGTAACTGTCATGCCGAAGATCTCCGCCTCCCGCGTGGCATAGATCAGCAGGAAGTTCAGCACTACATTCACCGCGTTGACCAGAATGCCTACCCGCATGGGGGTCTTGGTGTCCCCCACGGCGCGGAGCATTGTACCGTAGATGATCGTGGCCGCCCGGGCCAGCATCGGGATATACAGGATGAAGAAATATTGCGACGCCGTCTCCTGGATGCTCTCATCCACCTGCATCCAGACAGGGACCACACCGCTGAGCGCCAGCGGCAGGATCGTAAAGAGAATGCCGGAGGCCAGCACCGCCAGCGTCGCCTGCGAGGCCGTCCTGGCTGCCTTCTCCCGGTCGCCCGCGCCGTAGGCCTGGGCGATAAAGGACAGAAAGCCCACACCAAGGGCAGAGATGGTACTGGTCAGCAGCCAGTTGACCGTCGTGGTGGCCCCCACTGCCGCGGTGGCCTGGGTCCCCAGCGAGCCCACCATCGCGGTATCAATATACTGGACCGCCGTCTGAAGCAGCTGCTCCAGCATAGTCGGCCACGCCAAGGAAAAGATCACCGGCAGCATCTGCCAGCGCTGCGAAGCGCGCAATGTTCTTCTCATAGACACCTCATCTGTACATAAAATTACCCCGCCTGACAGCGGAGCAAATCCATGGTACAGAAAATGACATCTTTTGTCAAATGTTAATTTTGTCACATTCACATGTGTATTTTTAGTCATTATGACGAATAATGTCAAAAATAGACGTGATTTTTTTGTATTTGTGCTTGTATTTTCCAAATAAGTGCGCTACAATAATACGTGTCTGGGTGCAGTATTCTATGATTTGAAGATGCCACCCCTCTTTTTTTACATATGGGGCGTTATTTTCTGAGAGAGCTGAGTGCGCATCCTAGCGGAGTTAAAAGGAGGAATTTGATATGCTGGATCAGTCCTATTATAGGAAAACGGATGAGATCATCGAGCACTATGGCCGCAAGCCTCGGTATCTGATCCCCATCATGCAGGACATCCAGGCAGAGTATCGCTATCTGCCCGGTGAACTGCTGACCTATGTGGCAAAAGAGATCGGTGTCACCGAGACTCACGCCTACTCCGTCGCTACCTTCTATGAGAACTTCTCCTTCGAAGCAAAGGGTAAGTACGTCATCAAGGTCTGCGATGGCACCGCCTGCCATGTCCGCCATTCCACCCCTGTTCTGGAGGCTCTGTGGAAGGAGTTGGGCCTGAGCGCCAAGAAGCACACCACCGACGATATGCTCTTCACTGTGGAGACCGTGTCCTGCCTGGGCGCCTGCGGTCTGGCTCCCACAATGATGGTCAACGAGCAGGTCCACCCTGCCATGACCCCTGACAAGGCCATGGCGCTCATTGCGGAACTGAGAGGTGAATGCTGATGATTACGACTAGAGAGGAACTGAATCAGGTCAAGCTGGCTGCTCTGGAATCTATGGCACAGGACAAGTGCCGCATTCTGGTCTGCTCCGGTACTGGCTGTATCGCAACCGGCTCAAACAAGATTTATGATATTTTCAAGCAGCTGGTGCAGGACACCCCCGGTGTCACGCTGGAGTTCGCACCGCACGACGCTGCTGAGCACGAGGACAAGGTCGGCGTGAAGAAGACTGGCTGCCAGGGCTTCTGCGAGCTGGGCCCCCTGGTGCGCATCCAGAAGGGTGAGAAGGTCATTCAGTACGTCAAGGTGCAGCCTGACGACTGTGCGGAGATTCTGGAGAAGTCCGTCAAGGGTGACGAGGTCATCGACCGTCTGCTGTATGCCAAGGGCGGCCAGGCCTATGTCTCCCCCGATGATATCCCCTTCATCGCCAAGCAGACCCGCATCGTTCTGGAGAACAGCGGTAAGATCGACTCCGAGTCTCTGGACGAGTACATTGCCGCCGGCGGCTTCGACGCCCTGACCAAGGCCATGTTCGACATGACCCGCGACGATGTCATCGCTGAGATCGACAAGTCCGGCCTGCGCGGCCGCGGCGGCGGCGGTTTCCCCGCCGGCACCAAGTGGAAGCAGGTCGCCCGTCAGAAGGAGACCGAGCGCTTCGTGGTCTGCAACGGTGACGAGGGCGACCCCGGCGCATTCATGGACGGCTCCGTCATGGAGGGCGACCCTTTCAAGCTGATCGAGGGCATGATGATCGCCGGTTACGCCGTGAAGGCCGAAAATGGTTACATCTACGTCCGTGCGGAGTACCCCAACTCTGTTACCCGTCTGCGCAACGCCATCGCCCAGATGGAGCAGCGCGGCCTGCTGGGTGACAACATCCTGGGCTCCGACTTCTCCTTCCATATGCATATCAACCGCGGCGCGGGCGCTTTCGTCTGCGGCGAGGGTTCCGCTCTGACTGCCTCCATCGAGGGCAACCGCGGTATGCCCCGCACCAAGCCTCCCCGCACCGTTGAGAAGGGTCTGTGGGAAAAGCCCACGGTCCTCAATAACGTCGAGACCTATGCCAACGTCCCCAAGATCATCCTGGAGGGTGCCGACTGGTTCCGTTCCATCGGTACCGAGGGCAGCCCCGGCTGTAAGACCTTCTCCCTGACCGGTACCATCGAGAACACCGGTCTGATTGAGGTCCCCATGGGCTCCACCCTGCGCCAGATCATCTTCGATGTGGGCGGCGGCCTGAAGAACGGCGCTGAGTTCAAGGCCGTCCAGATTGGCGGCCCCTCCGGCGGCTGTTTGACCGAGGAGCACCTGGATGTTCCCCTG
>CAYSDG010000122.1:0-4900 GCA_964429705.1 uncultured Oscillospiraceae bacterium | reverse complement strand
CGCCAGCATCAGCAGGGCGGAGAGGCGGGCGGGGATAAAATTAAAGAGGTCGTCCATTTTGGCGGGGACGAGGCCGATGTTTTTGTAGGGCGGCTCCACGTAGCCCAGCATGGAGTCCATGGTGTTCACAGCCTTATAGAAGAAGCCCAGGGGCGCGCCGCCGATAGCCAGAAACAACAGGGGGGCCACCACTCCGTCAGAGGTGTTCTCCGCTACGGTCTCCACAGCGGCACGGGTGACCGCATCACCGTCCAGTGCGGCGGTATCCCGCCCCACGATCATGGATACGGCCTGCCGGGAGGCGGCGAGATCGCCGCTCTCCAGCGCGTCAAACACCTTCATGCTCTCGTCCCGCAGGCTCTTGGTGGCCAGCACCAGCGCGCACATCAGGCTTTCCACCGCCAGACGCAGCCAGGGGCTGACACAGTGGCAGAGCCACAGCAGCATGGCGGGAACGGCGGCAGACGCCGCGGCCACCAGCAGCCAGAGTACCGCCCCCGCGGCGTTTTCGCCCCGAACAGTCTTCGGAAACAGGCGGCGCAGATGCCGGTCCAGCCAGTCGATGAGCCTGCCTATGAGTACCACCGGGTGGGGACAGCGGCTGTGGGGGTCGCCCACCAGCAGATCGATGCAGAAGCCCAGGAGCAGGGCGGCTAAGGACCATTTCATAGGAGTTCCTCCAAGCAGGTAGTTTTTCAGGGGCGCAAAAAACTGCGGCGGCCACAAAGCCGCCGCAGCCGGTTTTCTGCGCAACAGCACCTGTCTCCCGTATCGCGAAAGGAGACAGGCATACGACACTTGAGCAGGTCTCCTGACTTGCGCATCATGGGTTTGCCGCCCTGCCTTCTCGGGATCGCTCCCAATGGCTGGCTTTTGCCGCGGGCGGTGCCTCCGCGCATACAGTGGCGGGTACCGTTCCGGATTTTGACCGGATTCACTATTCTCCGCTGCTTTTTGCAGCGGCACTCAAATGCTTTTGATTTTATTTATAGTATACTCGCAAAAACTGATTTGTCAATCAGGGACCTGATTTGCGGCAGGATGGAGCGGTCTGTGCCATTTTGCCGGATCCTGCGAAAGTTCAAATATTATTGATGATTTTTCCTGCGGGATGGAGTACAATAGACATATCTTATGATATTGTGGGAGGAGCATTCCCTTGAAGAAACTGAATGAAATGATCGACCGATTCTGCGCGTCCCACCCCCGGCTGGCGATCCCGGGCCTGATGCGCTATATCCTGGGTGCCAATGTGGTGCTGTATTTTCTGAATCTGCTGTCCAACGGGGCGCTGCAGTTTCTGGCGCTGGAGCCTGCCGCGGTGATGCGGGGGGAGATCTGGCGGCTGGTGACCTACGTGCTGCTGCCGGACAGCGGCGGCTTGATGCTGCTGATCGCCTGCATGTTCTACTACTGGCTGGGTACAGCGCTGGAGCGGATCTGGGGCAGCGCCAAGTTTACTTTCTATTACGTCAGCGGCACGCTGCTGACGGCGCTGGGGGTGCTGCTGGCATATCTGATCGACGGGGTGAACCTCTCCATTGCCGGTGCGTCCTATGTCAATTCCTCCATGTTCTTTGCCTTTGCTCTCTTTAATCCGGACGCCATGGTGTATGTGTTCTATGTCATCCCGGTGAAAATGAAGTGGGTGGCCTGGTTCGAGGCGGCGCTGTACGCAGTCAATGTCATTATGTGCGCCATCTCGGGGGCGTGGGGGATGGCGCTGCTGCCGGTGGTCGCCATGCTGAATCTGTTTGTGTTCTTTGCCCCCGCTTTCGGCCGCAAGGTCGACCGGGTCAAGGCCCATCACCGGCCCCAGGCGGTGCAGTTCCGCCAGGCGGTGAAGGAGCAGCAGAAGCAGAAGGGCTACAACCACAAATGCTGTGTCTGCGGCAAGACGGATACGGACTATCCCACGATGCAGTTTCGCTATTGCTCCAAGTGTGAGGGGTACCACTGCTTCTGCGAGGAGCATATTTTTAACCACGTCCACTACACAGAATAAGCGAGACAACCAAAAGTGCGGGAGCGGATGCTCCCGCACTTTTTCCTTTTCCGGCTGCTGGAAATGTGCTATCATAGACTCACAGCATAAAATAAAACACAGGAGGGACAACGATGAAGATCACTTGGCTGGGGCATTCCTGCTTTGTGCTGGAGAGCGGCGGCTTTCGCCTGCTGCTGGACCCCTATCAGAATGTGCCTGGGCTGCCGGATGTGACTGCAGAGGCTGATGCCGTCTATTGCAGCCACGGTCACTTCGACCATGCCTATACGGCGCACGTTGCCTGCAGCGGCAGAGGGGCGGGCCCTTTTGCGGTGCGGGAGATCCCCGCCTTCCATGATGAGGTCCGGGGGGCGAAGCGGGGAGAGAATATGATTCGCTGCTTCACGGCGGAGGGGCTCACGGTGGTTCATCTGGGGGACCTGGGGCATCCGCTGGACCCGCAGCAGCTAGCCGATGTCAGCGGCTGCGACGCGCTGCTGCTCCCCATCGGCGGTACCTATACGCTCAACGCCCGGGAGGCAAAGGCAGTTGCGGACGCTGCGGCGCCCCGGGTGGTCGTTCCCATGCACTACCGCTGCGGCAGCATGGGCTTTGACGTGCTGGAGACACTGGAGGACTTCCTGCCCCTCTTCCCGCCAGAGCTGGTGCGGCACTGCGGCGGCAGCACCCTGGATCTGACGGCGGACACGCCAAGGCAGATGGCGGTGCTGCAGGTATAAAAAGCAGTCCGGATGCATATCCTGCTGTCAAATTGATCCGCAGGAGGTGATGGATATGCGCAAAGCGCTGCTCTTCTGGCAGGCCGCCGGGGTACTGTTTACCTGGTCTGCCGGTACGCTTTTCCACTTTTTGTACGATTGGAGTGGAAAAAACTGGCTGGCCGCCGCGGTGTCCGCCGTGAATGAATCGACCTGGGAGCACATGAAGCTGCTGTTTTTCCCCATGCTGCTCTTTTCTCTGGTGGAATATCTGGTTATCGGGGAGAAATTCCGGAATTTCTGGTCCGCCAAGGCGGCGGGAAGTCTGCTGGGGCTGTGGCTGATCCCGGCTTTGTTCTACACCTGGAACGGGGCGCTGGGGCCCTCGCCCGCTTGGGTCAATATCGTGATCTTTTTCCTGGTGGCGGCGCTGGCCTGGGGCCTGGATACCCGCCTGCTGCGGCGCCAGCCGCCGGGGCGGAGCGGTCTGCGGCAGGGGATTGCCGCGGCCTGCCTGCTGACAGTGGCACTGGCCTTCGTTGTGTGGACCTGGGCGCCGCCCCAGTTCCCGCTGTTCCGGGATCCGTTGACTGGCGGATATGGCTGCTGCGGCTGAGCCGCCGCAGTTTGGCCGAAGGTCCGAAAAACAGAAAAAGAGGATCCCCTCTGTATGCCTGAGCATACGGAGGGGATTTTTGTCGTCAAGCGTCAAATGGCATGGCATCGGCTGTTTCTTGCGCTGCCGCCGGGAACGTGGTATGATAGTGACAGCTCACTCCCACTGCTCCCAGACCTCGGGGCAGTAACCAATGGTAACGAATTTACCGTTGCGGACAATGGGGGTGTTGAACAGCTGCGGGTTGTCGAAGAGCTTTTCCTCGGCGGCCTCAGGCGTGATGTAGGCCATGTACAGGTCCTCGTAGGCGCGGCACTTGGTGTTCACCAGCTGCTGGAAGCTGAGCTTCTGCCGCACGGCGCGGTACTCCCCGGCGGAAAACCCCTTTTTCGGCAGGTCGATGTACTGATACTTGATGCGGCGCTCCTTGAACCAGCGCTCGGCCTTCTTGGTGTCAAAGCATTTGGAGGAACCAAAGATCTGAACGTTCATACTATACAAACTCCTTATGGATCAAAAAATGGAGGGATTCGATATGACAGACGGTGTCAATACTCTGCGGGAGTGGGTGGCGAACAGCGATAACATCGTCTTTTTCGGCGGGGCTGGTGTCAGCACGGAGAGCGGTATTCCAGATTTCCGCAGCACGGACGGTCTGTATAACCAGCAGTACCGCTATCCGCCGGAGACGATCCTGAGCCACGACTTTTTTGAGGAAAATACGGAGGAATTCTACCGCTTCTACCGGGATAAGCTCCTGCACCTGGAGGCAGAGCCCAATGCGGCTCACCGGAAGTTGGCCCAGTGGGAACGAGAGGGAAAACTGCGGGCTGTCATTACCCAGAATATCGATGGCCTGCACCAGAAGGCCGGGAGTCAGCAGGTGCTGGAGCTCCACGGCAGCGTCCTGCGCAACCGCTGTCAGCGGTGCGGCGCATTCTATGAGGTGGACGCCGTGGCAGAGAGCCGCGGAGTGCCGCACTGCCGCTGCGGCGGCGTGATCAAGCCGGAGGTGGTCCTCTACGGCGAGGGGCTGGAGGAGGATGTGGTCGCGGCCGCCATTGCTGCCATCCGCCGGGCAGATGTACTCATCATCGGCGGGACATCTCTGGCGGTGTATCCCGCGGCCGGTCTGGTCCACTACTACCGGGGGAGCAAGCTGGTGGTCATCAACCGGACAGAACTGCCCGGGGCCGGGGCGGACCTCACTCTTTGCGGGTCCATCGGTCAGATCCTGGAGCAGCTGTAAGAGCAGTATACCACGGGCGGCGGGGCGGTACAATCGTTTCCCACTGACTGGAACGAAAAAAAGATTTTTTTCGATTTTTTGAAAAATAATGGTTGACAAATTCTCTAAATGTGATACAATAATCCTTGCTGGTCCTTCTTAGAGCATTGTACGCGAGTGTGCTGGAACTGGTAGACAGGCACGTTTGAGGTGCGTGTGTCGATCGACGTACGGGTTCAAGTCCCGTCACTCGCACCAATCCTCTTATGTGTGAGGGCAGCAAAAGTTGATATAGGATGCGCGCGAGTGGTGGAATTGGCAGACTCGCTAGATTCAGGTTCTAGTGCTCA
>CAYSDG010000121.1:0-4903 GCA_964429705.1 uncultured Oscillospiraceae bacterium | reverse complement strand
GCGGAGACCTATCAGAAATATCTGGAGCGGGGCAACATCGAGGTGGCCCCCCTGGCCTACATGCGCGGCCGGACACTGGATGACAGCTTCATCATCCTGGACGAAGCCCAGAACACCAGCCGGGAGCAGATGAAGATGTTCCTGACCCGCATGGGCTTCAACTCCAAGGTGGTCATCACCGGCGATGTCACCCAGATCGACCTGCCCGCGGACAAGACCAGCGGCCTGAAGGAGGCCATCCGGGTACTTCAGGGCGTGGAGGGCGTTGGCATCTGCCAGCTCACCGACCAGGACGTGGTCCGCCATGTGATGGTCCAGCGGATCATCAAGGCATACGACGATTACTACAAGAAAAATACGAAGAAAAAGTGAGGAACCGGTCATGAGAAAGACCCACTATATCCCCGTGACAGCGGATGTCCCGGTGCCGAACTATGAGAAGAACTGTGCCCTGATCCGCAAGACCATCCGGACCGCTCTGGCCCAGGAGGGAATGCTCCTGCCCTGTGAGATCAGCGTGCTGCTGACCGATGACGCAGGCATCCACGAGACCAACCTGGCCATGCGTCAGGTGGACAGGCCCACCGATGTTCTCAGCTTCCCCATGTTCGACCTGCAGCCCGGGGAGCACCCCAACGAGCTGGATGCCGACCCCGCCACGGGCCTCATCCCTCTGGGGGACATGGTCCTGTCCATGGAACGGGTGTCGGCCCAGGCCAGCGAATACGGACACTCCAGCCGCCGGGAGCTGGCCTATCTGGTGGTACACTCCGTGCTGCATCTGCTGGGCTACGACCACCTGGACGAGGGGCCTATGAAGGCACAGATGCGGGCGCAGGAGGATGCTATTATGGAGACGCTGGGGATCGGAAGATAAAGCTTGTTTGTTTTTTGAGGGCATTCGTTTTGTCGTTAGCTGGTTGCTAACCATTGGTCTGCTGGGGGAGTTTCGGCTTCCGAGCCGAGTTACTTTGCCCTCGGCGCTGGGACGCGGAATATCCCTATCTGATGAAAAAGAATTTTTCCTGCCGCCTACAGCGGCACGGCAAAATATATGACTCCGGTATGCTCAATGCCGGACAAAACAAAAGAAAGTTGAGGATCACCTGACATGAACGAGATCAAAAAGACTGCGATGATCACCATCGCCGGCCGCCCCAACGTGGGCAAGAGCACCCTGACCAACGCCCTGGTGGGCGAGAAGATCGCCATCGTCTCCTCCAAGCCCCAGACCACCCGCAACCGCATCTATGGTGTGGTGAATCAGGGCGACACCCAATATGTCCTGCTGGACACCCCCGGTCTGCACAAAGCCCGCACCCGCCTGGGCGACTACATGGTGAAGGTGGTGCGGGAATCCGTGGCCGATGTAGACGCAGTATGCCTCATGGTGGAGCCTATCGCCAAGATCGGCGCGCCGGAACAGGCCATCATCGACCAGGTAAAGGCCTCCGGTATCCCTGCCGTGCTGGTCATCAACAAAATCGATGCCGTGGAGAAGGACGTGCTGCTGGAGGTCATCGCCGTGTACAGCGCCGCCCACGAGTTCGACGCCATCATCCCCATCTCCGCCGAGAAGCAGGACGGTCTGGATATTCTGATGGACCAGTTCAGCAAGTACGCCTGCGAGGGGCCCCAGCTGTTCCCTGACGGCATGACCACCGACCAGCCCGAGCGCCAGATCGTTGCGGAGATCGTGCGGGAGAAGCTGCTGCGGAACCTGGACAAGGAGATCCCTCACGGCACCGCTATCGAGGTGACCCGCTTCAGCGAGCGGGACAACGGCATCATTGACCTGGACGTTACCATTTACTGCGAGAAAGCCAGCCACAAGGGCATCATCATCGGCAAGAACGGCGCGATGCTCAAGCGCATCAGCAGCCATGCCCGCCAGGACATCGAGCGCTTCATGGGCACCAAGGTGTACATGGAGACCTGGGTGAAGGTGAAGGAAAACTGGCGGGACAACCTGAACTTTATCCGCAACGTGGGCTACGACGAGCAGTAATCATTTCCGCACATATCCTCACCCCTCCTGCCAACCATAACGACAGGAGGGGTGGAGATGGAGTGCTATTGGGCGCTGTTTCAGGCCACCGGCGCGCCGGTGTTTTATCTGCTGTACCGGCAGGAGCGGCAGGCTGCGCTCCAGGCCAGGTCGGCCTGGGGCGAAAGGCAGGCGGCGGTGTGACCGCCGCCATACATAGCAGTTTTTTCTGTCGCAAACTGGCAGCTGAACGTTAGTTTGTTTGGGGAATTCCGCGCCCCGGCGCGGGTGACTTTGGCCTCGGCCCCAAAGTCACCAAAGGGCCGCCGGAACCATGCTGGTTCCGGTCCTCCTGCTTTTGCTGGGCTGTCGTGCGTGGCATCACCAGGAGAAAAGGGTTCGGGAGTTATTTCTCCCACCAAGAACCATCTTGCAATACTGCACCTGTCGGCCCGCGAAATGATACTGCCCTAGCCCTTTAGCCGCAGCCACTGACCAACGTGGCGCATTTGTGCGGTGAGATGCTGATGGTCCCGTTGACGAGACTACAGGACAGCACCGCACCATGGTCTGTATGTCGGATAGACGCACATATTGCCCCCCGTTGTGACTTTCTTTGCGTGGGCCGACAGGCGAAGTTCCGGGAGATAGATCTAGCTCCGGGATCCGCCCGACTGAAGGTCTGTTTCTCTGCTGATACAATCCACGAGCATTCGCCCCCAAAATTCGTGGGTCCCGGGGGTTTCCCCCGGCGGTTTTTCCCCACTTTTTGGCGGCAAAAGTGGGCCGTCGGAGGCAAAACAGAGTAACGAGCAGATAACAGCCGCCAACCAAAAGTACCCCGCCCAGGTCACGAAACACCCCAATAAGCAAAGGAACAACAGGAAACCTATGGCCAGAGAACAAACTGTGGTAAAGGGGCTCGTTCTCCGCAGCGTAGATACCAAGGAGAGCGACAAAATATTGACCATCCTTACCGCCGGGATGGGAAAGCTGACGGTGATCGCCAAGGGGGCCAGGAGCCGCCGCAGCAAAACCACTGCAGCCACCCAGCTACTGGCCTACTCTGAGCTGGTGCTCAGTGAGAGCCACGGCTGGCAGTATCTCACCGAGGCCAGCACCCTCGAGCTTTTCGACGGGGTGCGGCAGGACATTGTGCTGCTGAGTCTTGCCAGCTATCTGGCGGAGCTGACAGAGCACGTAGCCTATGAGGAGGGCGAAGCCGGGGACATCCTCTCCCTGCTGCTCAACGCGCTGTACGCGCTGGGCCAGCTGAAAAAACCGCCGGAGCTGGTGCGCGGCGCCTTCGAGATGAAGCTGATGAGCCTTATTGGCTTTGAGCCCATGGTGGCACAGTGCTCCCTGTGCGGAGAGGTATTTCCTGCCCAGCCGGTGCTGGATATTGCGGGCAGCGTGCTGCGCTGCCGCAGCTGCGGCGCAGGCCATGGACGGAGCGTACCGCTGACACCGGGGGCGCTGGCCGCTCTGCGCCACGTGCTGTACGGCGACCCCAAGCGGCTGTACAGCTTCGCGCTGGCCGACGCGGACCAGCGGTGTCTCAACCGTGTCAGCGAGACCTATGTCCGCTCTGTGGTGGAGCGGGATTTCCGCACGCTGGACTTCTACAAGAGCCTGCTTGGCAGCAGCGCCGTTCAAATTTGAACACAAATCGAAATTTTTTGCCAGAATATAACAAATAGTTGTCTGATTTTTCTTTCGATACGCCCCACAAGGCGTATGAGGAGTTTGCAATGAGCGAATTGTTTGATAAATCTATCCGGACACTGGAGCTGCCGGCCATTCTGCGGATGCTGGCGGACCAGACCAATTCCGACGCTGCCCGGGCCAAGGCCCTGGCGGCCTATCCCAGCACGGACCGACTGGAGGTGGAGCGCCTCCAGGAGGAGACCGATGCCGCCCGCGCCATGCTGGGCCTGCGGGGCAACCCTGCCTTTTCCGGCATCAAGGAGGTCAGCGAGAGCCTGTACCGGGCGGACCGGGGCGGCGCGCTGAACACCCGTGAGCTGCTGGACATCGCTGGTGTGCTGCGCTGCGCCCGCCGGGTAAAGGACTACTGGAACGATGACGCGGTCAGCGACCAGCGCACCGCCATCGACCACCTGTTCCGCTCCCTGAAGGGCAACCGCTTCCTGGAGGAAAAGATCTTCACCGCCATTCTGGATGAGGAGGAGATCGCTGACAATGCCAGCCCCGAGCTGGCAGAGATCCGCCGCCATAAGCGCAACGCCGCAGCCAAAGGCCGTCAGATCCTGCAAAAGATCATCTCCTCCCAGACCTTCAGCAAGGTCCTGCAGGAGGCCATCATCACCCAGCGGGACGGCCGCTTCGTTGTGCCGGTAAAGTCGGAGTTCCGCTCCAGTATGCCCGGCCTTGTCCATGACGTATCCTCCTCCGGCGCCACGATCTTCATCGAGCCCATGGGGGTCGTTCAGGCCAACAACGAACTGAAAGAGCTGGAGGCCAAGGAGAAAAAGGAAATCGACCGGATCCTTCGGATGCTCTCAGCGGAGGCGGCAGCCTACCACCAGGACATTCTGCAGGACTATGATCTGCTGGTCCACCTGGACCTGATCTTTGCCCGGGGCCAGCTGAGCTACAAGATGGACGCCACCCGCCCTGAGATCCGCAAGGACGGCGGCATCCTGCTGAAAAAGGCACGCCATCCCCTGTTGGACAGCAGCAAGGCCGTACCCATCGACATCCAGCTGGGGGACAGTTTTGACACTCTGGTCATCACTGGCCCCAACACCGGCGGCAAGACCGTCAGCCTGAAAACTCTGGGCCTGCTGACACTGATGGCCCAGTGCGGCCTGCACATTCCGGTAAAAAGCGGCAGCGCCGTCAGCGTATATGACCGGGTCCTGGCGGACATCGGTGACGAGCAGAGCATTGAGC
>CAYSDG010000120.1:0-5009 GCA_964429705.1 uncultured Oscillospiraceae bacterium | reverse complement strand
GTTACCACAGCTTTCCAGCTTTGTCAAGAACTTTTTCAAACTTTTTCAAGTTTTTCCGAAGCTCTGTCATTCGCAACTGGCTTCTCGTTGACGGCTCAGATAGAATACCACTATATTCCGCTTTTGTCAACACCTATTTTGCATTTTTCTTGGATTTTTTCAAAATCCTTATCCACGGCTCCGCAGCTTGCGCAGCAGTGTCTCAAACTCCTCATTCAGCCCACAGCGCAGCTCCACCGGCTCCCCGGTGCGGGGATGGATAAAACGCAGTCCCACCGCGTGGAGGCACTGCCCCGTCATCCCCGGCACAGGCTTGGACGGGCCATAGACCGTATCCCCATAGATGGGATGACCAATGTGTGCCATATGGACCCGGATCTGATGGGTCCGCCCCGTCTCCAGACGGCAGCGCACATAGGTATACCCCTGAAACCGCTCCAGTACCTCCCAGTGGGTCACGGCGTTTCGCCCCCCCTGACTGGTGACGGTCATTTTCTTCCGGTCGGTGTGGTGACGTCCGATAGGCGCATCGATCGTGCCGCTGTCCTGGCGCAGATTGCCGATGACCACCGCCTCGTAGGTCCTGGCCAGCGTGTGGTCCTGCAGCTGGGCAGCCAGCGCCTGATGGGCTGCATCGTTTTTAGCGGCGATGATAAGCCCGCTGGTATCCCGGTCAATGCGGTGGACGATCCCCGGCCGCAGCTGGCCGCCGATGCCGCTGAGGCTGTCGCCGCAGTGATAGAGCAGGGCATTGACCAGCGTACCATCCGGGTGGCCCGGGGCCGGATGGACCACCAGCCCCACCGGCTTGTTCACCACAATAACGTCCTCATCTTCATATACAATATCCAGAGGGATGTTCTGCGGCACAGCCTCAACCGCCTCCGGCTCCGGCAGCGTGACCGCAACAGTCTCCCGCCCCGTCAGCTTACAGCTCTTGGCAGCAGGTCGACCATCCACCAGCACACGCCCCTCTTCAATAAGCCGCTGGGCAGCAGAGCGGGTCACGCCCTCCATCGCGGCGGCCAAATAGGCATCCAGCCGCTCCTTTGCATGCTCAGCCGTTGTCTGCAGGATGATCTGCTCCATTCTCGTTCCCCTCCGTCCGTTTTTTCTGGAGTTTGCCGTCCAGCAGCAGGTAGTAGGCGGCAAAGCCGAAGGCTCCCACCACTACCAGAATGTCCGCGATATTGAACACAGGATACTCCATGAACTGCAGATGGAACATGTCCACCACATACCCCAGGCGCACCCGGTCCACCAGATTGCCCAGTCCCCCGCTGAGGATCAGCGTCAGCGTCCACATAGCGGCAGGATGAGAAAAGGTCTTTTTCGCCAACAGCACCGCAATCCCCAGCATCAGCACCACCGTAATGGCTGTCAGGAGCCAGGTATGACCTGTCAGGATCGAAAAGCCGCCGCCGGTATTCTGGATATACAGCAGCTCCACCACGCCGGGCAGCAGGGGTGCAGACTCATACAGCGCCAGATTGGACACGACCCACAGCTTCAGGGCCTGGTCGGCCGCCACCCCCAACAGGATCGCAAGGATATACCACATAGCTCATGCTCCTTCACGGAAAATTTGATCAGCATCTATCATACCACAGCCGACAGCAGACTTGCAACCACAGCGCCAAAAAATGGCGCGCCGCCTCTCACGAAGGCCGCGCGCCACTTATTAAATATGTGCTTATTGCTGCAGAGAACGGTCCGCCCGCCAATTGCCGGAGCGGTAAAACAGCACCGACAGCACCGTTGCCGTGGTCCAGCCAATGGGCCAGGCACACCAGATGCCGGTAGCGCCCAGCGACGTCTGGGCCAGCAGTACCGCCAGACCTACCCGCAGCAGCAGATCCGTAAAGGTGCCCACCATGAACTTGTTCATCATGTCCGCGCCCCGCAGGATCCCGTCCGCCACCAGCTTCACCGAGATCACAAAGTAGAAGGGAGACAGGATGCGCAGATAATTGATACCGGTCTGCATCGCCAGGGCCGACGGATCCTCCATAAACAGCCGCAGCAGCCACTCCCCCGTGCAGAAATACAGCAGGAAGGCCGGGATGGACAGCAGCCACACCATCTTGACGCCCGCCCGGAACCCCTCGCGGATCCGCTCCGGCTTCTGCGCGCCGATGTTCTGGGCGGTGAAGTTGGAGATCCCGTTGCCCAGTGTCGTAAAGGAGGTGACCACCAGATTGTTCAGCTTGACCGCGGCGGCATAGCCCGCGATCACGTTGGCACCGAAGCCATTGATCACGCTCTGGATGATGATGTTGCCGATGGAGATAAAGCTCTGCTGCAGGGCGCTGGGCACAGCGATGCCCAAAAATCTTTTCAGGATCGGCACAGAGAAGAACTTCACCTCCCCATCGGTGGGGATCTTCTTCAGGCGGGCCAGCACCGTGGCCACCGCCAGCAGGCAGCTGACACCCTGGCACAGGAAGGTGGCCCAGGCCACACCCGCGACCCCCATATCAAAGGCGGTGACGAACAGGATATCCACCGCCACGTTGGAGGTGGAGGATGCCGCCAGAAACCAGAACGGCGTCCTGGAGTCTCCCAGAGCCGAGAAAATGCCCGTGGCGATATTATAGAAGAACACGAAGGGCAGGCCCCAAACATAGATGTCCAGGTACAGCTTGGAATCCGCCATCAGCTCCTGGGGCGTGTTGATCATCCGCAGCAGGCTGTCGCAGAACCCGAGGCCCAGTCCCATCAGCACCAGGCATACCAGTCCGCTGAAGATCATGGCGGTGTGGACCGCCGTCTTCATGTGAGCATATTTTTTTGCCCCGAAAAACTGCGAAACGACCACCGAACAGCCGATATTGCAGCCGAAGGCCACTGCGATAAAGATCAGCGTGATCTCATAGCTGTTGCCCACCGCAGCCAGGGCATTCTCGCCCACAAATTTACCGGCAACAAAGCTGTCCGCCAAATTGTAGAACTGCTGGAAGATCACGCTGCCGAACAGCGGGATACAGAACTGCCATAACACTGATTCCGGCTTGCCCACCGTCAGGTCCTTATTCACAGCCACTCACCTCCCTGTCGCTGTCCATAGCGGCCGCCGGCCGCCAGCGCGCTCCAGATTGACATAACCACCGCATGTCTCCTCCTTCTGCCGGGTGCGACATGCTCCGCACCCGGTCCCCTTGATTTTGTACGCTCCCGCTATTATAATAGTGAAAAATCCATATGTAAAATATATGTTTGATATGTGCTCAATATCTATTTGTTATGTAGGAGAGCCTATGAACATCAATTATGACCACTACCGCATTTTTTACTATGTGGCCAAGTGCCGCAGCATCACCCAGGCCTCCCGTCTGCTGCTGAGCAGCCAGCCCAATGTGACACGGGTGATCAAGAATCTGGAATCCGAGCTGGACTGCCCGCTCTTTGTCCGCTCCCGCCATGGAATGCTTCTCACGCCAGAGGGCGAAAAGCTGTTCGCCCATGTCCGCATCGCCGTAGAGCACATTGAGGCCGGCGAGGAAGAGATGACCCTGAAGCAAAACATGCGCCAGGGCTTCGTCAAGATCGGTGCCAGCGAGGTGGCCCTCCACTGCCTGCTGCTGCCAACTCTGAAAAAGTACCGCCAGCTGTACCCCGATGTCCGCATCCGTGTCTCCAACCACTCCACACCTCAGGCGCTGGAGGCCCTGAAAAACAGCCTGGTAGACATCGCCGTGGTCACCACGCCCATGGAGCTGAGCGACTCCATGTCCTGCACACCGATCCTACCCTTTCAGGAGGTCCCCGTATGCGGCAGCGCCTTTGCCTTTCTCAGCAGGCAGGAGTGTACCCTGGCCCAGCTGGCGGAATACCCTCTGATCTGTCTGGGGGAGCAGACCAAGACCTTCGCCTTCTATGAGGAATTCTTCCGCCGCAGCGGCGTAGCCTTCTCTCCCAGTGTCGAGGCGGCCACCACAGACCAGATCATCCCTCTGGTAGCCAACGATCTGGGCATTGGCTTCGTCCCCCTGACCTTTCTGGAACACTGGAAGCACACGGATGCCATCCACGTACTGCGCCTGCGGGAGCAGATCCCACAGCGGCAGGTCTGCCTCGTCACCTGCGGCGGGACATCTCTCAGCATCGCCGCCAAAAAGCTGGAAGCGATGATCCGATTGGAACAACAGGATGGGCTGTAACACCGGCGGGAGAGAGTTTTTGCCCTTGAAATGAAGAGCCGCCAAGATTTTAGCCAAAGCCACTGACCAAATAGGGCGCATTTATGTGGTGGGTTGCTGTTGGTCCCAAACACGAAAGCTTGCAAGTTTCCACCGCACCATAGCCTGCAAAGTAAGACAGCGGTATAATCTGACAAATCTGTTTCCATCGGCGTCGTGGGCCGTCAGGCGAAGTAGCAAGAGATACCTCTGACATCGAGCCGCAACAGCTAAAGGCAGTCACTCCTTCTGAGGTAAAATCGAGCCAGCGCCTAAAAATTTGGGGGGCATTCGGGGGTGTCCCCCGAACGCCTTTTTGGTGACTTTTTCGGCGCCGAAAAAGTTACCTGCTCGAAAGCGGCCCCCTCGCGCTGGGGCGCGGAACAATCCCGTCGGAGGCAAACATAGCAATAAATCTCTGCCAATAAAAGCACCTCCACCCAAAACACGCCCTCTAAAAAGAGATTCCCCTAATACACTGAAGGCGCGGCTCACGCCGCGCCTTCTTATTATATATAGTAGATATGCTCTTACAGCACCTTTGCCAGGAAGGACTGCAGTCGCTCGCTCTTGGGGTTGCCGAACAGCTCCTCCGGCTTGTTCTGCTCCACGATATGGCCGCCGTCCATAAACAGGACACGGCTGCCCACCTCGCGGGCAAAGCCCATCTCGTGGGTGACCACCACCATGGTCATGCCATCGTTCGCCAGGTCCTTCATGACCTCCAGCACCTCGCCCACCATCTCAGGGTCCAGGGCAGAGGTCGGCTCGTCAAAGAGCATGACCTTGGGCTTCATGGCCAGGGCACGCACGATGGCGATACGCTGCTTC
>CAYSDG010000119.1:0-5056 GCA_964429705.1 uncultured Oscillospiraceae bacterium | reverse complement strand
GCCCTGCTCGATGTGGGTGTCATACTTGTCGGGGAAGCTCTGGATAAAGTCATCGGCGCAGGCCAGCTGGCAGGCGTGGATCAGCTCCTCGTCAGTGGCGTCGGCGTTGCCCCAGCGCAGATTGTCCTTGATGGAGCCGCTGAACAGCTCGTTCTTCTGCAGCACCATGGCTACGTTGTCTCGAAGAACGTCCAGATCGTACTTCCGCACATCCACGCCGCCCACCTTCAGGCAGCCCTCGGTGACGTCGTACAGGCGGGGGATCAGCTGGACCAGGGTGGACTTGGAGGAGCCAGTGCCGCCCAGAATGCCGACGGTGGCGCCTGCGGGGATATGCAGCACCACATCCTCCAGCGCCTGGCGCTTGGCGGTGGCGCTGTAGCGGAAGCTGGCATGCTCGAAATCGATAGAGCCGTCCTTCACCTCGGTCACAGCACCCTCGGGGCTGGTCAGATCGGGCTCCTCAGTGAGGATCTCGTAGCAGCGGCGCAGGGGCGCGCGGCTCATGGTCAGCATCACGAACACCATGCTCAGCATCATCAGCGTGGAGAGGATCTGCGTGGTGTAGGTGAACATGGAGCTGAGCTGGCCGGTGGTCAGACCCATGGCGGGGTCGTTGCCGGAGGCCACGACCATGTGGGCACCGAACCAGGAGATCGCGATCATGCAGGCGTAGACGCAGCACTGCATCAGGGGGTTATTCAGGGACAGGATCTTCTCTGCGGTGGAGAAATCGTTGTAGATCGTGCCGGAGATGTCGGTGAATTTCTCAGTCTCCTTCTCCTCACGGACGAAGGACTTCACCACGCGGATGCCGTGGACGTTCTCCTGGACCACGTTGTTGAGCTTATCGTAGGTTTTGAATACCCGATCGAAGATCTTGAATACCCGGGGCACCAGCAGCACCAGAGCCACCACCAGAATGGGGATGGCAACGCAGTACACCAGGCTCAGCCGTACGCTGATACGCATGGCCATGATCAGGGACAGCACCAGCATCATGGGGGTGCGCACGAACATACGGATCATCATCTGGAAGGTCATCTGCAGCCGGGCCACATCGCTGGTCAGGCGGGTGACGATGGAGGCAGTGGAGAACTTGTCGATGTTGGAGAAGCTGTAGCTCTGGATATGGTGGTACATATCGTGGCGCAGGTTCTTGGCGAAGCCGGTACCGGCCTTGGCGGCAAATACCGCGGAGGCGGCGCCGAAGCACAGCGACGCAATGGCGCACAGCACCAGCAGAATGGATTTTTGGATGACGGTCTGCATGTCCTGCAGCACGATGCCGTAGTCGTACAGATCGGCCATGATCAGGGGGATGGTGACCTCCATGGACACCTCGCCGATCATGCACAGGGGGCTGAGCATGGCGGGCAGCTTGTACTCCCGCACACACTGGGCAAGTCGTTTGAGCATATGGTAACTATTCCTCCTTTTTGTTGTGGGGCGGTTGGCAGGGATTGCCGCCCATATTGCTGATGGCGCGGTCCAGCAGCTCCATAAACTGCTGCCGCTCCTGCGCCGTAAAGCCCTGGACCATGCGCTGCTCGTTGGCATGGATGGTCTCTACGATGCGATTGTGGCACTCCAGCCCCTTGGGCAGGATGCAGATGCGCCGGCTGCGCCTGTCCTGCTCATCCGGGCGGAATTCGATAAAGCCCTTCTTTTCCAGTCGGCTGAGCAGTCCGGATACGGTGGGGTGACTCAGCTGAAAGGCCTCCGCGATGTCCCTGGCGCAGGGCGGCTCACTCTGCCGGGAGAGATAGCCCATAATGTGGCCCTGGGCGGCGGTGAGGTCCATCTGCGCCAGCGTATCGGACATGGTCTGGTCAGTACACCAGTGCAGAACACGGATGCGATGACCATAGTGTTTTTCCAGAAAAGACACCTCCTTAAAAGTTAGCACGCTAACGATTATAGCGCAGTGCTGTAGGAGATGCAAGGATTTTTCGAAAAAATTACAATTACTTCCAGGGATCGCGCTGCGGAAACTTTTTCCGAGGCGCTCTTGCCACCGGGGGCGGGATTCGGTATAATCAAACCATACTGCATAGTATGTCGAAAGCATTTGAAGAGGACCGCCGCCCGGCTGGGTGGGCGGGAGGAGGAGAACATGCAGCTTTTATTTCTGGTGCTGGTATTTTTGGTCATCATCGTACTGCTTGCTCTGCGCAGGCCACTGTATCAGGCGATCCTGGGTGGCATCGTGACAACGATCCTGCTCTACCGTGTTCCGCCGGTGGAGTGGCTGCGGCAGACTGCGGCGGTCTTTACCAATTGGGACTCGCTGGCGGTCGTTTTATCCCTGTATTTTATCACCTATCTCCAGCGGATGCTGGAGGCCCGCCAGCAGATCAAGCTGGCCCAGAAGGATCTGGATGGTCTGTTCCACAACCGGCGGGTCAACGCCGCTATCGCCCCGGTGTTCATCGGGCTGCTGCCCTCCGCGGCGGCCATGATCCTGTGCGGCGACATCATCAAGGACTCCACAGACGGCTATCTGGAGCGGAAGGAGCAGGCGGTGGTGACCACCTGGTTCCGCCACATTCCGGAGAGCTCTCTGCCCACCTATTCCGGCGTGCTGCTGATGGCGAACCTCTCCGGCGTGCCGCTGCCCCAGTTCATGGCGGGCATGATCGTCCCTGTGCTGACGCTGGTCGGCCTGGGGTATGTATTCTATCTGCGCCGCCTGCCCACCGACCCCGGTACGCCCAGAAGCGAGAATCGGCTGAAGGATGCCGTCCATCTGCTGCAGCACCTGTGGTCACTGCTGCTGATCATCGTGCTGATCCTGGTGTGCAAGCTGTCGGTGGTACCGGCCATCCTGGTGTCCATTATTCTGGCGGCTCTTGTATACCGCTTCAGCGGCAGGGAACTGCTGGCAATGGTGCGCAGCGCTTTTGAGCCCAAGCTGCTGGCCAACACGATCCTGGTGCTGGCGCTGAAGGAATTTATCGCCTATACCAATGTTCTGGAACTGGTGCCGGACGCGCTGTCTGCCCTGCCGATCCCCACCTATCTGATCTTTGCCATCCTGTTCTTCCTGGGAGCCATTATCAGCGGCAGCAGCGGCATCATCGCGCTGGGAACGCCGATGGCCTTCGCCGCGCTGGAGGGCGGTATGCCCCTTATGGTCCTGCTGATGTGCATGGTCCACGCGGCGATGCAGCTGTCGCCCACCCACGTGTGCCTGACGGTCGCGGCGGAGTACTTCGAGGTCACGCTGGGCGATCTGGTCCGCCGCACACTGCCCATGGCGCTGCTCTTTGCCGCGCTGATGATCGTCTACTATAATATCCTGCTCCTGTTCTGATGTAGACCTTTAACAGGTCTTCCGCATCCATACAAAGAAGCCCGCCGCAGATCTGATGATCTGCGGCGGGCTTCTTTGATACAACGATTGTCAGAGTGCCTTCTGGGCGATAATATACCAGGAGGTGCCGTGGGTCTCCTCGCTCTCCAACAGGTGGTCGGCACAGCGCAGGACCTGGAAGCCGCTCTCCACCAGCAGACGGCAGATGTCCGCCGGGTCGTGGATGATCTCTGTGATGGTCTCCTCGACCTTCAGCTCGCCCTTCTCGTAAGTCCGGGTCTTCAGGTTGATGACGCCCTTTTCATCCTGGGTGATCATGAACTGGGTCTTTATATCGTCACTGTAGTCCAGGTCGAAGGGCTCGGCGGTGGGGACCTCGTTTTCGTTGAGAATATCGAAAATGAAGTAGCCGCCTGGCTTGACGTAAGCGTAGACATTGCGGAAGATACTGGCCAGATCCTCCAGATGGAGAATGTGGTTGAGGGCATCGCCAGTGCAGGTCACCAGGTCAAACTGCCTGTCCGGGCGGAACAGCAGCATATCGGCCACCTCGTAGTCGATCTCCGGGCAGCGCTCCCGGGCGATGGCGATCATTCCCTCGGAAAAATCCATCCCGGCGGCCTGGATCCCGGCTCCATGCAGGATCTCGCACAAAACGCCGGTGCCGCAGGCCAAGTCCATGCTGGTCTTTACCGGGACTTGGTGCTGGCCGATCCAGGTCAGCAGCTGCTGACCGAAGGCCTCGGGAAAGTAGTTCCAGCCAAATTCGTTGTAAATCTTGCAGAAAGCGTTGCTGTACATATGATCTCCTTTACAGAGGCTGCAGCCCAATAGGGCAATGAAATCAGTTCAGGAAATCCTTCAGCTTCTTGGAGCGGGAAGGATGGCGCAGCTTGCGCAGGGCCTTGGCCTCGATCTGGCGGATACGCTCACGGGTAACGTTGAACTCCTTGCCGACCTCCTCCAGGGTGCGGGTGCGGCCGTCCTCGATGCCGAAGCGCAGCTTCAGCACCTTTTCCTCCCGGGGGGTCAGGGTGCTGAGCACATCCACCAGCTGCTCCTTCAGCAGGGTGAAGCTGGCGGCCTCGCTGGGCTCGCTGGCACCCTCGTCGGGGATGAAGTCGCCCAGATGGCTGTCCTCCTCCTCGCCGATGGGGGTCTCCAGGGAGACGGGCTCCTGAGCGATCTTCAGGATCTCCCGGACCTTCTCCACAGGCATCTTCATCTCAGCGGCGATCTCCTCGGGGGAGGGGTCGTGTCCCAGCTCCTGCAGCAGCTGGCGGGAGACGCGGATGACTTTGTTGATGGTCTCCACCATATGGACGGGGATGCGGATGGTGCGGGCCTGGTCGGCGATGGCGCGGGTGATGGCCTGACGGATCCACCAGGTGGCATAGGTGGAGAACTTGCAGCCCTTGTCCAGGTCGAACTTCTCCACGGCCTTCAGCAGGCCCAGATTTCCCTCCTGGATCAGGTCCAGGAACTGCATGCCGCGGCCCACATAGCGCTTGGCGATGGACACCACCAGACGGAGGTTGGCCTCGGCCAGGCGCTGCTTGGCCCGCTCGCCCTTCTTGATGAGCTTATTCAGCTCGGTGCGCAGCTCCTGAGGGATCTCCTCCCCCGCCGCCTCCAGCTCCTCCAGCTGGGTCAGGGCGTCAGCCCCCGCCGCCATGGCCTGGGCCAGCTCGATCTCCTCATCGGAGCTGAGCAGGTTCACCTTGCCGATCTCCTTCAGGT
>CAYSDG010000118.1:0-5135 GCA_964429705.1 uncultured Oscillospiraceae bacterium | reverse complement strand
CGCCTCCGCCTTAAACTACACAACTACCTTTTAGAAAGGGGCTTTGAACTATGACGAACGAGAAATTTTATGAAGTCCTTGGCGACATCAACGAGAAGTATGTCGAAGAGGCGAGAGAGTACCACAAGGCTAAGAAACCCGTTTGGCTTAAGTGGGGTGCGATAGCTGCGTGTCTGTGCCTTGTAGTAAGCATTGCCATTCCTGTCCTTCGCCATAAGGGCGGCCCCGACAGTGAATATCCTGTTCACGATATTGCGGCGCTTGAGTACAACGGAAAGTTCTATGAGGCCGTCAATATTCCGGAGGTCCTTGAAAGGTATGGCTTGCCGTTCAAGATCACCGCAGATATGGCTGGTGAACATCTCGAATACCTAAAGTCTGATGGTGGCAGTGGCTATGAATGCGCTGCCGGCCGGACTGACATTGAACTGTATCAGTATGCGCCCTCTGTCTGTGACGGCGTATATCTTCTGAGGGACGGTGAAAACTGGTACGCTGCACTATTCTGCAATTTCTACCAGTTTGACAGCAATACGAGCGTTGAACTTACAGAGCTTTACCGCGTGTACGGTATTGAAAGTGCCAATGATATTGCAGCTATTGCGGAAATGGAACGGAACGGTAGAAAAGAAGTTGGAACACCGGTCGTGGAGCAACAGGAGATCGCAGAGTTTTACGACATAACCACTGCCCTATGGAGCTACGGTAACGATGATTTCCAGCAACAAATGTTTAGCGGTTATCCCGATGAGAAGTCCCAGCAGGAGGCGCATATCGCCTTTGCGGATGACTATAGATGCCTCCGTATTGAAACTGCTGACGGATTGCGGTTCTTCATTGGATTCCATCCGAGCTTTGATTGGATAGTCGGCGGGGGAACGATGTCCTACTTCAAAATCGACGAACAGCTGCACGCCTGGATCGATAGAAACCTGAATAAATAGCGTCTCTTTCCTGTATTAAACCCAGATAAAATGAATCCAATTAGACCAACTTATGCGCTGTTGAACTGGATAACATATAACCTAATAAGAGGAGCGAGGTTGAAATACACCTTGCTCCTTTTTGTTAGCTGTCCCTAATCTATACTTCAGGAACACAAAAGGAAATTGGGAGAAAAATAAAAAGCTGTGGTATACGTTATCAGTATACCACAGCAAAGACGATTTGAAAAGAGGTGATAGAACGAATGTTTTATCTGTGCAGCAGGGGGGACAGCGGCTTGTAGATCAGGAAGGCCAGCAGCACATCCAGCGCGCCCTTCAAAAGCGTGAAGGGGGCGTTAAAAACCACCAGGCAGGCCAGCAGCCCATCCACGGAGGGGAGCAGGTCCTGGTACATGCCAATGATGGTGTCCAGCGGCATGAAGCTGGTGTAGAAGGGGTAGGAGATGTAGTAGTTGATGGGAACGCTGGCCACAGCCATACAGACAGCGCCCACCACGGCGGCCAGCAGCGCGCCGGAACGGGTCTTCCGCCGCTGGTAGATCAGCCCGGCGGGCAGCACAAAAAAGACGCCCATCAGGAAGTTGGCCAGCTCGCCTACGCCGCCGGTGGTGGTGGAGAAGACGTTGATCAGGTTCTTGATGAAGCACACCCCCACGCCGCTGAGAGGCCCCATGCTGAAGGCGGCCAGCAGGGCCGGCAGCTCAGAGAAATCCATCTTGATGAAGGGCGGGATCAGAAACGGCACCGGGAAGGACAGGAACATCAGCACAGTGGCGGCGGCTCCCAGGATCGCTGTGGTGGCCAGGCGGCGGACGCGGGTGGATCGGGACATGGACATAAAAAACACTCCTTTGCAGTCGCAGTACAGCCGAAGGGGTTCATCTCCGGAGTACTGCCGCAAACGAGTGCGCACATCTTCTTCCATCCAGACTGTAACTGTCGGTACCGGAATTACACCGGTTCAACGCATACGCGGTCGCGGACTGAGGCCAGAGGGCCATCACCGCCGGTGGGGATTTACGCCCCGCCCTGAAGATGACTGATTCGGTTGTCTGCTTTCATTATACATGCTGCGAGGAAAAAAGCAATAGGACGGCGGGATAAATTTCTTTACAATACAGAATATATGTTCTATAATGAGCGGGAGAGGAGGGATGGATATGCTGCGCAGAGAGCGGACCTGCTGCTTTACCGGGCACAGGCCGGAGAAGCTGCCCTGGGGGAAGGATGAGACAGATCCGCGGTGCTTGGCGCTGAAGCGGCGGCTGCGGGACGCGGTTCTCTCCGCCTACGAGGGCGGTATGCGCCATTTTATCTGCGGCATGGCCCGGGGCTGCGACCTCTACTTTGCGGAGCTCGTGCTGGAGCTGCGGCGGGACAGGCCGGACATCACGCTGGAGGCGGCCATCCCCTGGCCCGGACAGAGCGACGGATGGGACCGGGCCAGCCGGGAGCGGTGGCGCAGACTGCTGGCTGCCTGCGACCTGGAGACGGTGGTGCAGCGCGATTATGATCCGGGCTGCATGCTGCGGCGCAACCGCTACATGGTAGACCACAGCAGTCTGGTCATTGCTGTGTACGACGGGTCCCGCGGCGGGACCTATCGGACGCTGGAATACGCCGTCCGGCAGAAGGTGCCCTTTGTGGATCTCCATCCGGAGACCGAGTAGAATGATAAAAAGCGTCCGCTCCTGCTGTTCGGCAGGGGCGGCGCTTTTTGCGGACTTTTGCAGATGGAGTCAGGCGTTGTCGGCCGGTGCGGCAGCTTCCGGCAGCTCCAGAGGGCTGTCGGTCCGGCTGTGGGTGGTGAAGTAGGTGTAGCCGTAAAAATGGTCGGGCTGCAGCAGCTCGCCATAGTAGTAGGCGAAAAGCTCGGAGACTGTTACCAGCTGGTAGCCCTGCTCCTGCAGCCAGGGGACCAGGACCGCGACAGCCTGCGCGGTGCTCTCATAGGTGCTGTGCATCAGCAGGATGCGGCCGTCCAGATCCTCCAGGGACTGGACATAGCTGATGACGGTGTCGGCATCCTGACTGTCCCAATCCATGGTGTCCACATCCCAGGTGATGACGCTGCGGCCGCTGGCGGTCTTCAGAGCCTTGTTGACGGAGCCGTAGGGCGGGCGCAGCAGTGTGGGGGCCTGACCGGTGGCGGCGATAAAGGCATCGTCTGCGGTTGCCAGATCCAGCAGGATCTCATCCCGCGTCAGCTTACCCAGGTCCCGGTGGGCGTTGGAGTGGCTGCCGATCTCACAGCCCAGCTCCAGCATCCGCACCAGCGCGTCGGGCGCTTTGGGGATGTTGACGGCCACCTCGAAGAAGGTGGCCACGCCGTGGTAGGTCTCCAGAGTGTCCAGGATCTCGTGGGAGTGAACGGGGTGGGGGCCGTCGTCAAAGGTCAGGGCCACCAGGGGCTTGCTGGGGTCGATGACGCGGACATAGGGCTCCTCCGGCTCCGGCGGAAGCTCCGGCTCCTGGGGGAGCGCGGCTTCGGGAGCGTCGGTGTCGGCGGCGATGTCTGTTTCAGTGTCCGGGACGGTGGGGGTATCGTTATTTTCTGCTGCCGGCGGCATCGTCGGCTCGGCAAGCCCATTGGAGGCCTGGGCAGACTGCTGGGAGCACCCCAGACAGGCGGGCAGCAGGGACAGAGAGAGGAGGAGGGCGAGGATACGGTTCATAGCGAGTGACTTCCTTCGACAAAATTTAACAGTATCATTATCCCCTTCCGTGGATGGAAAAGCAAGTGGAAAAACATGACGATTTGGTGACAAAAGGTTACGCGGAGCGCACACCCGGAAGGCGCGGTGCGGCCTGCGGCTTTTCCTGCAAAAATTATCGCCAGCCGTTGACTATTTTTACATTTGTGATAAGATACGATAAAGAATAATGAGGAGGTCATGCGGTTATGATCGATATCTTTGATATTATGGGGCCTATTATGGTCGGCCCGTCCAGCTCTCACACGGCGGGAGCGGTGCGCATTGGCAACATGGCCCGGATCCTGCTGGCAGAGGAACCCGTCAAGGTCGAGATCCTGCTCCACGGCTCCTTTGCGGAGACGGCGGTGGGCCACGGCACTGACAAGGCACTGATCGCCGGCATTCTGGGAATGTCTACCGATGATATGGATATTCCCAACAGTCTGGAGATCGCCCAGCGCCAGGGGATCGAGTTCTCCTTTGGCGAGGTGGACCTGCGGGACGCCCATCCCAACAGCGTTCTGCTGAAGCTGGAGAGCGCCAGCGGGAAGACACTCTCCATGCAGGCCTGCTCTCTCGGCGGTGGGCGCATTCTGGTGCAGAAGATCGCGGATGTCCCCCTGAGCTTTACCGGCGACTACAACACCCTCATCATCCAGTGTCAGGATGACCGGGGCAATGTGTCGGGCGTGACCTTTATCCTGTCCCAGGCCCATGTGAATGTGGCAAATATGAGCTTTAACCGCAGCGGCAAGGGAGGAAAGGCCATCATGGTGCTGGAGACGGACGAGCCGCTGGAGGAGCGGCCTCTGGCACAGATGCGGCTGCTGCCCGGTGTGCAGCAGGTCACCTACTATGAGAAGGAGGTCTGACGATGAATCTGGATTCGATGCAGGAGATCATCTCCTTTTGCGAGGAGAGCGGCAAGCCCATGTGGGAGCTGGTCCTGGAGGCAGACATGGAGAACCGCGGCGTCAGCACGGAACAGTCTATGCTGAAGATGGCCAAGGTATGGAACGCCATGCTGGAGGCTTCGGACAGCTATAACGGAGAAAAGCGCAGTCTCAGCGGTATGGTGGGCGGCCAGGGCCAGCTGATGCGGGAGTATGCCGCCCAGGCCGAGACCATCGGCGGTGATTTTACCGCCCAGGTCATCGCGGAGGCACTGGCGATGGGCGAGTCCAACGCCTGCATGTGCCGTATCGTGGCGGCGCCGACGGCGGGTGCCTGCGGCGTGATGCCTGCGGTGCTGATCCCCATGTACCGCCGGGAGCAGTACACCCAGGAGCAGATGCTGCAGGCGATGTTCGTGGCCAGCGGCATCGGCGCTGTGATCGCATACCGGGCCGGGATCTCCGGCGCGGCGGGCGGCTGCCAGGCCGAGGTGGGCAGCGCCGCGTCCATGGCGGCGGGCGCGCTGGTGGCCCTGCGGGGCGGCACGCCCCAGCAGGTAGGCCACGCGGTGGCCATGGCGCTGAAGAATCTGCTGGGT
>CAYSDG010000117.1:0-5174 GCA_964429705.1 uncultured Oscillospiraceae bacterium | reverse complement strand
TGAACATGACGGAGGTATCCTTCACGTTGATGATGTAGTTGTTGCCGATCTGGGGCATGATGTTCCGCAGGGCCTGGGGCATGATGACGTTCACCATGGTCTGGAAATGGGTCATGCCGATGGCCTTGGCACCCTCGGTCTGGCCGGGGTCGATGGACACGATGCCGCCGCGGACAGACTCAGCCATGTACGCGCCGGTGTTGATGGATACGATGAGGATAGAGGCCGCCCAGAGGCTGTTGAACTTCATGGCCTTGTCGGTGAGGTAGGGGAGACCATAGTAGATGAACACCGCCTGCAGCACCATGGGGGTGCCGCGGAAGATCTCCACATAGGCCCGGACGACCACCCGCAGCAGCTTCAGGAAAAAGCGCTTGGGCAGAGGATCGTTCTTGGTGTAGGGGATGGTATTGAGGATACCGCAGACAAGACCGATGACGCAGCCGATGACCGTGGCGATCAGTGCCAGCGCCAGGGTGCTCCCCATGCCCCGCAGATAGGACTGCCAGTATACGCCCCAGAGCTTGCCCATATCCTGTGCCAGCTCGATCAGCTTATCCATAGAAAACACTTCCTTTCAGAACGCATCCGGCCCGAAGGCCGGATGCAAAGACATTTCGTTGTGATGGGATCGCGGTACCGCGGCTCAGATCTCGGGCTGAACGGCGATGGCCTGGTTCATGAGGGCATTGAAGTTGTCCTCCGTCATGGCGGAGAGAACGGTGTCGATCGCGTCCATCAGCGCGGTGTTGCCCTTCTGGACGGCAATGCCGATGTTGACGTTCTCAGCACGCTCCTCCTCGGTGGCGAACTGGAAATCGCCGTCGGTACCGGAGAAGTTCAGGATGACCAGGTCATCGTCCTTGGCCACAGCGGCCATAGCGGTGGGCATGTCGGTGCAGATGAAGTCCACGGTGCCGGTCTGCAGGGCCATGGTCATGGCAGGGGCGGACTCAGCGGGGGACTGGAGTTGCGCGTCGGGGATCTGGGGCAGGCAGGAGTCATACCAGATGGTGCCGGACTGGGAGGTGCAGCGGCCGCCGGCCAGGTCGGCGATGGACTTGGCCTCGGCATAGGGGCTGTCCTTGGTGGTGACGCAGACGATGGTGGCGTAGTAGTAGGGGCCGGCCATGTCGACCTCCTGCATGCGCTCAGCGGTCATGGACTGACCGGCGATGTTGGCATCCATGGTGCCCGCCTGGACGGCGGGGGTCAGGCTGGCCCACTCACTGGAGACGATCTCCAGCTGCCAGCCGTAGGCCTCGCAGATGCGCTTGGCGATCATCACATCATAGCCGTTGGCGTAAGCGCCGGAGACGTTGGAAATGGGCACAGCGCCGTTGGAGTCGTCCAGCTGGGTCCAGTTATAGGGGGCGTAGGCGCACTCCATGCCGACGGTCAGCACGCCGTCCTCCAGGAAGCTGGTGTCTACGCTCGTCAGATCCTCCACAGGGGGAACATCAGCCGCGGCACCGGCATCACCGTTGGCGCTGCTGCCGGAATTGCTGCCGCCGCAGGCGGTCAGGGACAGCATCATGGTCAGTGCCATGAACAGGGAGAGGAGCTTCTTCATTGTTTTGTTCACCTTTCAAAATATGATTTTGATACAGATACCCTTGTACCCAGGGAACAAAAATGGACCGCCTTGCTAAAGCGGTCCATGGAAATACGGATATGCTCTCCCCTTGTCAGGGAGGTCCGAACAGCCATTGATAGCGCTTCACAAGATCCTTGTGACAGTCCGACAGGTATTTCCTGTCGACCCAGCACCGGAAAGCAGGCACACTTCCGGCACTTCGGCGGCTCTCCCTTTCCCGCAGACGGCTGCCTGGCCTTGTCTGTCGGTACTGATGATCGCCGCGCCTCTATCCAGCGATTCAATTTGTTGTGTCTATCCTACCACGTTGTACTGCCCCTGTCAACGGCCTTATCCACAATAATTCTGTAATTTTATCGGTTTAATTGAGCAATGTGTCAAAAACCGCCGACCTTTCTGCTGAACCGGCGGCCTGGGCAGCCGCTGGCCCCTCTGAATATAGGAATTAAAAATATTGAATAAAAAACCGGTTTTTTTCTGAAAAAAACTGGTAAAAAGGAACCTAGCTTTTCTTTTTAAAAGGAGTATAATTCGTAAACGTTGTTTAGATTTATTATTAGGAAACGAGGATTCAACATGGACTACACGTATCTGCTTCTGTTAGCTATTATTCTGCTTTCGACAAAGCTCCTTGGTCTGGTTACGGAGAAGATCCACATGCCTCAGGTCGTGGGCGCTCTGCTGGCCGGTATCATTCTGGGGCCCAGCGGCTTCGGCGTGCTGGAGAGCACGGATTTCCTGGTCAAGACCGCGGAGATCGGCGTGATCATGGTCATGTTCCTGGCGGGCATCGACACCGACCTGGAGGAGATGAAGGAGACCGGTCTGCAGGCCTGCGTCATCGCTGTGATGGGCGTTGTCGTGCCTATGGTCCTGTGCGGCGCAGTGTACTTTTTCTTCTTCGAGGATCAGTTTACCGCCTATAACGTGCTGAAGGCCGCCTTTGTCGGCTCTGTCTTCTCCGCTACCTCCGTGGGCATCACGGTGGAGACCCTCAACGAGATGGGCAAGCTGAAGAGCAAGACCGGCACGACCCTTCTCAGCGCTGCTCTTATCGACGATATTCTGGGCATTGTGGTGCTCTCCTTCCTGACCGGCTTCAGCTCCGGCGAGGGCAACCCCCTCGTGGTGCTGGTCAAGATCGGCGGCTTCTTCCTGTTCACCGTTCTGGTCGGTCTGGTGATGATGAAACTGTTCCGCTACATCTCCCAGGATCACTGGCACAGCCGCCGCGTGGCGGTGTGGGCCCTGGCCTTCTGTCTCATTATGTCCTACTGTGCTGAGGAGTTCTTCGGTGTGGCCGACATCACCGGCGCGTTCTTTGCCGGTCTGATCATGTGCAACGTGGCAAAGTCCCGCCAGTTCGTGGCCAAGAAGATGACGGTCGCCTCCTACATGGTCTTTACCCCTGTTTTCTTCGCCAGCGTCGGTATGAAGACCGATCTGACCACCATGAACGGCGAGATCGTGATCTTCGCCCTGGTGCTGCTGGTGGCCGCTGTGATTTCCAAGGTCATCGGCTGCGGTCTGGCTGGCCGCCTGACCGGTATGAGCCAGCACGAGTCCATCGTCACCGGTATCGGCATGGTGGCCCGCGGCGAGGTGGCCCTGATGGTCGCTCAGAAGGGCATCAACGCCGGGATGATCGACCCTGTGATCCTTCCCGCTGTGGTCATGTGCGTGATCTGCTGCGCACTGCTCACTCCTGTGCTGCTGAAGCTGTCCATCAGCCGCGGCCCGGAGCTGGCGTGAGGCGCTTCGTCTGCGTGCCACCCGGTAAGATCAGATCATAAATAAACAGATCCCCCCCTGATGCGAGACGCATCAGGGGGGATTTTACTGTCTGTACGAAGCTGGGGCGGGGGAGAGCGCACAGTAGGCGCGTCCCGCGGCAGCTCGCTTATTTCAGCAGATAGTTGCGGACCAGAATCTGCAGCAGCTCATCGCGGTCGATCTTGCGGATCAGGGTACGGGCCTGGTTGTGGTTGGTAATATAGGTGGGATCCTCAGACAGGATATAGCCAACGATCTGATTGATGGGGTTATATCCCTTCTCCTCCAAAGCCCGATAAACTGTCAGCATGATGCGATGGATCTCAGCATCCTTGTCACCAAAGAAATCAAATTTGCGGGTGAAATCCTCCACGCCTGCACCACCTTTCCAAAAACCTTTCCTCTAGTATACTCATTTTTGGCGATCCTGTAAAGAGAAAAGTTGACGCTGTTACAGAAGTGTAATATTCCGGATGGCAGACGCAGGGGGCTTTTCGGAGCGTACTCAGCGCAGCACAGCGCCCAGCTCGCTCTCCAGCGCGGCCAGGATGACGCGGATCTCCTCGTCGGCCTCGCTGGCCACGATGCTGCGGTCGTCGGCCCGGAGGGTCAGGCGGAAGGCCACGCTCTTGCAGCCGTCGGCCACGCCCTTGCCCTGGTAGATGTCGAACAGCTCCACCTTCCGCAGCAGCTTGCCGCCGGTTCTGGTGATGCAGTCGGACAGCTGGCCCACGGTGATGGTCTGCTGGCAGACCACGGCGATGTCACGCTCCACAGCGGGGAAGCGGGGCAGGGGGGTGTAGACAGCCTCGGGGGACTGGCACGCCAGCAGGGCTTCGAAGTCCAGCTCGGCGCAGTAGAGCTCGCTGTCCACGCCGTAGTTGGCGGCCACAGCGGGATGGATCTGGCCCATCACGCCCAGACAGGTCTCACCGGCGTACAGCTCGGCGCAGCGGCCGGGGTGGTAGGAGGGGTTGGTCTTGCAGGGAGTGAAGCTCACGCCCTTGACGCGGATATCCGCCAGCAGAGCCTCCACAGCGCCCTTCAGGGCGAAGAAGTCCATATCGTCGCCGTATGCGCCCATGGTCACCCGCTTGGGCTCCTTGGCCAGACCGTCCTGGCCGCCGGGGAGATAGATCTTGCCGATCTCATACAGCTTGACGTTCTTGTTGCGGTAGTTGTAGTTGCGGGAGAGGATCTCCAGCAGGGAGGGCAGAGTGGTGGTGCGCATGATAGAGGTGTCCTCGCCCAGGGGATTGAGGATCTTGAAGCTGGTGCGGCGGGGGTCATCCTTGGCCCAGCCGATCTTGTCGTAGTAGGTGGGGGAGATGAAGGAATAGGTGATGATCTCGCTGTACCCGCAGGTGCGGCACAGCTGGCCGATGCGGCGCTCCACCTGCTGGGCATGGGTGTAGCCGCCCAGCGTGGTCTCGCCCCGCTGCAGGGTGCAGGGGATATTATTGTAGCCATGGAAGCGGGCGACCTCCTCGGCCAGGTCGGCCATGCGCTGCACGTCGCCGCGCCAGGAGGGGACGGACACATTGTCGCCGTCCACGCCGAAGCCAAGCTTGGTCAGGATGGCGCGCATCTCCTCGGCAGGGACATCAGTACCCAGCAGAGCGTTGATCTTCTCCGGCTCCAGCGTCAGGACGGTGGTGTGGGGGACATAGTTGAGAATGTCGATGACGCCGTCCACCACCTCACCGGCACCCAGCAGCTCTACCAGCTCGCAGGCGCGGTCCACAGCAGGGAGGGTGTTCATGGGATCCAGACCCTTTTCAAACTTGGCGCTGGCCTCGGTACG
>CAYSDG010000116.1:0-5225 GCA_964429705.1 uncultured Oscillospiraceae bacterium | reverse complement strand
CCCTGCACTCCGACCACCTTTCTTTGAAAAACCGCCTTTTTAGGCGGTTTTTCTGTGTTAAAAGTTCAATTTTTGGCTGCGCTTGACCGCACAACAATTGTGGTCAGAGAGGTAAAATGGTAGTTGTGGCTTCGATGCGGAGAGCCGCCAAAAAACGCAAAATCCCTAACCCATCCCTAACGGGTGCAACTCGGATATTTTCGCCGCAGATACGACGGAAACTTGAATTTTCCAGCATTATCCCCTATAATAATTCTACGGTGGGCCTTTGCGCCACCAAGGCAGCCGTATGGGTGTATTCCCATGCGGCTTATTTTATCTGTAATACATTCAAAATAATGTCCGAATAGTGAGGGATTCAAATGGGACGCCAGAATGAATTCTACAAAAAGACACATCCTGAACAATTCTCGGATTCAGTATTAGTAAAAAAGGGTAACTTGGACCGAGATATGTTCGATTATTACCTTGAATCTCTTACAAGCAAGAATCTCGAGAAAACCTTTGAGGAATTTTGCAGAAAACTTGCTGAATCAGAAATATGTCCCAATTTATTACCACAAACCGGCCCAACCGGAGGCGGTGATAGCAAGGTTGACAGCGAAACATATCCTGTTTCAAAAGAAATATCGGATCGATGGTACTTCGGAAACACCGCCGCTTCAGAACGATGGGCGTTCGCTATAAGCGCAAAAAAGGACTGGAAGTCAAAGGCGAAATCCGATGTTGTCAAAATTGTCTCAGTAAATCAACAAGAGGGGCGCGGATACACTAAGATTTTCTTTATGTCCAACCAGTATATCCCAGACAAGAAAAGAGCCCAAACAGAAGATGAATTGCGAAACTTGCACGGTCTGGATATCCGGATTTTAGACCGGAGCTGGATTCTCGATAAGGTCTTTTCCTCACCTCAAAACACTGATATGACAATATCTGTTTTTGGCTTCTCTGACAGCTTTCGCGATGAGGTAAGAATAGGATCGCAGGATTTAAAGCGGAAACAAGAGTTTGAAGAAAATGAACAAAAACTTGCTTCCCAGCAAACCAAGCAGTCAGAACTCGTATCTCTTGCACAAAGAAATGTTATTTTAGCAAGAGAACTCGAATATCCTTTGCATCAGCTATTAGGGCTTATTGATCGCAGTATTAGGCTTTCAGCAAAAAAGGGGAGCACTATTGACCACGCCAATGCTGTACGCGATGCAGCCTGGACTGTATATTGGTGGTATGAGGATAAAAACCACTACTATCGTTTTTATAAAGATTATGAAAAACTTGTGGTGGAAAGTCAAAATGTCCATCTCTTTATCGATCTAATCACTCTTTGGATTAATTTGTTTTCACTGTCCTTGAGCGACAACACATTTTCTATAGATGAACATACTCAGATTCTAAAAGACGAGTATGCTCGCTATACGAGTGACCCTTCTAAGCCAAATACAGCTATTGAGGCTAAGGCTGCATTTCAATTAATACGCTTCTTCCTGGGGGATAATCCAGATGCAATAGCTGATGATATCATCCTGATTTTGGCGGCAAGTTTTGGACATCTTGATTTGGACATTCGCCCTCTTTGTCGTGCTATCCAAGAGTTTCCTGTATTCGAAAATACCAAGCGCTTTCCTGAGATGTTTGAGCGTTCCGTCGATATCATGAGCGAGCAGAAGAGAAATATCGAGACCGCTAAACTTCTCATGAACCGTGGTCGCAAGTTAAAAGATGAGAAGCCATACGAGGCGTTGGTTTATTTCAGCCGCACATTGAGTAACCTCTACAACGAAGAAAGCAAAGAACTTCTATCTTTTGTGGTTTTGGATATGGCAGACATTTTCCAAAACATCGGTCTGTATTGGGCTGCCAGGAATTTTTATTACTATGATTTTATTCTCTGCTTAAATCAGTACTTCAAATATGGCGATGTCTCACCTGTACTTTTCATGAGTGCATATTCTCTGAAAAACATCGAATTAAGGCTCGGGCATGTTCTTAATGCAATTGTATTTCACAGGTTTTCACTTATCGCTGAACACATATACCCTGGTGAGATTCGCTCAAACGATGATAAGGGCGATAGTTTTGATTATGTGTTGGCACTTCAATTGCTTCGCACACCATACGAAACCGCAAAAAGACTTGGAGAATTTCCGGCCTTTTTAGACGAGCAAGGTTTGAGTTTTTCAAGGGCTGCGATGAAATATGAACTTGGTCACTACGATGAGGAAATGCTTGCTGAATTAGGGGGGCAGTACTGAAGTATTTGATGATGTAATTGGTAGCAATGCAAATATGTACACTTCCTCAATCATAAATATCCCTGCATCTCCATCTGCTGCACTCCGGGGGCCTTCGATGAACAGCATCTTATTACCTCCCGACTGCAATACCTTGTCGGCAGCGTGTCGAACATCCGGTTCTGTATAGTCTTTATCTTTCAGTTCGTTTGAAGAAACAAGTACACCATCAACATATATATCCAAATCACTGATTTCATGGCTGGATGCACCGCATTGGTTTACCGGATGGACTTCAACCAATGCATTTTTCCCTTTGTAAAGTAAGTGATATACACCAGCAACAAGAAGAGTTAAAACTTCTCCTTCATAGCTTCGGCACAGTGCAGTTTCAATATAGGACAGCAACTTAGAGGGCAGGTTCGCAGAATCCGGCAGTGAGAAAATGGCACGCTGTTTTTTCTCTTCGCGGATCACAATCAATTTCCGCAGGAGATAAATCAGGCACTCGTATGCGTCTTCGGAGGTTTGTATAGTAGGAAGATTGTCACAAAGCGCATCTAACAGATCCTGATCATTACCTCTACGAACAGCATTATTCTTGTCAAGCTCTGGAAACCTTGCAGGCTTATTCAAAAACGGCTCATTGGAACCACCTAATGCTTTTTCCAAAGTTTCCATCTCAAACGGAACAATAACCTTGTGGCACACGGTTCTTGCATCATACGCACCTGGCAGTTCTGACTTCTTTTGAAGGCAGAGTGGATTAATTGATGCATCGGTCGCTTTAGCCAAAATTGCTGTAAACAGAATATATTTGAAAGTCAAATGGGTGTTATCAATTACATAGTCAATAAACTTGCCATGTCGACATACGGGATGTGGTGTTACTAATGCAGCTTCATACGCTTCATTTAGTTTAACGGCAGCATCTTCTTTTATACTCATGATTCGACTCCTTTCACTTAAATAAGTGGAACTCTTCCCTTGTTAGTCCAAGATCCAAAACGCGATAGAGATATCTGGCGGCTATAGAAGAATAAGGCTTCCACTTTGCACATTTTTTCTTTACCGATGCAGGAGCACTGTCGGTCGTTTTATAAAGCCAACGATAAGATTGCAGAAATGCACCATCCTCAAAGGGGAGAACATCCTGGCGGTCCAGTACGAAGATGAGATACATTTTAGCGGTCCAAGTACCTATTCCTCGTAAAGCGGTCAACTTTTTAATGACTGCTTCATCAGACATCTCTCTCAATTCATCAAAACAAATATAACCTGATAAAACAGCATGAGAATGTCATATTCTTACAAACCAATTTTAATTCTGGCACTACTTCACTATGGTGACCGGGATGGCTGTATTTCTATTGAAAATGCTGCAGTCTATTTTCGTGAATACTATTCAAATAGGAAAGCACAAGGACTGGTAATTGAGAAGAAACAGTGTATATATCTGAGAGACGATGTGACCGATGCACAAATAATCGCAAATCTTCTTTCTAACCCCGTAAAGGCATTAATAGAGAGCGGCTTTTTCTTTTATAACGAAGACTCGCATGTATTTTCTGTTTCTCCGGACATCTGGAGCACGGATATATCCAATAAAGCTGCGATTACGAGAATATGTCATCAAAAACTGAAAGACTACTACAAAGACTAATTGAAATGGGGGATTGTTATGGCCGATGTCCATTCTCCAGAAACCAGAAGCTATAATATGTCCCGTATTCGTGGAAAGGATACTAAACCAGAAGAACTTGTCAGAAAATACTTGTTTTCTCAAGGATTCCGATACAGAAAAAATGACGCTCGTCTTCCAGGAAAACCGGATATTGTTCTTCCCAAATATAAGACGGTGATCTTTGTAAACGGTTGTTTCTGGCATGGACATGAGGGTTGTCACTATTTTGTGTGGCCTAAGAACAATGCGGAATTTTGGAAAAAGAAAATAGGCTCCAACATTGAGTGCGATGTTAAAAATCACGCCCTCCTCGCCAAGCTCGGATGGAATGTGATTGTAGTTTGGGAATGTGAACTGAAACGATCAACAGCTGAAGAGACACTCAATCTCTTAGTACATTGCATCGTGCAGCGGCAGTCATATGGTAACAGCGACTAAAAGTTTTGTATTTCTCCAAGAGAAGCAATTGTGTGACAACAATTTTTCTGCCTATTGGGATGCTAACTTCGCTACTCTTATCAAAAGGACCGCACCTGCTCATATGAGCAGGCGCGGTCCTTTAAAAAGTCGCTCGTATTGAACGGAATCTAATTTAGCCTGAAATAGCAGGTATTCTTTCCGCGTCCTTCCTTTTTCAGCTCTCCGGCTGCGACCAGCTTGCGGAGTGCACCCTCAATGGAACTGTCACTGAGCGTCGGGCAGAGTTCCCGGATGTCCTGTTTATTGAACCGTCCGATTCTGTTCTTGCTTGCTCTGCGCACCATTTCCAGTGCGGACAGCTTGGTTTCTACAAGCGCCACGCGATCCTCAAAGTCCTTATAGGCCGCAAGGATTGTTCCGAGCAGGTACTTGATGAAAGGCACTACATCCTCGGTGCCTTCGTGCCAGCCGGTTTGCGCCTGTGCAAGCGCATCGTAGTACAGATCCTTGTTTTTGGCGATTTTAGCTTCAAGGGAGATGTACTTTCCAACATAAAAGCCGTTTCGGTACAGAAGCAGCGTCGTGAGCAAGCGGCTCATTCTTCCGTTTCCGTCATTGAAGGGGTGGATGCACAAAAAGTCATGGATGAAAACCGGGATTGCAATCAACGGTTCCAGTTCCATATTTCCAATCACACGGTTGTATTCCTCGCAGATTCTGTCCAGCGCTTCCGGCGTTTCATAAGGGGCAAGCGGCGTGAACAGCGTTTCCACATGACCGTCCGGATAGGTGGCAGTGATATAGTTCTGCGTAGCTTTGGTGCGACCCGCAAGCGGGTTATTCATGTGGCTGTAGAGGATTTTGTGAAGCTGCAGGATGTAGTTCTGCGT
>CAYSDG010000115.1:0-5318 GCA_964429705.1 uncultured Oscillospiraceae bacterium | reverse complement strand
GTGTACGTCTCCGCCACCCCCGGTGACTACGAGCGGGAGCAGGCGGACCAAGTCGTGGAGCAGGTCATCCGCCCCACCGGTCTGCTGGACCCCCGCGTGGAAGTCCGCCCCGTCCAGGGGCAGATTGACGACCTCATCGGCGAGATCAACGCCCGTGCCGCCCGCAATGAACGGGTGCTGGTGACCACCCTGACCAAAAAAATGGCGGAGGATCTCACCACCTATCTCACCAAGGCGGGCATCAAGGTCCGCTATATGCACCACGATGTGGAGACCATTGAGCGCATGCAGCTGATCCGGGATCTGCGCCTGGGCGAGTTCGACGTGCTGGTAGGCATCAACCTGCTGCGGGAGGGCCTGGACATGCCGGAGGTGAGCCTGGTAGCCATTCTGGACGCGGACAAGGAGGGCTTCCTCCGCAGTGAGACCAGCCTCATCCAGACCATCGGCCGCGCCGCCCGCAATGCCGACGGTATGGTCATCCTGTACGCCGACACCATCACCCGCTCCATGCGCTCCGCCATGGACGAGACGGAGCGCCGCCGGGCCATCCAGGACGCCTACAACCGGGAGCACGGCATCGTGCCGAAAACGGTCATCAAGTCCGTCCGCGAGATCCTGGAGATCTCCGCCGCCGCGGAGAGCGCCCAGAAAAAGGGCGGCAAAAAGCTCAGTCAGAAGGAGCTGGAGGATGAGATCGCCAGCACGGAGAAGAAAATGCGGGAGGCCGCCAAGCTGCTGGAATTTGAATATGCCGCTCTGCTGCGCGACCGCCTCACCGAGCTGCGCAGCCAGCTGAAATAAGCCCGTGCGGCACAGGGCGGGTGCGCCAGGAAAACGCCCCGGAGGTTACCTATGGCTAAGAAAAAAGAGGAAAAAACCAATGTTATGCGGGTGCTGGAGCAGAAAAAGCTCCCCTATACCGCCTATACCTATCCCCATGAGGAGGGTGTGGCCGTGGACGGCGTCACTGTGGCCCAGCTGCTGGGCCAGGACCCCGGCCAGGTGTTCAAGACCCTGGTGACAAAAGGAGCCAGCGGCAGCTATTATGTCTTCGACATCCCCGTGGCGGAGACGCTGGACCTGAAAAAGGCCGCCCGGGCAGTGAACGAAAAATCCATATCCATGCTGCCCGCCCGGGAGCTGCTGCCCCTCACTGGCTATGTCCATGGCGGATGCAGCCCCGTGGGGATGAAGAAGATCTTCCCCACCGTGTTCCACGCCAGCTGCCTGCACTATGACCAGATCATGGTCTCCGCAGGACGGATCGGCTTTCAGGTGGCGGTGGAGCCCAAGGCGCTGATCGCCTTGGTAGGGGCAAAAACAGCGGAGGTCATTGTGGAGTGACGGAGTTCTCTTAGCAGGTGCTCGTTTGTTGGCAGCTGATAGTTGCTCGTTACGCTGTTTACCTCCGGCGGCCCTTCAGATACCAGCAAACAATAAAAACCACCTCTCCAGCGCGCAAATCAAAAACTATTGGTAATATTATATATTGATAATACAAAACAAAATCAAAAGGAGGCCCCGCCATGACCGATCTCTCCCGGACCATTCTGGAAAAATACCAGATCCGCAAAACGAAACAGCAGAAGGCAGATTTCCGCCAGTGGCTCTGCGGCGAGCTGAAACAGCTTGGCTATACCCCCCGCGAGGAGCGCGGCGGCGGCAGCCGCAACCTCGTGGTGGGCGACCCGGAAAAGGCCAGAGTGATCTTCTCTGCCCATTATGACACCTGCGCCGTGCTGCCCGTCCCCAACTTCATCACTCCCCGGAACCTGCTGTGGTATCTGCTGTACCAGCTGGTGCTGGTGGCGATCATGTTCGCCCTGGCCATCGCCGCGGAGATCGGTCTTCTGCTGCTGTGGGAGGACTGCCCCATATGGCTGGCCATTGGTACGGTGTATGCCGTGCTGCTGTTTGAGGTATGGTGGCTGCTGAGCGGCCCCGCCAACCGGCACACCGTCAACGACAACACCAGCGGCGTGCTGACCCTGGTGGAAATCGCCCAGGCCCTGCCTGCCGAACGGCGGGACGAGGTCGCGCTGGTATTCTTCGACAACGAGGAGAAGGGGCTTTTCGGCTCCTCCGCCTTCGCCAAGGCCCACAAATCGGTGCAGAAAAACGCACTGGTGGTAAATTTCGACTGCGTCAGTGACGGAGACTATATCCAGTTCTTCCCCGCCGCGGCTGTCAAAAAGGAGCGGGAGACCCTGGCCGCGCTGGAGCGGGCCTTCCCCGCCTCTGGCAGCAAGACCACGGAGGTGGTCACCGGCTTCGGCTTCTATCCCTCCGACCAAGCCCGGTTCCGTCGTGGCATCGGTGTCTGCGCGCTGAAGAAAAATTCCATTTTTGGCTACTATATGGATCGCATCCATACCGGGCGGGACACCGTGCTGATGGAGGAAAATATCCACCTGCTGCGGGACGGGAGTTTACAATTGGTGGAGACCATCTGATCAAGAGGCTGTGCGCCCTGCGGTCGCAAGCTTGTTGTTACTCTGTTACCTCCGGTGACGGGGAGATTCCGCACCCCGGCGTGAGGAGACCGCGCTTGGTGCTACACAACAACCGCTCTCGATAACGTATCTCCTGTTGGCGCTATGCACGATAGCCCAGCAAAAGCCTGAGGACCGGAACCGAAGGGGGCCGGTGCATTTTTGGTTCTTTTTTGCGCGAGGCAAAAAGGAACGCGCCCTGAGGGCGAAACCCCTTAAATATGAGTACAGTCGCTCGGCCGGGGGCGAAACTCCCCCTGAAATTCAAAAGGAGCACATCCATGCAGGACAAAATTTACATTAAAGGCGCGAGAGAAAACAACCTGAAGAATGTGGACGTGGAGATCCCCCGTGATAAGCTGGTGGTCATCACCGGCCTCAGCGGCTCCGGCAAGTCCAGTCTGGCCTTCGACACCATCTATGCCGAGGGACAGCGCCGGTATGTGGAGAGTCTCAGCTCCTACGCCCGCATGTTCCTGGGGCAGATGGAGAAACCCGATGTGGACTACATCGACGGCCTCTCCCCCGCCATCTCCATCGACCAGAAGACTACCAGCAAGAACCCCCGCTCCACCGTGGGCACCGTCACGGAGATCTACGACTACCTCCGCCTGCTGTGGGCCCGGGTGGGCACCCCCCACTGCCCCATCTGCGGCAAGGAGATCCGCCAGCAGACCATCGACCAGATTATTGACCAGATCCTGGCCTTGGAGGAGGGCACCCGCATCCAGATCCTGGCCCCCGTGGTCCGGGCCAGAAAGGGTGAATACCAGAAGGTCTTTTCCGATGCCCAGAAGAGCGGCTATGTCCGCGTGCGGGTGGACGGCGCGCTCTATGAGCTGACCGAGGAGATCAAGCTGGAAAAGAACAAAAAGCACAACATTGAGATCGTGGTGGACCGCCTGGTAGTCCGCCAGGACATCCGTCAGCGGCTCACCGACAGCGTGGAAACCGCCTCCGCCCTGGCAGGGGGCATCGTTATCTGCAACAAGCTGCGGGAAGAGGAGGATCTGCTCTTCTCCCAGAACTACGCCTGTGATGACTGCGGCGTATCCATCGAGGAACTGACCCCCCGGATGTTCTCCTTCAACAACCCCTTCGGTGCCTGCCCCACCTGTACTGGTCTGGGCAGCCAGCTGAAGGTGGACCCCACCCTCATCGTTCCTGACGAAAGCAAGTCTATCCTGGATGGGGCCATCCAGTGCAGCGGCTGGAACAATGTCCGGGGCGACGGCATCAGCCGCATGTACTTCGACGCACTGAGCAAGAAATACCGCTTCAAGCTGACCACTCCCTGGCGGGATCTGAGCCAGGAGGCCAGAGACGTCATTCTCTACGGCACCAAGGGCGAGAAGCTGGAGCTGCACTATGACCAGCCCCGGGGCAAGGGTGTGCTCAGCCAGCCCTTCGAGGGCATCTGCAACAACGTGGAGCGCCGCTATCGGGACACCCAGTCCGACGCCTCCCGCCGGGAGCTGGAGGAGGTCATGAGCGAATGTCCCTGTCCCGCCTGCCAGGGCAAGCGACTGAAGATGGAGAGTCTGGCCGTCACCGTGGGGGGCAGCAGCATCTACGACTTCACCACCCTGTCGGTGGTGGATGCGCTGCGCTTTGTGGAGGGACTGCAGCTGAGCGGTCAGCAGCTGATGATCGCTGAGCGCATTCTGAAGGAGATCCGCGCCCGGCTGGGCTTCCTGCGCAGCGTGGGTCTGGAATACCTGACCCTCAGCCGTTCCGCCGCCACCCTGTCCGGCGGCGAGAGCCAGCGCATCCGTCTGGCCACCCAGATCGGCTCCAGCCTGATGGGCGTGCTCTATATTTTGGACGAGCCCTCCATCGGTCTGCACCAGCGGGATAACGACAAGCTGCTGGAGACTCTGCGGGATCTGCGGGATCTGGGCAATACCCTTGTGGTGGTGGAGCACGACGAGGACACCATGCGCGCCGCCGACTATATCATCGACGTTGGCCCCGGCGCAGGCATTCACGGCGGACATATCTGCGCCGCCGGAACACCGGAGGAGGTCATGGCCGACCCCAACTCCCTGACAGGCCAGTACCTCTCCGGCAAAAAGCGCATCCCCATCCCCGCGCAGCGCCGCCCGGGCAGCGGCCACGCACTGACCATCCGGGGTGCGGCGGAAAACAACCTGCGAAATATCGATGTATCCATCCCGCTGGGTACCTTCACCTGCGTCACCGGCGTGTCCGGCAGCGGAAAATCCAGTCTCGTCAACGAGATCCTCTTCAAGCGTCTGGGTGCGGACCTGAACCGCATGAAGTGCCGCCCCGGCAAGCACCAGGCCATCGAGGGCGAGGAGCATCTGGACAAGGTGGTGGGTATCGACCAGAGCCCCATCGGCCGCACGCCCCGCTCCAACCCCGCCACCTATACCGGGGTGTTCAACGACATCCGGGAGCTGTTCGCCTCCACCGCCGAGGCCAAGGCCAGAGGCTACGGCTCCGGCCGCTTCAGCTTCAATGTAAAGGGCGGCCGCTGCGAGGCCTGCGCCGGCGACGGCCTTCTGAAAATCGAGATGCACTTCCTGCCGGATATTTATGTCCCCTGCGAGGTCTGCAAGGGCAAGCGGTACAACCGGGAAACGCTGGAGATCCGCTACAAGGGCAAGAATATCCATGAGGTGCTGGAAATGACCGCCGAGGAGAGCCGCGAGTTCTTCAGTGCCCTGCCCAAGATCGCCCCCAAGATGGAGACGCTGTGCGACGTGGGATTGGGCTATATCAAGATCGGTCAGGCCTCCACCACCCTGTCCGGCGGCGAGGCCCAGCGGGTCAAGCTGGCCACGGAGCTGAGCAAGCGCT
>CAYSDG010000114.1:0-5413 GCA_964429705.1 uncultured Oscillospiraceae bacterium | reverse complement strand
TTGCGCTGAATCTGAAGCCGCTGCTGATGCAGCCGCCGGTGCGCGGTCATGTGACTATGGGGCTGGATCCGGGCTACCGGATGGGCTGCAAGGTGGCAGTGGTGGATGCCACCGGCAAGGTGCTTGATACCACGGTGGTTTATCCCACATATGGAGAAAAGCAGAAGCAGGAGGCAATTACGCGCCTTTCGGCCATGATCCGCAAATGGAATGTGGAGCATCTTGCTATCGGTAACGGCACGGCGTCCCGGGAGACGGAGCAGATGGCGGTAGAGTTGATTCGTCAGATGGGGGGCGGTGTGTCCTATATGATCGTCAATGAGGCCGGGGCGTCGGTGTACTCTGCGTCGGAGCTGGCGGCGCAGGAATTTCCGCAGTTTGACGTCAATCTGCGCAGTGCGGTATCCATTGCCCGACGGTTGCAGGATCCGCTGGCAGAGCTGGTGAAGATCGACCCCAAGGCCATTGGGGTGGGGCAGTATCAGCACGATATGCCGGAAAAGCAGCTGGATGAAACGTTGGGCGGCGTGGTGGAGGACTGCGTCAATGCTGTGGGTGTGGATGTCAATACGGCTTCGGCCAGCTTGTTGCGGCAGGTTGCAGGTCTGACAGCAGCGACGGCCAGAAATGTTGTGGCCTATCGGGAAGAGCATGGCCCATTTACTGCAAGAAAACAGCTTTTGAAGGTGCCAAAGCTGGGACCGAAGGCGTATCAGCAGTGCGCCGGTTTTCTGCGGGTGCCGGAAAGCAGTCAGGTGCTGGATCATACCGGTGTCCATCCGGAAACCTATGAAGCAGCACAGCAGTTGCTGCAACTGTGCGGCTATGACCTGACGGATGTGTCTGCCGGGAAAATCGGCCAGCTGCCGGAGCGGGTGGAGCAGTTGGGTTGGGAAAATGCGGCCGGACGCTGCGGTGTGGGTGAACCGACCCTGCGGGATATTGTAAAGGAGCTGCTGAAACCTGGCCGGGATCCCCGGGATGAGCTGCCTGCGCCGGTACTGCGTACCGATGTGCTGGAATTGAAGGATCTGAAGCCGGGTATGGTGCTTCAGGGCACCGTGCGCAATGTCATCGACTTTGGCGTATTTGTGGACATTGGCGTTCATCAAGATGGTCTGGTACATATTTCTCAGGTTTGTGATCGATATATCAAGCATCCTTCGGAAATTGTTCGTGTGGGCGATGTGGTGCGCGTAGGTGTACTGGAAGTGGATGAAAAGCGCAAACGGATCAGTTTGACCATGCGTGATGTTCCAAAAGCATAAGAATAACATGGCCTGCCCATAACAAAGAGAACGGTTCAGAAGAACCGTTCTCTTTGTTATGAAAAATATCCGGCTAAGATTTGCCTGGTAGCGGCAACTGTTGGGTCAATGCGTAGGAATGTGCGGAAGATGCTTGAAAAATAAAAAAGATAACAGGGAAGTGCAGCAAATCAACCGTTTTGACAGCGGGCTCTACCGCAACACCTGAAAGCAGAATGTGCGTTCGTTCTGTGAATGGCGGGGAGCGGGCTGGATAGAAAGCGGAAAAAAGTAAAATCCCGGATGCATTCGCATCCGGGATTTTGGTGGGGGAAGGTGGATTTGAACCACCGAAAGCAATGCTAACAGATTTACAGTCTGCCCCCTTTGGCCACTCGGGAATTCCCCCATATTCGGTTGGCTGTTGAGGATGGTGGAGCTGGTAGACGGACTCGAACCCCCGACCTGCTGATTACAAATCAGCTGCTCTACCAACTGAGCTATACCAGCGTGTCGTTTGTTTGTGTGACTCAGCGACAAAAAGAATAATACCAGATGATCTCGCATTTGTCAACACTTTTTTGAAATTTTTTGGAGGAATTTTTTGAGACCTATGATCAAGCGTCAAAATGACCTGCAGCGCGCCCACGCTATTGGTGAGTGTACCAGCTGCGGAGCGGAATTATACCCCAGCAGCCGCTGCTGGCGGCTCAGCGGCCATGTTCTGTGCGAGAGCTGCGCCGCGGCGTGGCTCCTGTCGGAGCTGGCACCCTTTTGTATGTCAGGGGAGGAGATAAGGCAATGACACTGCTGCGAATGGCGGCGGATTACCGCCGCGGCGGAGATCTGATCCGGCTGCGCATAGCCGCGCTGAAGGACGCCAGGGATCAGACAGAGGACCCGGAGGAAAAGTGCCGCTATGAGGCCCGCATCCGGGAACTGAGCGCTATGTATCGGGACACACGGGAGGTGGCGCTGCTGCTGGAGCGCTATTATGACAGGAGGTATCACAGAAATGAGCGGTATCGCATCTAAGGCTGGGACTGTCCCGGGCAGGCGCAACAGCGCCTTCCTGCGGGACCTGATGGCCTGGAACCGGGCCACAGGGGAGGACAACAGCGAGCAGCTGGAGCGGCTGCGGCGCAATCTGCGCCTGGCCAGGGAAACGGAGCTGACGGCCCGTCAGAAGGAGATCGTCCGGCTCTACTTTGACCAGGATATGTCCGTCACGGAGATCGCGCAGCGGGAGGGCGTCCATAAGTCCTCTGTCTCCCGGACGCTGAACCGGGCCAAGGCCCGGCTGAAAAGTCACTTGCAATACAGCTTGTAATCTGGTACACTTTTTTCGCCGACGCAGGCAGCTGCGCGGCCGTGACCGGATATACTACGGAGAGGCATGATGGAGATATGGAAAAAGGAGAGCGTGTAATTATGGAAGGACTTCTGGATCAGCTGATGGAGGAGTGCCGACCCTTTGCCCAGCAGGGAACGGTGGCATCCTACATCCCCGCCCTGGCCAAGGCGGAGCGGGAGGCACTGGGCATCTATGTACTGGACAGCAATGGGCTGCACAGCCAGGCCGGAGACAGCAAGGTGCGCTTTACCGTGCAGAGTATCGTCAAGCCGCTGCTGCTGCTGCGGGCGCTGATCGACAACGGCGAGGAGTTCGTTCGGGCGCGCGTCGGCGTGGAGGCCACCGGCAAGCCCTTCGATGCGATCAATGTCACCGAGCAGGAGCTGCTCAGCGACCACCTGAACCCCATGGTGAACATGGGCGCTATCGCCATGTGTACGCTGATCCATGGAAAGGACTACGATGAACGCTTCCAGCGGCTGCTGTCCCTGACCCGCCGCCTGGCCAATAATCCGGACATCACCATCAACGAAGAGGTGTACCTGTCCGAAAAAGCCACCGGCAACAAGAACAGGGCCCTGGCCTTCCTGCTGAAGAGCTGCGGCCTGCTGCAGGACGATGTGGAGGAGGTGCTGGACTGCTATTTCCGCGCCTGTGCCATCGAAATGGACTGCAAGGATCTGGCCCGCGTCGCCTTTGTCCTGTCCAACAAGGGAAAGGCGTTCTCCAGCGGCGAGGAGATGTTCCCCGCCCGCTATGCCCACTATGTCAATGCCATTATGATGACCTGCGGTATGTACGATGGCTCCGGCGACTTTGCGGTGAAGGTGGGCGTACCCGCCAAGAGCGGTGTGGGCGGCGGCATCATGGCTGTGGTCCCCGGCCGCATGGGCATCGGCATCTACGCTCCCTCCCTGGACAAAAAGGGCAACAGCGCTGCCGGCATCCAGATGCTCAAGCGCCTGAGCGAGCAGCTGCAGTTGAGTATTTTCTGAGGCAGCCAGACGCAGTTATACCGCGGTTTGTGGAATACAATGCAGACAAAAACGACCGGTCCTCTCCTTTTTGGGAGAGGACCGGTCGTTTTGCTGTATCAGGTCCGCTGCCGCCGAAGCATCCACGGCAGGGTCATCAGTGTCCACAGCAGGAACATAATGGCCGCCATCCCCAGAATGTGATACTGGGGACCAACAACAGCGTCGATCGCCTCCAGAACGGGGTTGTTTTCGTCACCATTGAGGAACATGAAGTTGGTGTCCAGCCGGGTGTTCAGCCAGTAAAGCACCGGGGCGGCGCATATCATGAAGCAGGAGGGTGCCCGCAGGTCCTGTGGACTGGGCCGCAGTTGGCCGGAGGTCAGCAGCAGGAGCGGGTAGAGCATCAGCAGTCCGTGGACGGAGAAGCTGTGGATGCTCATCAGATTGAGAAAAGGCAAAGCCACCCAGGTGGGCGAGAGAAGGGCGATGGCCGCCCCCGGAAGCGCCAGGTAGTAAAGGATGCTGCCCGCTGCCCGGCAGGGGCACAGCGTGTACCACAGGCTGGTAAAAATATTGATGCTGCACAGATGCAGGGGGAGGTAGTCGTAAGTATACTGGCCCGTGGCGGTCAGCACCAGGCACTTCATCAGCTCATCTGCCAGGAGAAGTACCGCCACTGCAAGCCGGAAACGGCGCTGTCCCTGGTCGTCCAGTGTCCGGTAGCGCAGGCAGCAGACGGTGATCACTGCGGCAATAGCCAGCAGCCACAGCAGGTGTCCTGCGGAGAAAAGGGAAAAGCCCAGGCCGTCCGGGATCGTCCCGGTGCAGTCGAAGAGATAGGAAAACATAGGAAGCCCTCCTGACAGATCGTACTCGGTCTAACCGAGTCTATTATAGAGGAACCCTGCGGAAATACAATTCCCCTCCTGTTTAAGATTTTATTATTTTTTGCCTGATTGCACACAAACGTGCAACAAAGGCCGCGATCCCGGCACTGGTAGGGCCTGCGAGAGCATCGGGCCCACACAATGCATGCAAGTAAGGAGGATCATGATATGCTTTGTATGGATCAGCTCAAGAGGCGATCCCGCGCAGGAATGTTCTGCCGGACTGCCGTGAGCTTACAATGTGCAGTACAAAGACGGACCGGCGACTGCCCAACGGAGGTGAGCGCATGAGCGAGACGATCGTTGTGGCGGTGCTGTCCCTGATCGGGACGCTGCTGGGGGCATATCTGGCTAACCGGAAGAGTACGGCGCTGATCGCCTATCGTCTGGAGCAGCTGGAGGCCAAGGTCAACAAGCACAACAACGTGGTAGAGCGGATGTATGACCTGGAGGAGCGCTTCAGCAGTCATGAAAAGCTCTATGAAGAAAAAATGAAGGTGGCGAACCACCGCATCGAGGACCTGGAGCGGCGGCCATGACAGGGTGGCTTTTTTCGTCAAAAGTGGCAGAACCACTTTTGTGAGGGAATCACGCGATGCGAGTGTGCGAAGCACACGGAAAGGAGCGCTTTATGGAAGAGACGAACAAGACAAACAAGGCTAATATCGGTGTGGCAGTGGTGTTGAAGAAGCGGCTGGCTCACCTGCTGAGCGTGAAGAGCCTGGTGACGCTGACCCTTACGGCGGTATTCGCCTATATGGCCGTGACCGGGTCTATCAGTCGGGACTTCATGACCATCTATGCGGTGATCATCGCATTCTACTTTGGCACTCAAAAGAAGCTGGAAAGTGCGGGGGAGGTTGGTGAAAACGATGCTGAACAGCCGTGACATCTCCCTGCTGCGGAGCGATGTGGCTGCCAACTGCCGGATCTGGCTGGAGCGGTGCA
>CAYSDG010000113.1:0-5449 GCA_964429705.1 uncultured Oscillospiraceae bacterium | reverse complement strand
GCTCTCACCCACCAGCATGTTGTGCTTGCGGCGCATATACTTCACCACGGCCTCGTTGAACTGGTCACCTGCCACCTTGATGGAGGCGGACTCCACCACGCCGCTCAGAGAGATCACGGCGATGTCGGCGGTGCCGCCGCCGATGTCCACCACCATGTGACCGTCGGGCTTGGTGATGTCGATGCCTGCGCCGATAGCGGCGGCCACAGGCTCCTCGATCAGGAACACACGGCGGCAGCCGGCCTGGATGCCGGCATCTACCACGGCGCGCTCCTCTACCTCAGTGATGCCGCTGGGCACGCAGATAATGACCCGGGGCTTGAAGAGCATAAAGCCGGTGACCTTGCGGATAAATTCCCGCAGCATACGCTCGGTCATGTCGTAGTCGCTGATGACGCCCTCACGCAGGGGGCGGATGGCCACGATATTGCCGGGGGTACGGCCCAGCATCTGGCGGGCCTCCTCGCCGACCTTCAGCAGCTTGCCGGTGTTTTTGTCCATAGCGACCACAGAGGGCTCATTCAGGACGATGCCCTTGCCCTTGACATATACCAGAACAGAGGCGGTACCCAGATCGATACCGATATCTTTTGCAAAAGAGAACATAGTTTGCACCTCATAAAATCTATTCGTAACAGGGTGACCTGTTGATACTCTGACACTTTATTATATCTGGCAAAATATATTTTTGCAAGCAGTTACGTCACTTATTTTCTTAAATTTGATTAAAATTTTGCCGGATTTGGCGGGAATCCCCTGCTTTTTACGGCCGATGACCACCGGCCAGGGCGGCGCAGACCACGGAGGCCGCGCCTGCGTCCAGCAGGACCCGGGCGCACTCGGCCATAGTGCTGCCGGTGGTACACACATCGTCAATGAGCAGGAAGCACCGGCCCCGGATCGCCGCGCCGGGGCGGGGACGGTAGACACCCAGCACATTGGCCCGGCGCTCCTCCGGTCTTTTGACGGAGGACTGGGGCGGATTGTTCCGCACCTTCACCAGCGTTTTTTCGGCTTTGACCTCCCAGATCCGGGCGGTCTCCTCAGCCAGCAGCTGTGCCTGATCGAAGCCGCGGGAAAAATTGCGCCAGAGACTGACGGGGACGAAGGTGACAGCGTCGAACTGCCCGCCCAGCTGCTCCGCTGCCGTCTGGGCCAGGTAGGGGGCGAAGGCCGCGGCCCGGCTGGAGATGCGGTGGAATTTCAAGGCCCGGATGCCGTCTTTGACCATGTCCTCATAGTAGAAGGTCACAGCGCAGTCGAAGCCGCCGATGGTCTGCAGCGTCTTACCCTCCGGCCGATAGGGAAGGGAGAGGCGGCATGCCTCGCAGACGCTGTCAGCGTCGGTCAGTTTTCCACAGAACGGGCACTTTTTGGGGAAAAGGAGGTCGAGGAAGGTCATTGCAGCTCACTTCTTCCTTGGATAGGGGTTTGGTTCGTCGGTGAGACCGGCGAGATAGTCCATGCTGGTATCCAGCGCCACAGCAATGCTTTTCAGCTGTTCAAATGTGTAGTAGCGCTTTCCGTTTTCCAGCTTGGAATAGTCGCTCTGGTCGATCCCGGTCAGCATTTGCATTTTTACCTGTGTGAAGCCGCGCGCTTTGCGGAGCTCACGCAATCTGTTCATATATATCACCATAACTAGTATGGCAATTTGACCTATTCGAATTAGGGTGAAATTGACCTAAAAAGAAAAGAGACGGTCTCCCGTCTCCTTAAAATGGTGCGGCCTTACGGGTTTCGTCAATAGGACACCCGGCAACCACCGCACAGATGCGCCAAACTCGGTCAGCGACTCATGCTGGCTCCGCCCCCTGTTTCAGTCTCCACCGCAGGCCGGAATATCTCCGCTGCTGCCGGTCGTTGGCGGCCATTTTTCCCAGGGCGGCATCGTCGCCCACCACTACCAGCAGCTCTCTGGCCCGGGTCACGCCGGTGTACAGCACACCCCGCACCATCAGCGCCGGGGCGGCGGGCAGCGTCACCAGCACCACGGCCCGATACTCGCTGCCCTGGCTCTTATGTACCGTGACAGCGTAGGCCAGCTCCAGCTCGCTCAGCATGTCGCTGACGTAGGTGGCGGTGCGGTCGTCGAACCGGATGGTCAGCATCTCGCCGCTGGGGTCGATGTCCTCCACAACGCCCACATCGCCGTTGAAGATCCCCGCGCCGGTAACACCATCGCTCTTCACCCAGAGTACGTCGTAGTTGTTGCGGATCTGCATCACCCGGTCGCCCACACGAAACACCGTGTCGCCCCAGGGCTTTTGCCGTTTGTCAGGGGCGGGTGGATTCAGAGCGGCCTGCAGGGCCCGGTTCAGGGCGGCGGTGCCCCACTCTCCCTTGCGGGTGGGACACAGGACCTGGATTTGGTCGGAGGGGATGCCCATGTTGCCCGGCAGCCGCTTCTGACACAGCTCCACCACCAGCTCCACCGCTGCCAGCGGGTCCCGGCGGCGCATGAAGAAGAAGTCGCTGCTGGCGGTGTTTTTCAGCTCCGGCAGGGTACCTTCGTTCACCGCATGGGCGGTTCGGATGATGGCACTCTGCTGGGCCTGGCGGAAGATCTCTGTCAGAGAGACCGTCTCCACCCGGCCGCTGCGGATCAAATCGCCGAACACGTTGCCGGGGCCGACGCTGGGCAGCTGGTCCGGGTCGCCCACCATGACCAGACGGCAGTCGGGCCGCAGGGCGGCCAGCAGGGCGCTCATCAGGGGCAGATCCACCATGCTCATCTCGTCCACAATGACGGCCTCTGCCTCCAGAGGCTCCTTTTCATTCTTCTGGAAGGTCAGCTCCCCGGTGTCCTCCTTCCAGGTCATGCCAAGGCAGCGGTGGATGGTCTGGGCATCCCGGCCGCACAGCTCCCCCAGCCGCTTGGCGGCCCGGCCGGTGGGGGCCAGCAGCTGCAGCTTCAGACCCATGCGGTCCAGCAGGGCCACGATGCCCCGCAGAGAGGTGGTCTTACCGGTACCGGGGCCGCCGGTCAGCAGCAGTACGCCCCGCTGGGCCGCCAGCTCCACGGCCCGCCGCTGGGCGGGGGCGTAGGTGATGGCCTGCTGGGCCTGGATCTGATCGATGATTCTGTCCACGCCGGACACTGTGTCCGCCCGGAAGCGGAGCATCTGCTCCAGCTTTTCGGTGACATGGGTCTCTGCCTCCCACAGGCGGCAGAGGTAGCACGCCGTCACCTTCGCTACCGGCTCACACCGGATGGCCCCCCGGGTCACCAGGTCATCCAGCGCGATCTCTACCGTGTCCGTGGGGCAGTCGATGAGCTGGCTGGCAGCGGCGATAAGCTTGTCCCGGGGAAGAAAGACGTGACCGTTGTTGAGATTGTAGGTCAGCTCGAAGAGAACAGCGGCCTCGATGCGGCGGCGGCTGTCCCCGGTTACCCCCATGGACAGCGCGATCTCGTCCATGATGGCGAAGTCCACGCCGTACAGCTCGTCCACCAGCAGATAGGGGTTTTCCCGCACGGCCTCCATGGCGTCCGCGCCATAGCGGCGGTAGAGCCGCAGGGCCAGACTCAGGGGCAGGTCGTTGATGGCCAGAAAATCCAGCAGACGGCGCATCCCGGTCTGGTAGCGGTAGCTCTCGCCGATCTCCTGGGCCTTGCGGGCGGTGATGCCCCGGATCTTGGTGAGCAGCTCCGGCTCCTCCTCCAGGATGCGCAGGGCGCTGTCGCCGAAGCGGTCTACGATCTTCTCCGCTGTGGCGGGGCCGATACCCTTCACCACGCCGGAGGAGAGGTAGCTGAGGATCTCGTTTTCTGTGGTGGGCATGTGGCGCTCTACCTCCTGGGCCTGCACCTGCTCGCCGTGGGTGGGGTGGTTCATCCACCGGCCCGTGACGATCAGATTCTCTCCCGGCGCGGCGCAGGGGATGGTGCCCACAACGGTCACTACCTCACCGTCATCGGTGAGCAGGCGCAAAACGGTATAGCCGTTTTCCTCGTTCTGGTATATCAGGTTCAGGATGGTTCCGTCGATGGTGCAGCGCCCGTTCATGTCTTGTCCTCGTTTCTTCCTATGATCACGTTCTATTCCGCGTCCCGCAGGTGGTCCGCCGCCTGCTCCGGCAGGCAGACCGTTACCCAGCGGTTTTCCCGCTCCAAAATGCGGCAGAGCTGCCGGCCCTCCTCGTTCAGGCCGCAGTCTACCACCAGAATGCGTCCGATTACGCCCTGGTCCCGGCCGTAGCCGGTCAGAGCATAGATCTGTTCAGCCAGTCCGCCGCCGTCGCCCCGGGCGGGGAGTACTGCCAGAGCCGTTCCCGGCAGCGGGTTCTTCAGTGTAAATATCATTTGGGTGAAGGTCCACAGAAGGCTCACTACCCCCACGGCGGCCAGAGCCGCCACCAATCCGTCCTGCCATAGCTGTATCTGCATAAGCTGCTCCTTTCGCCGCAGTGCGGCTGGGTTTCCTTATGCCAGTCTATGCAGGCAGGGGCAGCGGTGACAGCTACAGGGCGATGACACCCAGTGTTACCAGAGCGACGATGGCGGCGGCGATGATCACGCCGCCAAGGATAGCGGGCAGGGCGCTTTTGATGCGCAGGTCCATCACGGCAGCCACCAGCGCCCCTGTCCACGCGCCGGTGCCGGGCAGGGGGATGGCCACCAGGATCAGCAGACCCCAGAATTTATACCGCAGCACCAGGTCCTTCTTGGCATCTGCCCGCCGCTCCAGCCGGGCGATGAGCCGCCCCAGTCGCGGGACCCGGCAGCGCAGCCACTGGAACACCCGCCGGGTGAAGAGGATCAGAAAGGGGATGGGCAGCATATTGCCGAGCACGGCGGCCAGCACCGCCACCGGCAGCGGCAGGCCCGCCGCCACGCCAAAGGGGATGCCGCCCCGCAGCTCCACGACAGGGAGCATACTCACCAGGGCGGTGAAGAGAAATTCACCGGCCGGGGTGGTATTGAGCCAGAGCTGTAGATCCATGGATACACCTTCTTTTTGCTTGTTATACTGGGGGCTTTTATGTCGGCTGGTATCTGTTCGATGCGCTGTTTTGCCTCCGGCGGGGCTGCTCCGCGCCTCGGTGCGGGGTGCTTTTTATCGCTGGCTGTTATCCCCGCCCGCAGGGCGGCGGAAATACGGAAGCTGTCACCCCTCCAGCACTTTTTTCAAATATTGCCCTGTATAGCTCTTGGGGCAGGCCGCTACCTCCTCGGGGGTACCGGCGCATACGATCTGGCCGCCGCCGTCGCCGCCCTCAGGTCCCAGGTCGATGATGTGGTCGGCGCACTTGATGACGTCCAGATTGTGCTCGATGACCACCACGGTGTTGCCGGCGTCCACCAGGCGCTGCAGTACCTCCAGCAGCTTGCCCACATCGTCGGTATGCAGGCCGGTGGTGGGCTCGTCCAGAATATAGATGGTGCTGCCAGTGGAGCGCTTGCTCAGCTCCGTGGCCAGCTTGACCCGCTGGGCCTCGCCGCCGG
>CAYSDG010000112.1:0-5657 GCA_964429705.1 uncultured Oscillospiraceae bacterium | reverse complement strand
ATGACACCCACATCGAGCAGGGCGGCTCCAACGTGTCCGGCGGCCAGAAGCAGCGTCTGTGCATCGCCCGCGCCCTGCTGAAAAAGCCCAAGATCCTGATCCTGGACGACTCCACCTCCGCCGTGGATACCCACACCGACGCTATGATCCGCAAGGCCTTCCGGGAGGAGATTCCCGGCACCACCAAGCTGATCATTGCCCAGCGCGTCAGCTCCGTGCAGGATGCCGACATGATCCTCATCATGGACAACGGCCGCATCGTTGCCTCCGGCACCCACGACGAGCTGCTGCAAAGCTCCAACATTTACCAAGAGGTCTATGAATCTCAGCAGAAAGGAGGGGATGAGTAATGCCCCCTGTCAGAATGCGCGGCGACGGCCGCATGGCCAAGTCGCCCAAGAAAACCCTGCTGCGCCTTCTCAGCTATATGAAGAAGAACATCCCCACCCTGGTGATCGTTCTGCTGTGCATCTTTATGTCTACCTTCGCCCAGACCACCGGCTCCGCCGCTCTGGGTACGCTGGTGGACCAGTATATCCTGCCCATGGTGGAGACCGGCTCCGCCGACTACGGTGCCCTCTCCGCCTATCTGGCGCACATTGGCTGCATCTTTGCCGTAGGCGTTGTTTGCGCCTGGCTGTACAACTATCTGATGGTCGGCGTCAGCCAGGGCACCCAGCTGCGCATCCGCAATGAGCTGTTCACCAAGATGCAGCGCCTGCCCCTGCGCTACTTTGACACCAACACCGCGGGCAACATCATGTCCCGCTATACCAGCGACATCGACACTCTCAACCAGATGCTCAGCCAGTCTATCCCCCAGTGCGCCTCCTCCATCGTCACGCTGGTCGTTGTCTTTGTCCGCCTGGTCATCACCTCCCCCCTGCTGACACTGGTGATGCTCGTTACCATCTCCGCGGTGGTCTTCGTCACCAAGACACTGGCCGGAAAATCCATGAAGTACTTCATTGGCCAGCAGCAGGCCCTGGGCGCTGTCAACGGCTATATCGAGGAGCTGATCAACGGCCAGAAGGTGGTCAAGGTCTTTAACCATGAGGAGACCTGCAAGGAGGAGTTTGACGCGCTGAACGAAAAGCTCTGCGAAAACGCCTACACCGCCGGTAAATACTCCAATGTCATGGGTCCCATCAACAACAATCTGGGCTATATCCAGTATGCTGTTCTGGCCATCGTCGGCGGCACGCTGGTGGTGGTCTCCCAGGGCAAGCTGCTCTCTCTGGGCAGCCTCATGACCTTTATGCTGCTCAGCCGCACCTTCAACATGCCTATCAGCCAGGTGTCCAACCAGATCAACTCCATCGTCATGGCACTGGCCGGCGCGGAGCGGATCTTCGACCTGATGGACGAGGAGCCTGAGGCCGACGAGGGCTATGTCACCCTGGTGAACGCCGAGATCGACGAAAATGGTCAGATCACTGAAGTCCCCCAGCACACCGGCCACTGGGCCTGGCGCCACCCCCACAAGGCGGACGGCACCGTCACCTACCACGAGCTGCGGGGCGACATCACCATGACCGAGGTAGATTTCGGCTACGTGCCGGAGAAAACCGTTCTTCACGATGTGACCCTCTACGCCCATCCCGGTCAGAAGATCGCCTTCGTCGGTGCCACCGGCGCTGGCAAAACCACTATCACCAACCTTATCAACCGCTTCTACGACATTGAGGACGGCAAGATCCGCTACGATGGCATCAATATCAACAAGATCTGCAAGCCGGACCTCCGCCGCTCTCTGGGTGTGGTGCTGCAGGAGACCAACCTCTTTACCGGCACCGTGATGGACAACATTCGCTACGGCAAGCTGGACGCCACAGATGATGAGTGCATCCAGGCCGCCAAGCTGGCCAACGCCCACGACTTCATCACCCGCCTGCCCGACGGCTACCAAACCATGCTCACCGGCAACGGCGCACGTCTGAGCCAGGGCCAGCGGCAGTTGATCGCCATCGCCCGGGCTGCCGTGGCCGATCCCCCGGTGATGATCATGGACGAGGCCACCAGCTCCATTGATACCCGCACCGAGGCCCTGGTCCAGCGCGGCATGGACGCGCTGATGCACGGGCGCACCACCTTTGTTATCGCCCACCGGCTTTCCACCGTGCGCAACTCCGACTGCATCATGGTCCTGGATCACGGCCATATCATCGAGCGCGGCACCCACGATGAGCTGATCGCCGCCAAGGGCACCTACTACCAGCTGTACACCGGCGCTTTCGAGCTGGAGTGATCGGGCGGTATTTCTCTGTTGACAAAGTACAGCAAATATTGTAGATTGAAAGCTGGCGCAATGCGTCAGCTTTCAATCTATAGATAACGGGGGACCACCTCATGAAACAAACTGACCTTCTTCAGTCTGCCCAGAAAATCGGGAAGATCCTCGCCGGCTGCTGTATCTTCTCTCTGGGACTGAACCTCTTCATCATCCCGCTGGGGCTCTACAGCGGCGGCATCGTGGGTCTGGCCCAGCTGCTGGCGCTGGCCTGGGAGAACCTCATGACCGGTGCCGCCGGGCGCATCAATATCTACGGTGTCTGCTTCTTCCTGCTCAACGTCCCCGTGCTGCTGCTGGCATGGGCCAGATTGGGCAAGAGCTTCTTTTTTAAGACCGTCATCGGCACTGTGGGGATCAGCCTGTTCTCCGCGCTGATCCCGCAGCCCACCACTCCGCTGGTGGCCGATCCCGCCGTGGCCATCATCATCGGCGGCACAGTGACCGGCTTCGGCATCGGTATGATGCTGACAGCAGGCGGCTCCGGCGGCGGCATCGAGGTCGTAGGCGTTTGGATCTCCAAGCACAACCCCGGGTTCTCTGTGGGTAAGCTGGCCAGCAGCTTTAACGTGCTGCTCTACATCGTCTACTTCTTCCTGTTTGATCCCACCACGGTGATCTACTCCCTGCTCTACATGGTTTTCTACTCCATCGCCCTGGACAAGTTCCACTATCAGAACATCAATGCCCGTGTGACGGTCTTCACCAAACGAACCGGTCTGGACCAGGCGATCATGGACCAGACGGGCCGCGGCGTGACGGAGTGGGAGGGCTGCGGCGCCTACACCAACGAGAACAGCCACATTCTGGTCACGATCATCAACAAATATGAGATCGACGAGATCATGGAAATCATCCACAGCATCGACAAGGACGCCTTCGTGGTGGTGGATGAGGGCATCCGGGTTTACGGAAACTTCCAGCGCAGACTATAATATATCCGAGCAAACGCAGCGGGACGGACTCAGCACTCGAGTCCGCCCCGCTTTTCTCTTTTCCATGGGATGACAATCAGGAGAGTTTCTCCAGCAGCTCCTGATAGATTGCCCGCGTTGCCTCCGCATCCCGGCCGCTGAGGACCAGAAGCCCGCTCCCGGTCTGCACCAGAACCGCCGCGTCGCAGCTGGCATAGGTATACCTGGTATAGCTGCCCAGCTGCTCATCCCGGAACATCCCCATCAGCAGCCGCAGGCTGCCAAAGCCGTCGATCCGGGTGCCGGGGACCCGCTCCTCCTGGTACGCGACGCTGTCCACCTCGGCGTACTCCACCGTCAGGTCCTCCCAATAGCTGGCCCGGACGGTGAAGACGCTGTCCCCGCAGGTCACCGTGATGTCTCCGCTGCAGAGCAGCACACCCACGAGCACCAGAACAGCCGCTATCACCGCCAGCGCTGCTCCGGACAGTCTCCCATAGAAGGGGTGTACAGGCGCTGCCTCCCCCTGCGTCTCCCCCCGGCTGTATTGCCAGGAGTAGACCACCGGGATCAACGTCAGCACCACCAGTGCGGCGACCATGATCCCCACCATCCAGCTCTTGGGCAGGAAAACGCCGCACATGATCGCCAGACCGCCGCACACCCAGACCTTGCCGCCAAAGCGGTGTGTTGCGGCCCAGTTCGCCTCGCTTCTGACCGTCCAGGTCGTTTTGATACCGATGGTGTAGTTCGGCTTCACCTTCGGCAGATAGTTGCCGATGACCACAAAAGCCGCCCCCATCACCAGGAGCATGAGCCGCTCCTGATCAAAGGGGATCTCCAGCGCAGCAGCATAGAGCGTGCTGCTGCTCAGCAGAGAGACCGCCGGGCAGATCCACAGCACCAGATCAAACGCCTTCTGGCTCTGCTCCCGGTTTCTGGGGTCCGCCGCTGTCACCCACAGACACAGCCAGTCCACCGCCAGGAGCAGCACCGGCATCCAGAGCAGTGCCGACCGGCCGCTCCAGCCGTCCGGCCTGCCGCGCAAGCCCCAATGGGTGGGGACCTGCATCGGCAAGGTATCCCACAGCAGCAGTCCAGCCACCGTCGGCAGCAGTATGACCACCGAAGAGACCAGCAGCTTCCACTTATTCCTTCTCAGCATGATGCTCCTCTCCTTTCAGTTCCGTGATCCACAGCATGATCTCCTCCAGCACGGAGGCATTCAGCTCATAGATGATGAATTTTCCCTGCCGCTCGTCCCGGATCAGCTCCGCCTCCTTTAAAACAGACAGATGCCGGGAGATCGATGCGGCTGTTACATCAAAATGCTCCGTGATCTCCCCGGCGGACATACGCCCCCGCTTCAGCAGATTCAGGATCTCCCGCCGCGTGGGGTCCGCCAGGGCCTTCAGCGTGTTCTGCAGGCCCATGGCTTCCTCCCTCCCCCATCATTTAACATTTAACCAAATTGTTAATTATAGCATAACAGATATGACACCTCCTGTCAAGCACTTTTCTCCGTCTGTGTCCCCTCCCTTGACGGAAGGCAGTGAAGCTGTTACAATATTCACCAGCCATTTTGCCAACATGGGAGGTCTCTATATGCGTATTCGTCTGGACCGCAAGAAGCTGCTGCTGCTCTCCTATTTTCTCTGCTGTATTCTGCCCGCCTTTTTCAAGTGGTTCGCCATGGATGCGGCGGACTGGACAGGCATGATGATCGCAGAGCCGCTCTTTGTCGCCACGATCCTCTACGCCCTGGCCCTTCTGGTCAATGACTTCAAATATATTCTGGTGGTGGGTATCCTGGCCCATCTCATCCTGCTGGGCAGCTGCCTGAACTGCTTCTTCAGCTTCCCGCTGCTGGCCGGTGTGGCCGATGCGCGGGATCTGTCCCTCAGTCTGTCAGCGGCCCGCCCCCTCTACTGGGTCAGCCTGGCTCTGGAGCTGGGGCACCTGGCCCTGTTCACCACCACAGAGATCACCTATCAGCGACTGAAAAAACATAAATAAGCAAAAAGCTCCCCGCGCGGACATGAGCCGCGCGGGGAGCTTTCATGATGTATCCGATCAGGCCTCTTCCTTGCTCAGCGCCTTTTCCAGCCAGTCCTTGCCGTCCACGAAGCGGGAGACGATGAAGCTGACCACATAGTCGCCGGCGGAGTTGATCATGGTGGCGGGGGGGTCCACCAGATTGCCGATGGCCACCAGAATGGGGAAGGCCAGTTCCATCTGGGAGGGGAAGAAGATGGAGCAGATGATATACTCGCCGATGTAGCCGCCGCCGGGAACGCCGCTCATACCCACAGAGGACAGCACGGCCACCAGCACGATGAAGGGCAACTGGCCCCAGGTCAGATTCTGACCGAACACACCCAGCACGAAGGCAATTTTCAGCACGCAGCTGAAGCAGGAGCCGTCCATGTGCATGGTGGCACCCAGAGGCATGA
>CAYSDG010000111.1:0-5699 GCA_964429705.1 uncultured Oscillospiraceae bacterium | reverse complement strand
AGCAGCAGATGGGCATCACCTTCATCTACGTCACCCACGACCAGGAGGAGGCGCTGGCCATGAGCGACACCATCGTGGTCATGGACCAGGGCAAGATCCAGCAGATCGGCACCCCTGAGGACATCTACAACGAGCCGAAAAACGCCTTCGTGGCGGACTTCATCGGCGAGAGCAACATTCTCGACGGCATCATGCACGAGGACTTCGTGGTGGAGTTCTTCAACCGCAAGTTCAAGTGTCTGGACAAGGGCTTCGCCCCCATGGAGCCGGTGGACGTTGTCATCCGGCCCGAGGACATCGACATCGTCCCCGTGGAGAAGGGCCAGCTGAAGGGCACGGTCACCTCCGTCACCTTCAAAGGCGTCCACTATGACACCATCGTGGACTTCAAGGGCTTCAAGTGGCTGATCCAGACCACCGATTTCCACCCCGAAGGGTCCACCATCGGCATCATCCTCAACCCCGATGACATCCACATCATGCGTAAGAGCCAGTACTCCGGTATGTTCGGCGATTACTCCTCCTACTCCGAGGAATACGAGGAGATGGACGATGTGAGTCTGATCGACGACGAGGACGGTTCTGAGGAGGGCGTCGCCGATGATGAAGAATAAGCGTGGTCTCTTCGCCATCCCCTATGTGGGGTGGATGACCCTTTTTGTGGTGGCCCCCATCATCATGGTGGTAATCTACGCCTTCACCACCGGCGCGGCCGACGGCTCTCTGGGCACCTTCACCCTGGAGAATTTTTCCAAAATGAGCAGCTACGCCGTGGTCTTTGGCCGCTCCTTCAAGCTGGCGGTCATCGCCACTGTGGTGTGCCTGCTCATCGGCTACCCTGTGGCCTATATGATCAGCCGGGAGAGTGCCCGGTTCCAGAGTCTGGCTATGGTGCTCATCATGCTGCCCATGTGGATGAACTTCCTGCTGCGCACCTACTCCTGGATGTCTATTCTGGAAAACAACGGCCTTCTCAACCAGCTGTTCCAGAACATCGGTCTTTTCGACCTCATCAACAGCATCGCGATCCGCTTTGCGGAGGACCCGGCGTCCTATGTCCCCATCGAGTACTTCCGGATGATCGGCTCCCAGGGCGCGGTGGTGCTGGGCATGGTCTATAACTATCTGCCCTTCATGATCCTGCCCATCTATTCGGTCATCACCAAGCTGGACCACAACCTTATTGAGGCCGCCCGGGATCTGGGTGCCAACTCCGTAGGTGTGTTCCAGAAGGTCATTTTCCCGCTGTCCCTGCCGGGCATCCTCTCCGGCGTGACCATGGTATTCGTCCCCTCCGTGTCCACCTTCGCCATCTCCCGTCTGCTGGGCGGCGGCACGCAGATGCTGCTGGGCGACCTGATCGAGCAGCAGTTCCTGGGCGGCGCCTATAATCCCCATCTTGGCGCGGCCATCTCCCTGGTAATGATGCTGATCGTGGTGGCCTGTATGGCGATCATGAATCGCTTCGGTGAGGGCGAGGAACAGGCGGTGATGCTATGAAACAGAGCAGCAAGACCTTTAACCGCGTCACCATGGCGCTGGTGTTCCTGTTCCTGTACGCGCCGATCTTTCTGCTGATCGTTTTCTCCTTCAACCAGGGCGACAGCAACACGGTATGGGCGGGCTTTTCCACCCACTGGTACAAGGAGCTTTTCAACGACCGGCTCATCATGCGCAGCGTCTACACCACGCTGCTGGTCAGTCTGCTGGCCACCGTCATCGCCACTGTTGCCGGTACCTTCGCCGCGCTGGGCTTCTACAGTCTGCGCCGACGGACCCGCAGCGTGCTGAACACAGTGAACAACATCCCCATGATGAACGCGGATATTGTCACGGGCGTGGCCATGTGCCTGTTCTTCGTGGCATTCTTTGCCCTGTGGAAGGATTTTGCCACCTGGGTCAACGGTGTGCAGAGTCTCTTTGAGCTGCCCACCCGTCTGACGCTGGGCTTCGGCACCCTGCTCATCGCCCACATCACCTTCAATATCCCCTATATCATCCTGTCCGTCAGCCCCAAGCTGCGCCAGCTGGACAAGAATCTGGTGGATGCCGCCATGGACCTGGGCTGCACCTGGATGCAGGCCTTCTTCCAGGTCATCCTGCCGGAGATCAAGCCCGGCATCGTCTCCGGCGCGCTGACGGCCTTCACCATGAGCATTGACGACTTCATCATCAGCTACTTTACCTCCGGTTCCTCCTCCTCTACCCTGGCCATGACCATCTACGGCATGACCAAGAAGCGGGTGACGCCGAAGATCAACGCCATCTCCACCCTGCTGTTCGTGGCTGTGATCCTGCTGCTGGCAGTCATCAACATCCGCGAAGCCCGCATGGAGCAGCGCAATCAGCGCAAGAAGCTGCCCTCCGCCGCGGAGGCGGCCGCACTGGTCTCTGAAAAGCGTCCGGATCGCGGCCCCATGCTGCGGGTCATCGGCGGTGCGGCAGCTGCTGTCGCTGTGGTCGCCCTGATCTTCACCGTCCGGGGCAAGGCCGGTGATCGGGTGGTCAACGTGTGCTCCTGGGGCGAGTATATCGACGAGAGCCTGATCTCCCAGTTCGAGGAGGAGACCGGCATCACCGTCAACTACCAGACAGTGGAGAGCAACGAAGCGCTCTACTCCCTGCTGAAGATCGGCGCAGGCGACTACGATGTGGTCACCCCCTCCGACTACATGATCTCCCGCCTTATCGCGGAGGACATGCTGGAGGAGCTGGACTACAGCAACATCCCCAACTACAGTCTGATCGACGACCGCTTCAAAAACCTCAGCTTTGACCCGGAGAACAAGTACACGGTCCCCTTCTCCTGGGGCACCATGGGCATCATCTACAACCGCAGCATGGTGGACGAGGAGATCACCAGCTGGAGCGCTATGTTCGACGAGAAGTACGCAGGCAGCGTGCTGCTCATCAACAACTCCCGCGACGCGCTGGGCTTCTCCCTGGCCAGCCTGGGCTACTCCCTCAACACCACTGACGAAGCACAGATCCGCGAGGCTTATCAAAAGCTGGTGGATGCCAACGACAGCGGCGTTTATCAGGGCAAGGTGATGGATGAGATCTTCGGCAAGATGGAGGGCGGCAACGCCGCTATCGCCACCTACTACGCCGGTGACTATCTCTCCATGGCGGACAACCAGGCCGACGGTGTGGACCTGGCCTTCGTGGTGCCTGAGGAGGGCAGCAACTGGTTCGTGGATGCCATGTGCGTTCTGAAAGACGCCCCCCACAAAGAGGAGGCCGAGGCATGGATCAACTTCCTGGCCTCCACCGAGGCCAACCTGGCCAACATGGACTATATCTGGTACGCCTCTCCCAACAAGGAGGCGCTGGAGCAGTACCCCGCCTATTACGAGGAGCTTTACGGCGAGGAGCTGGACAGCGAGGTCTACGAGATCATGGCCGCTCCTCAGGAAGTACTGGACCGCTGCGAGCTTTACACCAATCTGCCGCAGGAAACTCTGGATCTCTACAGCGATCTGTGGATCGCGCTGGGTACCAACTGACCTTCTGAAACTTTATTCATTATACGCCGTTCGTTTATACGAACGGCGTATTTTGTGCATGTTTAAAAGGTTTTTGCCGAAAAATGAATAAGAAATCATTGACAAAATTCGCATCCTATGTTATCATCTTGAATCGAAATGCAGAAGCATAATGCCCTGTAGATAAACTGTTTCACTTTCAATCGGAGGAAATTGACATGAGCGAACTGAAGCGTACCCCGTTTTATAAATTCCATGTGGCTCACGGCGCCACCATGGTGGACTTCGGCGGCTGGGAGATGCCCATCCAGTACCCCATCGGCATCGTGGCTGAGCACCTGTACACCCGTCGCTGCTGCGGTCTGTTCGACGTCTCCCACATGGGCCGTCTGCTGATCGAGGGTCCCGACCGTATCAAGTTCCTGCAGCATGTTCTGAGCAGCAATGTGGCCAATCTGGAGCGCAACCACGCCCAGTACTGCATCATCCCCAACGAGAACGGCGGCGCTATCGACGACGCTTACGTCTACAAGTTCCAGGAGGACCGTCTGCTGCTGGTGGTCAACGCCTCCAACACTGATAAGGATCTGGCTCACCTGAATGAGGTCGCCAAGGACTTCGACGTCGCCATCACCGACGTGACCGGCGCATGGGCTGCTCTGGCTGTTCAGGGTCCCCGCAGCGACCGGATCCTGTCCCTGCTGACTGGCTGCGACCAGGTCACCGCTCCCAAGCGCAACTCTCTGAACACCATCCTGGTGGACGGCCGCCCTGTCCGTATCTCCAAGACCGGCTACACCGGCGAGCCCATGAGCTACGAGATCTATGTCAACGTCGAGGACGCTTCCTGGCTGTGGAACCGCCTCATCGAGCTGAACGCCAAGCCCACCGGCCTGGGCGCTCGTGACACCCTGCGTCTGGAGGCTGGTCTGCCTCTGTACGGCCATGAGATGGGCGCTGCTCCCGATGGCAGCGAGCTGCCTATCTTCGCCTGCTCCCTGTCCCGCTTCGCTGTCAGCTTCGCCGCTGAGAAGGGCGACTTCATCGGCCGCAAGGCTCTGGAGAAGCAGTTCGAGGCTCTGCAGCACATCCAGGGCGGCGACTACACCGAGGCCGACATGGCTGCTATGCCCAAGCGCATCGTTCCCATCGCTATGATCGACCGCGGCGTTATTCGTGCCGGCATGCCCGTCTATCGCGGTGAGGAGCAGATCGGCTGGATCACCAGCGGCACCATGATCCCCTACTACACCGAGGCTGCTGAGGGCAAGCCCCTGACCACCCTGAGCAAGACCGGCAAGCGTTCCATCGGCTTCGCCTATGTCTCCAGCGATGTCAAGCGCAACGACATCATCGAGGTCGATGTCCGCGGCAAGCGTCTGAAGGCTGGCGTTGTTCTGCGTCACCTGAACGCCACCAACCCCCAGTTCACCTATCCCGAGATCTTCACTCCCGTCGAGAAGTAAGAGATCACTTTTACAGCTTGCAGGCTCCGCCTGCAAGCTGTTTTTTTGCCTATTTTTCTTCGTCAAAACAGAAAAGAACCGCACATCCCAAGACGGGATGTGCGGTTCTTTCTCATTTCAGCACAGCCGCAGCCCATCCAAGCGGGACACTGCTATGCATATCATATTCAGGATTTGGCGGAGAGATCCCGCGCGACGCGCAGAACGCTCCAGGCCGGTACAGGAGCAGGCAGCTGCATCCGGAAAATCATCTGGGGATTTTTCGGCTCCGCCAGGGGGTTCCCATCTCCGTCCTCCATCATGGGTGCCTCGAAGGCCAAGGGCTTGCAGTCAGGACCGACGACCTCCACCTGGTCCCCTGCGGCAAACTTGTTGCGCAGAGTCAGGGTAGCCATGCCGGTCTCATCGCAGTCCATGACCAGAGCCACCACCTGCCACTCCCGGATATAGCGAGAGTTTTCGTAGTACTGCCCCGGCTCGCCAAAGTAGAAGCCCGTGGAGTAGTGGCGGTGGCTGACGCGCTCCACCTCATCCCGCCAGACCGGGTCAACGCACCGCCCGGCTGCCACATCGTCGATGACATGGCGGTAGGCCCCCGTCACGATGGCGGCATAATAGGCGCTCTTGGCCCGGCCCTCGATCTTCAGGCTGTCCAGCCCCGCGTCCATCAGCTCGCCCACATGGTCGATCATGCACATATCCCGACTGTTCATGATATAGGTGCCCTTCTCATCCTCGAAAACAGGGA
>CAYSDG010000110.1:1386-5792 GCA_964429705.1 uncultured Oscillospiraceae bacterium | reverse complement strand
GTCTGAACCCCACCAAGATCTCCGGCACCTGCGGCCGTCTGATGTGCTGCCTGAAGTACGAGCAGAACGCCTATGAGGATGCCGTAAAGCGGATGCCCAAAAACGACAGCTTTGTGGACACCCCCGACGGCGTTGGCAATGTCAGCAATGTGGATCTGCTGCGGGAGGAGGTCAGCGTCCGGTTGGACACCGCCCCTGATTGCCCCAAGAAGTATAAAAACTGCGAGATCTGTGTCCTGCGCAACGGCAAGGGCAGCCGCGACGGCATTGAGATCCCGGCCCAGCGCCCGGCCCGCTGCACTCCTCAGGAGGACGCGCCTGACCAGACCGGCACCGCCCCCAGCCGCCGTCCCGCTTTTTCTGCCGCTCCCGCCCGGGATGGCAGCGAAGGAGATGACCGCTCTGCCAACCGCCGCCGTCAGCGCGGCGGCCGCGGCCGGAACACAGACAGACCCGCCGCCGAAAAGCAGGATAAGCCGATCCGCGAGCGGTCCGCCGCTGAAAAGCCTGTCCGGGAAAAGCCTGCCGCCGAAAAGCAGCCCAGAGAGGAGCGCGCTGCCGCTCCCGCCGCCAAAGCCGAGCGGCCCGTCCGGAATGACAAGCCCCAGAATCACCGGAGCGACCGAAATCGCCCCCGCCGCGGCGGCGAAAAGCCCGCCAAACCCGCCGCAGAGCGGACGGAGAGCGTGGAAAAGGTCGAGAAAGTGGAAAAGCTGACTGTCCGCCCCACCGGGAACACCACCGCCGCCATGAAGGCTGCCGCCGACCGCGCCCAGCAGGGCGGCGAGGCCAAGCAGGCCGACGCAGGCAAGGCCCCTGGGCATAAAAACCGCCGCCGCCCCCGCTATCGTCCCAAGGGAAAGGGCGGCAGCAGCGGCACCGCCGAATAAGATGTCATAAAATTTTTCACAGCAGGCCGCGCCGATGGGTGCGGCCTGTTGCTTTTTTGCCGGTCGGGGGGTAAAATAGTGCCAACATCCGATCACCCACTTTCCACAGGAGGTTTTGTATATGAGAGACGGTTTTATTTCTGTTGCTGCCGGTACCCCCAGCATCCAGGTGGCCGACTGCCGCCACAACGCTGAGCAGATCTTCACCATGATTCGCGAAGCGGACAGCCAGGGCGTGAAGCTGCTGGCCCTGCCGGAACTCTGCCTGACAGGCTCCACCTGCGGCGATCTGTTCCTCCACGACACCCTGCTCCAGGGCGCCGAGGACGGCCTGTCCACTATTCTGGAGGCCACGAAACATCTGGAGATCCTTACCGCGCTGGGCATGCCCGTCCGCTGCGGCTGGGACAACAAGGTGTACAACTGCGCCGTGGTGTTTCAGAAGGGCAGCATCCTGGGCGTGATCCCCAAGACCACCCTGCCCGCCGAACAGGAGCGCTGGTTCGTCTCCGGCAGCAGTGCGGATTACATCATCCAGCTGTGCGGACAGACTGTTTCCCTGAACACCAAAGGTCTCTTCGCCTGCGACAGTGTGCCCGGCCTTGTGGTGGGCGTGGAGCTTGGAGAGGACCTCTGGGGCGTGACACCTCCCTCCTGCGCGCTGGCCCAGGCGGGTGCCACTATCATTCTGAATCTGTCCGCCAGCTGCGAGACTGTGGGCAAGGCCGCCTATCGCCGTCAGCTGGTGGTAGGCCAGTCCGGCCGCCTGATCTGTGGCTACGTCTACGCCGAGGCCGGCGAGGGCGAGTCCACCACCGACGCCGTGTACGCCGGGCACAATATCATCGCTGAAAACGGCGCGCTGCTGGCGCAGCGGCGCTTCGCCACCGGTCTGACCATGAGCGAGATCGATGTGCAGCGCCTGGTGTACGACCGGCGGCGAGCCAACACCTATACCACCTGCGCCGAGGACATGGGGCGCAAGAGCTTCCACCTGGAGCTGCGCACCACCAAGCTGCGCCGCTACCTCTCCCCCACCCCCTTTATCCCCGAAAATGCGGCGGACCGGGCCACCCGGTGCGAGGAGATCCTGACCATCTCCGCCCTGGGGCTGAAGAAGCGGCTGGAGCACACCCACGCCAAGGCTGCCGTGGTGGGCCTCTCCGGCGGACTGGACAGCACCCTGGCTCTGCTTATCACCGCGCTGGCCATGTCCATGCTCCACCGGCCCGCCACCGACATCGTGGCCATCACCATGCCCTGCTTCGGTACCACGGACCGCACCAAAAACAATGCCGTCATTCTGGCGGAGCGCATGGGTGTCAACCTGCGGACCATCCCCATCGGTGACACGGTGAAGAGCCACTTCAAGGACATCGGCCACAGTATGGAGGATCACTCCGTCACCTTTGAAAACGGTCAGGCCCGGGAGCGTACCCAGGTCCTGATGGACGTGGCCAACCAGGTGGGCGGCATCGTCATCGGCACCGGTGACCTCAGCGAGCTGGCCCTGGGCTGGGCTACCTATAACGGCGACCACATGAGCATGTACGGTGTCAACGCCGGTATCCCCAAGACGCTGGTGCGCCATCTGGTGGACTATGTGGCCCGCGACAATCTGAAGAAGGACGAGGACCTGACCCACGTTCTGGAGGATATTCTGGACACCCCCATCTCCCCGGAGCTGCTCCCCGCCGTGCAGGGCAAGATCAGCCAGCAGACCGAGGATCTGGTCGGCCCCTATGAGCTTCACGACTTCTTCCTGTACTATATCCTGCGCTGGGGCTTCAGCCCCCGGAAGGTACTGCGCCTGGCGGAGCACGCCCTGGGCCGCCGCTATGACCGGGAGGTGCTGCTGAAGTGGCTGAAAAACTTCTACCGCCGCTTCTTTGTCCAGCAGTTCAAGCGCTCCTGCCTGCCCGACGGGCCCAAGATCGGCTCTGTGGGGCTCAGCCCCCGGGGCGACTGGCATATGCCCAGCGACGCTGTCTCCCGCCTGTGGCTGGAGGAGCTGGAGGAGCTGTGACTGCAAAAACAATAAAGCAATGCCGCCCGGATGGGCGGCATTGCTTTTTGTCTGTTTACATCTGAACGACTTCTTCTTTGGGCTTGGGGCAGGCCTTGATGCTGGTGACATGCAGCACAGGGCCGTCATCCTCGCCGTAGGGATCCCAGTGCTCCACGGCGCAGGTAGCCGTGATCTCCACCCAGGCCCGCTCGGGGATATCCCTGGTGTCATACCCCACACAGGCCACCGCCAGGAAGGGCATATCGTCCTCGCAGCAGGTCATGGCGAAGCGGCCGGGCGTGAAATAGTCACCGTACTCCGGGGGCTTGCACATAATGGCCCGGTAGACCACCGTCTTGCCCGCGTACATCTCCGGATTGTCCATGATCTCCACATACCAGAGTCCATAGTCCTCGTCGGGGATGCGAATCACCTCCTGCTCCAGATCAAAGGCGGAGACGGTGCCGTCCATATAATTTTCGTTGCTGCCATCCTCGTTCTCCAGATAGATGTCCGCCCGGCGGTTTACCAGGCGCAGGTTCTTCTGGCGCAGCGAGGCGCGCAGCGCGTCGTTGCAGCGGTTGATGACGATCATATCCGCGTTGCGCAGCTTCTCCATCATGAGAGAAGTGATATTCTTGGTGTAGCTGTCGAAGGTGGGACCCTCCACGTGGACCACGATCTGATAGAGGATCCAGTTCTCCGGCAGAGCATTCTCGTAGAAATCCTGGATCTGCCACATACCGTTATACTCCACGATGATCTGGGTAGCACCGCACTTGACCCGCTGTGCCTCCAGATAATCAGGCGTCAGCTCCTCCAGCTCGTCCACCTTCAGCACCGTGACATTGTGGAGATTTTCATACTCCACCTCGCCCTCCTCGCAGCACAGCAGCAGGGTCTTGTCCTCCAGCGCAAAGCCATCGGCCAAAATGCCGTTGATAAAAGTCGTCTTGCCGCCGTCCAGAAAACCGGCGATGAGATAGACGGGAAAAACCTGTTCCTGCATCATGCTCACACCTCAAAGAGAGCCTTCAGGCCCTGCTCGTTGAGCTGGCTGCCGATGACGCACAGGCGGCCGGTGTAATCCGCCGCGCCGTGGCGCACCTCATGCTCCTCGGGAACGTAGTCAAAGTGGATCCACTGCCCAGCACCGTCGCTGACGATACCCTTGGCCCGCAGCACCGCGCCGTACTCGCCGCTGTCCAGCGCTGTGAGGATCTGGTGGATCTGCTCCTGGCTGAAGGTACGGGTGGTCTCCACGCCCCAGCTGGTGAACACCTCATCAGCGTGATGATGGTGGTGGTCATGATCATGATCGTGGCAGCCGCAGGTGCAGTGCTCGTCATGCTCGTGGTGATGCTCATGATGGTGCTCATGCTCATCATGGTCATGGTGGTGATGCTCGTGATCATGGTCATGATCATGGCAGCCGCAGGTGCAGTGCTCGTCGTGCTCGTGGTGATGCTCATGATGGTGCTCATGCTCATCATGGTCATGGTGGTGAT
>CAYSDG010000110.1:0-1286 GCA_964429705.1 uncultured Oscillospiraceae bacterium | reverse complement strand
GCTCGTGATTATGGTCGTGATCATGGCAGCCGCAGGTGCAGTGCTCATCGTGCTCGTGGTGATGCTCATGCGCTTCGGCCAACAGGTCGGCGGCCATCGTGTTGCCGCTCTCCATGGCGGCCAGCAGCTGCTCACCGGTGAGCTCCGCCCAGTCGGTGGTGACGATAGGGGCGCTGGGGTTCTTCTCCCGCAGCAGGGCCACAGCAGCCTCCAGCTTCTCGGCAGTGAGCTTCCGGGTGCGGCTGAGGACGATGGCTCCGGCATTCTCCACCTGGTTGATGTAGAACTCACCGAAGTTCTTCATATAGACCTTGCACTTGGTGGCATCGGCCACAGTGATGGCAGAGCCAAGCACCATGTCACTCTGGTCGGCAATGACACCCTGCACCGCCTTCACCACATCGCTGAGCTTGCCCACGCCGCTGGGCTCGATGAGGATGCGGTCGGGGTGGAACTGATCCATGACCTTGCGCAGGGCCTCGCCGAAATCGCCCACCAGGGAGCAGCAGATGCAGCCGGAGTTCATCTCGCTGATCTCCACGCCGGCCTCCTTCAGGAAGCCGCCGTCGATGCCGATCTCACCGAATTCGTTCTCGATGAGGACAATTTTCTCGCCCTTCAGCGCCTCATCCAGCAGCTTTTTGATCAGCGTGGTCTTACCGGCTCCCAAAAAGCCGGAGATAACATTGACTTTCGTCATAGGGGATCCTTCTTTCTTATATCATAAATTTTGTTAACAATATAAATGGTCCTGGGCACCAGAACCCAGTTTTATTTTACTCCATTTTGCCCGGATTGCAAGACTTTTGCCCTGTTTTGGGAAAAAGTCAAACAAAAAGGGTGCTTCCGTATGATATTTTATGGGGTTTCGATTCCAGGCGGGTCTCTTTTTACCGCTAAAAAGTGGCGAAAACGCGCCGGGGTATGGAAATACCCCAGCAAAAAAACGGAGCCGCCGCATACAGCGGCAGCTCCGTAAGAAAAAGCGTGATCCTTATCCGTTGTGAGAGGATGCCTGGCTCTTGAGCACCACGTCGTGGGCGCCGCCCTCCACGATGGAGGTCGCGCTGACCAGGGTCAGGCGGGCATTCTTCTGCAGGTCGGGGATGCTGGTAACGCCCACGTTGCACATGGTGGACTTCACCTTATACAGGCTCTTTGCCACGTTGTCCTTCAGGGGACCGGCATAGGTGACATAGGAGTCCACGCCCTCTTCGAAGGCCAGGCTGCCCTTGCCGCCCAGGTCGTAGCGCTGCCAGTTGCGGGCGCGGTTGGAGCCCTCGCCC
>CAYSDG010000109.1:0-5817 GCA_964429705.1 uncultured Oscillospiraceae bacterium | reverse complement strand
GGCCAAACTGCATCAGCTTCTGGGCCAGCGCCTCGCTGGACATGGTCTTGCCCTCGATGCACATGGCGATGAGGCTGCCTCCCTTGGGCAGCTTTTCCCGGATGACAGCGGCCTCCTTCTCCAGAGCCGCGTCGATCTCCCCCTGGGAGGGGGCCTCCGGCAGGCGCTGCTCCGGCAGCTCCAGGATCTCCAGCTTGCAGTGGCGGCTGAGACGCTTGGCATATTCCGCCGCGGCATCGATATAAAACTTTTCCTTCAGCTTGCCAACGCAGAGGATCGTTACTCGCTGCATCGTACTCTCTCCAATCTATGTATCTCGCTGGGGGTGCTGCGGGGCGCTACGGTGAGCTGACCGGTGTAGCCCGCCGCCTCCAGCAGCCGCCCCACGGTGTTCAGGGCCATCTGGGGGGTGTTGTTCTCCTCGCTGAGGTGGGCCAGAATGATGTCCCGGGTGCCGGAGCGGGCGCTGTCCGCCGCGAACTGGGCGGCCACATCGTTGCTCAAATGCCCCAGAGGGCCCAGGACCCGCTGCTTCAGATGGTAAGGATAGGGGCCGGAGCGAAGAGTCTCTATGTCGTGGTTGCTCTCCAGCACCAGCAGCTCAGAACCCAGCAGGGCATCGGCGGTCTCCTGACAGATAAAGCCGGTGTCCGTCAGGTAGGCCAGGGTACCGTCCGGCGTGTCCACCCGGTAGGCGGCGCTCTCCGCGCAGTCATGGCTGGTGGCCAGCGGGGTGATGGACAGTTCCCCCAGTGTCTGGACCTGCCCCAGCGGGGCGGGGCGCAGCAGGGGAGCCGCGCCCGCCAGACGGCGGTGGAGCTGCCGGGCGGTGCCGGGGGTGCAGAGGAGGGGGGTGCTGTACTTTTTGAGATAGGTAGCGAGGCCGCCGATATGATCGGTGTGCTCGTGGGTGATAAGAATGGCGCTGAGCTCCTCGGCTGAGAGGCCCATCGCCTTCAGGGCTGTCAGTACCCGGCGGCAGGAAATGCCCATGTCGATCAGCAGATGGGTGCTGCCGCAGGACAGCAGGGAAGCGTTGCCGGACGAACCGCTGGCAATGGTACAGAAACTGGTCATGAAAACCTCCTGGGCGAACTGAGTAAGGGGACGCGCCCTTTGCAAATCGAAACGCCCGGCAGCGAGAACTCGCCGCCGGGCGCGTATCATGTGGGGGAAACGGGTCAGCCCGCAGTGGAGACGGATGTCTCCTCGTCGGGGACCTCTACCGCGCGGATCTTGCCGCCGATGGCGCGGATCTTGCCGATAACGTCCTCGTAGCCGCGCTCGATATACTGGACATTGGTGATCTCGCTGACGCCCTGGGCGGCCAGAGCGGCGATGAGCATGGCAGCGCCTGCCCGGAGGTCACACGCTTCCAGCTGCGCGCCGCTGAGACGCTCTACACCCTCGATGATGGCCAGATTGCCGTCTACCTGGATCTGTGCGCCCATGCGCTTGAACTCGTCAGTATAGCGGAAGCGGCTGTTCCACACGCTGTCGGTGATGATGCTGGTGCCGCGGGCCAGGCAGAGGGCCGCAGCCACCTGGGGCTGCATATCGGTGGGGAAGCCGGGGTAGGGCATGGTCTTGATATTGGTGCGCTTGAGCGGCCCAATGCGGCTGACCAGAAGGCTGTCGTCGATCTCCTGGATCTCCACGCCCATCTCCTCCATCTTGGCGGTGATGCAGTCCATGTGCTTGGGGATGATGTTGCAGATCTTGACCTCGCCGCCGCAGGCCGCCACAGCGGCCATGTAGGTGCCGGCCTCGATCTGGTCGGGGATGATGGAGTACGTTCCGCCCCGCAGCTTCTCCACGCCACGGATCTTGATGACATCGGTACCTGCGCCCATGATGTTGGCGCCCATGGAGTTGAGGAAGTTGGCCAGATCCACGATGTGGGGCTCCTTGGCCACGTTCTCCAGAACGGTCATGCCGTCTGCCAGAGCGGCGGCCAGCATGATGTTGATGGTCGCGCCCACGGAGACCTTGTCAAAGAAGATGTTGGCCCCCTTCAGCCGACCGCCGGCGGCCTCGGCCATGACGAAGCCGCTCTGGGTGTCCACCTGGGCTCCCAGAGCATGGAAGCCCTTGAGATGCTGGTCGATGGGGCGGGTGCCGCCAAAGTCACAGCCGCCGGGCAGCGCCACATCGGCGGTGCCGAACCGGCCCAGCAGCGCGCCCAGCATGTAGTAGGAGGCGCGGCAGCGGCGGGCAGATTCATAGGGCACCCGGGCGTTGCGCAGGGTGGAGGAGTCGATCTCCACGGTGTGGGGGTTGATGTAGCGCACACTGGCCCCCAGGTCGTGAAGGATATTCAGAAGGATGTTTACGTCGCTGATCTGGGGGATGTTCTCGATGCGGCAGACGCCGCCGACCATCAGCGCGGCGGGAATGATAGCAACGGCGGCATTTTTCGCGCCGCTGATAGGGATCTCACCATACAGGGGCCGACCGCCCTCAACAATATATTTGGTCAAAGGATTGCACCTCACTGCAAACGATATAGGTCCACAGGTACATTGTACCCAGGAGAGAACACTTCATACCGGAAACGGCACTCAGTAGACATAATCATAGATACTAACAGTATAACAGATTTTTCTGTAAAATCAATGGGATACAGGAAAAAGTTTTAAAAAAATTTTAATAAAACTGTCGCTGGAGCGGCGTCTCAGCTTTGGCGGGTCACCTCGCCGTTGGAACAGTTCACCAGGTAGGTATAGGTGTCCGTCTCGATCTGCCAGGCGGGCAGCAGGCGCAGGGTGGAGGCGGTGCTGTCCAGGGTGTAGATGCAGGAGATGGCGTTGACCTGGCGGGAGATCATGCCGGAGCTGCGGCGATAGTCGAGAAACCGGACCAGCGCTGTGACGCAGGAGATCTGCTCGTCCGTATCTGCCGCTGCGGCGCTGAGCAGACTGACATGGGAGCCGGACACGGCGGTGAGCATACCGTCCTGGAAGGTCAGGGTCACGGGGCAGTTGATGATGCTGACGCCGTTTGCCTGCTGGGCGGCAATGACAGTGCCGGAGCCGCCGGAGATCTGCTCGGTGACCTGCACATAGTCGAAGGTGCGGAAAAAGCTGTGGGAGAAGTCGCGGATGTTCTCCACCGGCAGGGAGAGGGCGCTGCCGTCAAAGCTGCCGCCGGAGCGGAAATAGAGTGCGCCGCTGTCCGCCGTGTAGCTGTGGATGCCGCCGCCCTGGCTGAGAAAGTCGGCCTCCGCGCCCAGCAGAAAGTCGGCGATATCGCTTTCCGCTGCGGTGTCGCGGGTCAGCGTCAGGGGCGGCAGAGGTTCCTGTGACAGATCGGCCTGGGGGGAGAGGGCGAGCTGGTCGGCGGCGAAGAGAGTGTGCAGCTGCTCGATGGCCGCCTGCTGGCTGCGGTGGGACTGCAGGCGCTGGTAGCCCAGCAGGAGCAGCAGGCAGCCGTTGAGGAGGAGCAGGATCAGTATAGCGATGTTTTTCAGTCGTCTGGTTTCCAAGGGGATCTCCTTTCAAAGCGGTCAGCCGGCCAGCCACTGGGCAGAGAGCAGCTCCTCGCCGCTGTCGGTGTAGCAGATGCTCAGGCCGGACCCGGGCGACCGGGCGGCGATAGCGGTGGCAATGGAGGGGGACAGGAGAGGGGAGAACGTCTCCGCGTCGGTGAAGCTGCGGCAGTGGTAGGTGAAGGCACTGATACTGCTGTCGCTGATGGTGACGGAGAGGGCGCTGCCGCCGCCGGAGGGCAGGACCGGGAGACCCTGGACCTGATAGCTGAAATGGATCTGCCAGCCGGTATCCGTGGCGGAGAGGCTCTGAAGGTACAAAGGGGCGGCACCGGTGCCGCCGGTCAGCGCGCTGGCCAGGGTGATAGCTGCCTGGAGCGCGTCGGCATCTGTGGCGGTCTCGCCGGAGCTGCGGAGCTGGTAGAGGCTGGAGCCGGTGTACTTGTCGCCGCTGTAGACCACGGTCCCGTCGGGGCTGACGCGCAGGGTGCGGGGCGACTCCTGCACCACCTCGGTCCCGTCAGTCTCAAAGTGGCGGTAGTGGGTGTGGGCGTTGAAGTCCAGCGCTGTCAGCAGGTTGTAGGCTGAGTAGCTGTCCGGAACGGCGGCGTGGATGTCGGGATAGGCGGTGACCTGCGCGGTGAGAACGGTGTAGGGCTGCAGGGCGCTGTAGCTGCTTTCGAAGGCGAAGCTGCCGCCGTTGGGGGAGAAGACCGCAACGCAGTCGTAGATGGCGGTAGCGGTGAGAGCGGTGGCATAGCGGGTGATGGAGCCGTCCGGGGCGGCCAGGTACAGTGTGGCGCTGTCGTCCTCGCCGGTGGTCAGGGCCATGGACTGGATCTCCAGCGCGGGAGCGCTCTCACAGCCCAGCCAGAGGGCGGCGATGCTGCCGGAGAGCGGACGTGTGAGGGAGAGAAACAGGCCGGGGGCGTTCAGTGCGGCCTGCAGGGCGTGGTCGCCGGAGGAAGCGGCCTCCGCGGCAGACCCCAGGGCCTCCCGGAAGAGGGGGAGTACACCGGTCAGCTCGGGGGAGGCGGCATCCAGATAGAGCTGCGCGTGGCGGCCGTACTCGCTGTCTGCGGTGGCCACCAGATGGACGGCGGGCATGGCGCCGCTGAGGTCCTCTGTGAGCGAAACGCCGGTATCCGCGGGCGCGGCGGCAAACAGCGCCTGCACCCGGTCGTTCAGCCCCTCCTGAAAGGTGGGCAGGCGCAGCACCAGGGTCAGGGCCGACAGGGCCAGCAGGACCAGCAGCAGATCCTGCAGCCGGTCCACGCCCCTTTTACTCATCTTCTTCATGGGCGGTCTCCTTGACGCTGTTCTGGTGGATGGGCAGCTCGATGCGGATGGTGGTGCCGGGGCCGGAGTGGTCGGTCAGGGCGATGGTGCCGTTGTGGCGGAGAACGATCTCCCTGGCGATGGAGAGGCCCAGACCGGTGCCGCCGCTCTCGCGGCTGCGGGCCTTGTCCACCCGGTAGAAGCGGTCAAAGATCCGGTCCCGGTCCTTGGCGGGGATACCGATACCGTTGTCGGCGACCTCCATCCACACCAGCTTGCCGGTGGTGCCCGCGTTGACCTGGATGGCACCGCCGTCGGGGGTGTATTTGATGGCGTTGCCGATGACGTTCATCATCACCTGCTCCAGACGGTTGCGGTCGCCGGTGATCATGGGCAGCAGCTCCGCCTCGTACTGGCGGGTGAGGGTGTGGCCATGGCGCTGGGCCTCCAGCTCCACGGCGCGGCACACGGACTCCAGGGCCTCCCGGAAGGAGAAGGGGGCCATCTTGATGTCGGCCCGGCCGGAGTCCAGACGGCTGAGGGTCAGAAGATCCTGCACGATGCGGGTCATGCGGTCCGTCTCGTTGATGATGATGTCCAGGAAGCTGTTTTCCATCTCCCGGGGGATGTCCTCGTTGTCCCGGATGGTCTCCGCGTAGCTGCGGACATTGGTGAGAGGCGTGCGCAGCTCGTGGGACACGTTGGCCACGAATTCCTTGCGCATATCCTCATTTTTGCGCTGGGCGGTGATGTCGTGCAGCACGGCCATCACGCCGCCGCCGCTGCCGTCGGAGAAGGGGGCCACGTACAGCTCAAGGATGCGCTCCCCGACAGCCATCTCGCCGGAGAGGAACTCAGGCCGCTGAAGGGACTGGATCTGCGAAAAGGGGAAGATCTGACCGAAAAGGGCGTCGTAGTCGTAGAAGGAGACCTCGCGGCCCAGCATGTGGCTGGCGGCGGGGTTGCTGGTCAGAACGGCTCCGTCGTTGGCGAAGGCTACCACGCCGTCGGTCATGTGGAGGAAGAGGGTGTCCAGCTTGTTGCGCTCGTTC